>NZ_JAQGJD010000038.1 GCF_028290785.1 Tardiphaga sp. | reverse complement strand
TTGCGAGATCGAACCGGCCGACGTGGTCGCGATCTGGGGCTGCGGTCCGGTGGGACAGTTCTGCATCAAGAGCGCGCTGATGCTCGGTGCCGCGCGCGTGATCGCCATCGACAACGTGCCGGAGCGGTTGGCGCTGGCGCGCATGGCGGGCGCCGAGACGATCAATTTCGACGAGGAGGACGCCACGATCCTCGAGAAGCTGAAGGACATGACGGGCGGCAATGGACCGGACAAGTGTATCGACGCCGTTGGTGCCGAGTCCCATGCCACCGCCTCGTTCGACGCCGTGATCGACAAGGCCAAGGCCGCCGTGCTGCTTGGTACTGATCGGCCACACGTGCTGCGCGCGGCGATCATGGCATGCCGGCCGGGCGGCATCGTCTCGGTGCCCGGCGTGTATGGCGGCTTTCTGGACAAGATCCCGTTTGGCGCCGCCATGAACAAGGGGCTGACGATTCGTACCGGACAAACCCACGTCAACCGCTACTCGCTCGACCTGCTGCGACGAATCGAGGAAGGCCAAATCGATCCCAGCTTCATCATTACGCACCGCGCTAAACTGGAGGATGGGCCGTCGCTCTATGAGACCTTCCGCGACAAGAAAGAGGGATGCATCAAGGTGGTGATGACAGCATAGTCCGAGGGAGACGCCGGTACGAGAACATTCTCGGGCATTGTGGTTTGGTCGAGCGCGAATTTTCTCGTATCGCCCATCGGTTCAGCTATTTCAATCCGGAAGTCCGAGCCCTTTCATCAAAAGATCGATGCTGGCGTCGGTGAAGGCCGCGACGTCGATCTGCCTCCGCGTGCCGAACAACATCGACCATAGGCTTAACAGCAGCGCCGGGCTCATGACGATTTCCGGGAAGGCCGTGGCCGGCGACGCACGGAATTCGCCTGCGGCAATGCCGCCATCGATTACACTCTTGAACTGGTCGATGACGGGCTCCACAAATTCGTCGTAGTGCCGGTCCACCAGGTCGGGGAAGCGGGAGCCCTCGGCGATCAGGAAGCGGAGCGTTTCGCGCGCTGCCCTGTCCTCGGCGATCTTTCCGTAGACGAAGACGATGAGCGCGTGAAGGCGTTGCTTGTAAGGCCCTTCGAGGCTCCGGGCATAGCTTTCAAGCTCGGGAAACAGCGCGCGCGACTTGTGCCGCACCATCTCATCAAACACGCGCTCCTTGGTCTCGAAATAGAAGTAGATCGTACCCTTGGTCACCGACGCGCGGGCGGCGACATCCTCGAGCCGGGTCGCGGCGTAGCCGTTCTTGACGAATTCCTCGAACGCCGCGTCGAGAATCTCGGCAGGTCGTTCCGCCTTTCGGCGGGCTCGTTTCTTCATTCCAGCATCCATATTCCCTGAATATCAGATCACGCAGCAGAGCGCTATTGACTTTCGGGTCAGTCAATATTAGTGAGTGATTACTCACTGGATTGCTCGCATGAAATTCGATTTCGAAATTGCACCACGGCACGACGAAGCCCGACTGTTGTTCCGCGGTGCCCGCGTCCGGATGAGCGCTCTCGGCCGCGAACGGCATCCCAAGTACGGGGACCGCGAAGGGGTCATCGTGGGTCGTGGATCTCCGAGCAGCTGGCGGGTCAAGTTCGACGAACGGAAGACCGTCCAGGCCATCCATCGCGATTATCTCGAATCGGCCCGCCGACAGGACGCAACGTCTAGCCAGGCCGGATCACAAAGCCGCCCTCAGGGAGCGGTCCAGCGCCCATGATCGCTCTTCCCTCAACCGGACATGTCATGCATCGCCTCCGTCGTCGGGCGTCCGTCTCGCTTCTCGTCGTTTCGGCTGTGAGTCTTGTTCTGGCCGGCTGTTCGTCGCTTCCCAGGACGCCATACGGCGTCGCCGATGCCTCCGCGGCGCGCGTGCTCGATCTTGCGGACCTGCGGCGTTACGCCGACGAGCCCGCCGCCACGTTCCGAAATGACAAGAATCAGATCGCCGCGCGAGGACCGCGCACCTATCTGGCGCTGTCGGGCGGCGGCGCGGACGGCGCTTACGGCGCCGGCGTGCTGAACGGCTGGACAGACGCGGGCACGCGCCCGTCATTCTCGATCGTATCAGGCGTCAGCACCGGCGCGCTGATCGCCCCGTTCGCGTTCCTCGGTTCTCGCTATGACGCGACCCTGCGGGAGGTTTACACCAGCGGAGTGGCCGAGACCCTGCTCGATGCGCCCAATCCGTTCAACGCCATCTTCGGTGCCGGCCTGTTCGGAAACACCCGGCTGCGCGAACTGGTCGCAAAGTACATCGATGCCGACTTCGTCGCGGCCGTCGCCGCCGAGCACGCGAAGGGGCGCATGTTGTACGTCGTCACGACCAATCTGGATTCTCAGCGCACCGCAATCTGGGACATGGGGCGGATTGCCTCACTCCACACGCCAGCGGCGCTGGACCTTTTCAGGGACGTCGTCGCCGCGTCGGCGAGCCTGCCCGTGGTGTTCCCGCCGATGATGGTTGCCGCCGAGGCGAATGGCAAACGGTTCGAGGAGATGCACATCGACGGCGGCGTGACCGCGCCCGTCCTGACGTTGCCGGAGGCCTTCCTGCTGCGCGACGCCAACATCGGCAGGACCGGCGACTTGCAGCTCTACATCCTGATCAACAACAAGGTGGAACGGGAATTCCAGTTGGTTCGCAACTCAACCATCGAGATCGCCGCGCGGTCGTCATCGACGGTGACGAAGATCCAGACCCGCTCGATCCTGTACAGCACCTACGCCTTCACCCGCCGCAACAAGTACGGCTTCAATCTCACCTACATCGAGGGCGACCGCCCGGCCTCACCGAGCTCCGGCTTCGACACGGCGTATATGCGTGCGCTTTTCGAATACGGCTACGACAGGGCGCGAGGCGGCCGTCTGTGGTCCAGGTCTCCGCCTTCCGACGATGTCGAAGCTCCGCTGCTGTCCCGCGCGGCGGATACCCGAAGCCTCGCCAGCAGCAATTGACGCTCAACGCCAACCTCGCAACCGGCGCGCACGCGCCGAAACAGGAGTAATCCATGAAGAATTTTTCATTCGCCGAGTTCGCGTCAATCCGGGCGTTCGTGCTGGCCTCGGCCTTGCTCGCCCTGATATCCATTCCGGCGTCGGCGCAGTCGCCGGCCTTCACGGGGCTTGCAGGATCCTGGGCGGGCTCGGGAACGATCTTGCTGTCCGACGGATCGAAAGAGCGGCTGCGCTGCAAGGCGACCTATCAGGTCAGCGGCGGCGAATCCCGTCTGCTGCAGAGCCTGCGTTGCGCCAGCGACAGCTACCGCTTCGACCTGAGCAGCGATCTTGTCAGCCGGCAGGGCACCATCGCGGGCTCGTGGAGCGAGACCAGCCGTGGAATCACCGGGAGCCTCGCAGGGCGCGAGCAGGGCGGATCCATCTCGGCCGTCGTCGATGCGCCCGGCTTCTCCGCCAGCCTGTCGGTTTCGACACGGGGTGATCGGCAGTCGTTCTCGATCACGTCGGAAAGTGAGATCCGCAACGTCAACATCAGCATGAGCCGGATTTGACCGGTCGTCAGATCATGCTTTCGGCCTTGTGATGTGCTTACGGCCCGGCGCGACAGTTCAGCGTTTCTGGTTGTAGACGTCGAGGCAGACCGCGCCGAGCAGCACCAGGCCCTTGATCACCTGCTGGTAATCGATCCCGATGCCGAGGATCGACATGCCGTTGTTCATCACCCCCATGATCAGCGCGCCGATCACCGCGCCGCCGACGCGGCCGATTCCGCCATAGGCCGAGGCGCCGCCGATGAAACAGGCGGCGATGACGTCGAGCTCGAAGCCGAGGCCGGCTTTTGGCGTGGCGGTGTTCAGCCTTGCTGCGAATACCAGGCCAGCGAGCGCCGCGAGCACGCCCATGTTGACGAAGGTGAAAAACGTCAAGCGCTCCGTCTTGATGCCGGACAGTTTGGCGGCCTTGGCGTTGCCGCCGACGGCGTAGATCTGCCGGCCCACGGTGGTGCGGGTGGTGATGAACGCATAGATTCCGATCAGCGCCATCATGATCACCAGCACGTTCGGCAGGCCGCGATGCGAGGCGATCAGATAGGTGAAATAGACGATCGCGGCGAACAGCAGCGCGTTCTTGAACACGAAGAATCCATACGGTTCGGCCTCCATGCCATGGCTCTGCTGTCGCGCCCGGGCTTTCATGTTCATCGCCACCAATGCGGCGGCGAGCGCCGCGCCGATCAGCAGCGACGTCGGGTACAGCACGCCGGCGTCGGGAAACAGTTCGGGGATGAAGCCCGAGGACAGCTTCTGGAACGTCGGCGCGAACGGGCCGACTGACTGCCCCTGCAGGATCGCCAGCGCCAGCCCCTTGAACACCAGCATGCCGGCCAGCGTGACAATGAAGGAGGGTATCTTGAAATAGGCGACCCAATAGCCCTGCGCCGCGCCGATCAGCCCGCCCAGGGCCAGGCAGATGATGGTCGCCGGAATGAAATGCACGCCGTAGCGCACCATCAGCACCGCCGCTACCGCGCCGACAAAGCCCGCCACCGAGCCGACCGACAGATCGATATGACCGGTGACGATCACCAGCAGCATGCCCAGCGCCATGATGACGATGTAGCTGTTCTGCAGCACCAGGTTGGTGAGGTTGAGCGGGCGCAGCAGCGTGCCCTCGGTGCCCACCTGGAAGAACAGCATGATCGCGAACAGCGACAGCAGCATGCCGTATTCGCGCAGATTGTTCTTGAGGAAGCCGGCGTGCTTGCGCGGCTCCGGGGCCGCTACGGTCTTGTCGCTCATGGGGTCTTGTCTCCCTTGCGCATGATGGCGCGCATGATCTTTTCCTGCGTCGCCTCGGTCGCCGTGAATTCACCGACGAAGGCGCCCTCGTTCATCACGCAGATGCGGTCGCAGATGCCGAGTAGCTCCGGCATTTCCGACGAGATCACGATGACGCTTTTGCCGGCGTCGGCGAGTTCGTTGATGATGCAGTAGATTTCGTATTTGGCGCCGACATCGATGCCGCGGGTCGGCTCGTCCAGGATGAGCACTTGCGGATCGGTGAATAGCCACTTCGACAGCATCACCTTCTGCTGGTTGCCGCCGGACAGCTTTCCCGCTTCCTGATAGACGTCGTTACAACGGATTCGCATCCGGCTGCGATAGTCGTTGGCGACCTTGAGCTCGCTGACATCGTCGATGATGCGGTTGCTGGCGACGCCGTCGAGATTGGCCAGCGTGATGTTCTTGCGCACGTCGGAGGCCAGCAGCAGGCCGAACTGCTTGCGGTCCTCGGTGACATAAGCGAGGCCGGCATCGATGGTGCGGCCCACGGTGGAGACGTCGATCTTCTTTCCGTGCAGCGTGGCGTGGCCGGTGATGCTCCGGCCCCACGATCCGCCAAAAATGCTCATGGCGAATTCGGTGCGGCCGGCGCCCATCAGTCCGGCGATGCCGACGATCTCGCCGCGCTTGACGTGAAAATCGACGTTCTTGATCACCTGGCGGTCGGCATGCAGCGGATGGTACACTGACCAGTTCTGCACGGCGAACACCGGCTCGCCGACCTTCGGTTCGCGCTGCGGGTAGCGATGGGCGAGATCGCGATCCACCATTTTGCGGATGATGCGGTCTTCCTCCACCGGGCCGGCGTGGCAGTCCAGCGTATCGACGGTGCGGCCGTCGCGCAGTACGGTGATGCGGTCGGCGACGCGGGCGACTTCGTTCAGCTTGTGCGAGATCAGGATCGCCGACAGGCCCTGGGCGCGAAACGCGACCAGCAGGTCGAGCAGCGCCGCGCTGTCGGTTTCGTTGAGGCTGGCGGTCGGCTCGTCGAGGATCAGCAGGCGCACCTTCTTGGACAGCGCCTTGGCGATCTCCACCAGTTGCTGCTTGCCGACCCCGAGATCGGTAATCAGCGTATCCGGCGCCTCGTCGAGCCCGACGGTGACGAGCAATTCGCGCGCCCGGCGATCGACGGCGTCGCGGTCGATCACGCCGAAGCGGGACGGCGGATTGGCGATGAAGATGTTCTCCGCGATCGACAACAGCGGAATCAGCGCCAGTTCCTGATGGATGATGATGATGCCGAGCGCCTCGGAATCGGTGATGTCGCGAAAACGCCGCTCCTCGCCGTCGAATACGATGGCGCCCTCGTAGCTGCCGTGCGGGTAGACCCCGCTCAGCACCTCCATCAAGGTCGATTTGCCGGCGCCATTCTCGCCGACCAGCGCATGAATTTCGCCGGGCTCGACGGTGAAGCTGACGTCGCTCAGCGCCTTCACCCCGGTGAAGGATTTTGAGATGCCGCGCATTTCCAGAATGGCATTCATCGGTGGGCTCCGGGGAACGTCTTACTCAAGCTCTATGGAAGGAGGGTGGGCAAAGCATCGCCGCGCGGAGCGCGGAGAAGCGTGCCCACCTCTTCCTTCGTAAGCTGCTGCGGTGGGCACGGCGCAAGGGCGCCTTTGCCCACCCTACGACTGGTTCTCGACGGCCTCGCGTGACGTCCACGACCGCCGTTCTTCGAGCAGATATCAATTAAACTGCGCTTTCTTGTAGTAGCCGCTGTCGAGCAGCAGTTTTTCCCAGTTGCTCTTGTCCACGGCCACCGGCTTGAGCAGATAGGACGGCACGATCTTGCGGCCGTTGTTGTAGGTCTTGGTGTCGTTGACCTCGACTGTCTTGCCGCTCAGCGTGGCGTCCACCATGTCGGCGGTAACCTTGGCGAGGTCGCGGGTGTCCTTGAAGATGGTGGAATACTGTTCGCCGCGCAGCATCGACTTGATCGACGCCACCTCGGCGTCCTGGCCGGTGACGATCGGCATCGGCATGTCGCCGCTGCCATAGCCAACGCCCTTCAGCGACGACAGGATGCCAATCGACAGGCCGTCATAGGGCGACAGCACGGCCGAAAGCTTCTTGTTGGTGTAGAAAGCGCTCAGCAGGTTATCCATCCGCGCCTGGGCGGTGGCGCCGTCCCAGCGCAAGGTCGAGACCTTGTTCATGCCGGTCTGGCCGCTGGCCACCACCAGCTTGCCGCTGTCGATATAGGGTTTTAGCACCGACATGGCGCCGTCATAGAAGAAGTAGGCGTTGTTGTCGTCGGGCGAGCCGCCGAACAGTTCGATGTTGAACGGGCCTTTGCCTTCTTTCAGCTTCAGCGCGGTCTCGATCGACTGCGCCTGCAGCACGCCGACCTGGAAGTTGTCGAAGGTTGCGTAGTAATCGACATTCGGCGTGTCGCGGATCAGCCGGTCGTAGGCGATGATGGTGATTCCCTTGGCCTTGGCCTGGGCGAGCACATCGGACAGCGTGGTGCCGTCGATCGAGGCGATCACCAGTACCTTGGCGCCCTTGGTCACCATGTTCTCGATCTGGGACAGCTGGTTCGGAATGTCGTCCTCGGCATATTGCAGATCGGTGCCGTAGCCGCGCTCCTTCAGCACCTTCACCATGTTGTCGCCATCGGCGATCCAGCGCGCCGAGGCTTTCGTCGGCATCGCCACGCCGACGGTGGGTTTGTTCTGCGCAACTGCCGAACCGGCGAATGCGAAGGCGGCAAGGGCCACGGCAGACAGAGTCGTCCTGAGAAAATTCATGTTCCACTCCCATCACGTTGGACGTCGTTGAACGTCATTGACCGCTTGTGCGGATCGATTTCACGCGCAGCCGCGCGCCTGTTGGTTCGCCCGGAGATCTTCAGCATAGCGGATCGATCTCGATAAGTCCCTGTAGTTCGAGAAAGTACTAGTATGTGCATCACGCCGTCCCGATCTTGACGCGCGGTTCCGGCCGCCCCTGCGTTCCGATATCAAGCAGAAAGGTGCGGCCGTGTTCCGGATCGGCGCTGCGCGCGGCTTCATCCACTCCCTGATAGGCGGATGTCACGAGCATTTGCCGAAAGTCGGCGCCGACGAACGCCGGGCAACTCGGCTGCCGGGCCGGCACCCGCAGGGTCCGCACCCGGTCGCCGGCGGGCGAATAGGCATCGACGCAGCCGCCGCCCCAGCGCGCGCACCAGATCAGCCCCTCCGCGTCCACCACAGCGCCGTCGAGGCCGCCTTCGCCGCGATGTACATAGAGCGCGACAGGTGCACCATCCGGAAGGCCGGTGGCGGGATCGAGCGCGACGCGGAGTAGGACATTGTCTCGCGTATCGGTGAAATAGCCGGTGGCGCCATCGGGTGCGAAGCAGATCGCATTCGGGATGCTGAGACCGGCGAACAGTTGCGTTAGTTCACCCCGGTGCAAGGCATAGATCGCCCCGGCGCCCTGTTCGGCCTTGCGCCCCATGGTGCTGGTCCAGAACGTGCCACAGGGATGCGCCCGGGCATCATTGGAGCGGGTCGCGGGATTGTCGGCCTCGATCGGCGTGTGCAATGTCAGTTTGCCGTTGGCAAGATCGCGGATGTAGAGCCCGTTCTCCGCGGACAGGAGTTGATGGCCGTGATCGATGAAAGCAAGCGCACTGGCCATCGCCGGCAGCGCGTGCGTGGTGATGGCGCCGCTGCCAAGGTGTGCCTCGAACAGCCGGCGATCCAGGATATCGAACCACCAGGCGGTGTCGGAGGCCGAGTCGTAGTTCGCGCCTTCGCCGAGATGACAGCGATGCGCGGACAGGATCGCCGTCGGGACGATTTCGAGCTGCGGTTCGATCCGGCTGTTGCTGAAATCGCGCATGGCGGTCTTTCAGGTTGTCGAAAACCGGTAGAGCGTGCGGTTGCGATAGGTTTTGCCGGGCTCGAGCTGTGCCGAAGGGAAATCCGGACGGTTCGGCGCGTCGGGCCAGTTCTGCGGCTCCAGGCACAGCGCATCGAACTGGCGATGCAGGCGGCCGTATTTCCCGGTCACGGAGCCGTCGAGATAGTTGCCGGAGTAGAATTGCAGGCCGGGCTGGTTGGTGTGCAATTCCATGACCCGGCCGGAATCTGGCGCCTCGACGCGGGCGGCGAAGCGCAGGCCCTCGGCCGGGGGCAGGCAAAAATTGTGATCGTACCCGCGGCCGAGCTGCAACTGCTCGTCGGCATCGTGAATGCGGGCGCCGATGTCATTTGCGTCGCGGAAATCGAACGGGGTGTCCGTGACGTCACGCGGCGATCCCGGCAACGGGATCCTGCTTTCGTCGATTGCGAGGAAAGCGTCGGCGGCAATGCTCAGGCGGTGGCTGAGGATATCGCGTCCGCTCGCCGCGCCGTCGAGATTGAAGAAGCTGTGATTGGTCAGGCTGACCACGGTCAGCCTGGAACTGCTGGCGGAATAGTCGAGGGTGAGTTCGCCCGGCGCGGAGATGCGGTAGGTGACCCGAACGTCGAGGGCGCCGGGATAACCTTCATCGCCGTCCGGGCTGTGCATCGCCAGCGTCACCGCGGGAGCCGGACCATCCTCGGTGCCGACGATGGTCCAGACCTTGCGGCTGAAACCCTCGACGCCGCCGTGCAGCGCGTTCGGCGCCTCGTTGGTGGCAAGCGTGACGCGCACGCCGTCCAGTTCAAAGCCCGCGCCGGCGATGCGGTTGGCGTAGCGGCCGATGGTCATGCCGTAATAGCGCCGCGGCACGGTGTAGCCGGCGAGGTCGTCGAAGCCGAGCACCACGTCGGCGACCTCACCGCCGCGGTCCGGCACCAGCAGCGTCTGCAGCGCGGCGCCGTAGGTGATGACGTGCGCTTCGAAACCCTCGGCGGTGCGGAGCCGCACGCGCTCCACGGCGGTGCCGTCGGGCAGGTGACCGAAAACGTCGCGGGTGATGGCAGTTGTCATGGTCATTCCTCGAACGGGGCAACGACGATACGCCGGCCCAGCATGAAGGCATCCGCCACATGGACCAGCGGCGTAAGATCGACATCCGACGCGCCGCGCCGGATCAGATCGACGAAGTGGGCATAGAGCCCGGGATATTCCGCCGGCTTCTCGTCGACGATCGCGACGCCGGCAAAGCTCAGTCTGGCGCCGCCGGATGACAGCGTCAGCCAGCCGTCGCCCGTCTCGACGCGGATCTCCCAGGTCTGGTCTCCGGTCTGCAGGAAATCGAAGTCGGCATGGATCGGCGCGCCATCCGTGTCGGCGAAATCCAGCTTCGCCGCGATCGGCGCCGCGCGGTTTTCCGGGAATGCGAGTTCGGCCTCGGTGAGGAAAAACGGCCGCGGCAGGATGCGGGTCAGGATCGACAGCGCGTTGATGCCGGGATCGAACACGCCGAGCCCGCCCGGCTCGAAGATCCAGCGCTGGCCGGGATGCCAGACCCGGACATCCTCCTTCCATATGATCTGCACCGAGCGCAGCTCGCGGTTGGCAAGGAACGCCCGCGCTGGCTCGACCGCTGGCGCGAAGCGGGAATGCCAGCTTGCAAACAATGTCTTGCCCGTCTCCTCCGCCGCGGCGATCAGCGGCGCCAGCTCCGCGACCGTCGCGCCGGGCGGCTTTTCCAGCAGCACATGGCGGCCGGCCGCCAGTGCCGCAGCCGCCTGCGCGCGGCGTACCTGCGGCGGCGTGCACAGCGCCACCGCATCGATCTCCGGCGCCTGCGCCAGCAGCTCGTCGAGCGTCGCGAAATGACGAACGCCGTCGAGCGTCGCGTTGCGGCTGGCGATCGCCGTGAGCTCAATGCCGGACGTGGCCGCGATAGCCGGTACGTGTTGGTCCCGCGCGATCTTGCCGAGGCCGACAATGCCGATCCGGATCGGGTTCATGACTGCGGCCCCTTGCCTGATCTATTGTTTTTCATTGGGCTACCCACCACGCTTTCAACCTCACCCTCACCCTCACCCGCCGCGCCGTGGCGACGCAGGCCGTTCAGGATCACCTTGGTCATCATGGCGGCCGCCGTCTTCGCGTCCTTGTTCTCGATGGCATCGACAATCCGCTGGTGCGAAGCGAGGACGATGGCGCGCTCCGCTTCCTCCACGGGTGCGCTGAGCAGGAACGAGGCGCGCAGCGCCGCCTCGATCACCCCGCCGATCGAGCGCATGAACGGATTGCCGGAGGCATTGGCCACCGTGATGTGCAGGCTGAGGTCGCCGTCGGCGAAGCCTGTGGAGTCAGACGGCGCCGCGTGCATGGACGCCATGCTGCGGTGCAGTTCGGCGATTTCGGCGTCGGAACGCCGCGCGGCGGCCAGGGCGGCGGCGCGCGGCTCGACCGCCAGCCGGATATCGGCGAGATCGCGCAGGAAGCGCTGGTTGATGCCGGCGTCGAGGTGCCAGGCCAGCACGTCGCTGTCGAACATGTTCCAGGCGGCGCGCTCGCGCACGACGGTACCGACCCGCGCCTTGGTGGTGAGCAACCCCTTCGCCACCAGCGTCTTGACGCTTTCGCGCAGTACCGGGCGCGAGACGGCGAACCTCAGGATCAGCTCGGCATCGCCGGGCAGCCGGGTGCCTTCGGCGTATCGGCCGGAGATGATGTCGATGCCGATGCTGCGGGCAACCTCGGCATAGTTCGAATGCGCGCGCCGCGTCGGGATACTGACCAGTTGAGGGCTCACGACAGCGTCACTCCCACGGCGCGCCGGCTCCGACGCCGGGCGAAGCCGACCATCGCCTGCTGGAGCACGATGAAGGCAAACAGCAAGATGCCGGTCGCGATCTTGGTCCACCAGCTCGACAACGTGCCGTCGAAATTGATGTAGCTCTGGATCAAGCCCTGGATCAGCACGCCGACGAAGGTGCCGAACACGAAGCCGTAGCCGCCGGCCAGCAGCGTACCGCCGATCACCACCGCGGCGATGGTATCGAGCTCCACGCCGACCGCCGACAGCGAGTAGCCGGCCGAGGTGTAGAAGGAAAACACGATACCCGACAGCCCGGCGAGCACGCTGGACAGCGTGTAGATCAGAATGGTCACCCGCCCGATCCGGACGCCCATCAGCGCCGCCGTCACGCGGCTGCCGCCGAGCGCATAGACATTGGCGCCGAACCGGGTGAAGTGCAGCAGCACGATGCCGAACGCGAACACCGCGAGCATGATCATGGCGATCACCGTGAGTTGCCCGTCGCCGGGCAGCTTGATGGCGTAGTCGGGAAGCTCCGAATACAGCGGCGCATTGATCGGGATCGACTCGGTGGACATCAGGAAACTGGCGCCTCTGGCCAGGAACATGCCGGCAAGGGTGACAATGAACGGCGGCAAGTCGAAATATTGAATCACGGCGCCCATCGCCGCGCCGAATGCAGCGCAGACGATCAGGATCGCGGCAAAGGCCAGCCAGGGCGAAATGCCGAGCTGCTGGATGGCGAGCGCCAGGAACACGGTGGTGAATCCGATCACCGCGCCGACCGACAAGTCGATACCGCCGGAAATGATCACAAACGTCATGCCGGTGGCGACAATGCCGAGAAAGGCGTTGTCGGTGAGCAGGTCGGCGACCACGCGCGTCGAGGCGAAGTTTGGGAATTGCAGTGAACACACCACGAAGCCGATCAGGAAGACCGCGGTAGTGACCAGGACGGGAAACAGCCGGTTCATTTCGAAACCCTCGACAGCAGCAGGCCGAGACCGGACAGACGCGGCGATTGCATCAGCAGCACGACCAGCACCACCACCGCCTTGACCACCAGGTTGAATTCCGGCCGGAAGCCGGACAGCAGGATGCCGGTGTTCATGGCCTGGATGATCAGCGCGCCGAGCACCGCATACACCAGGCTGAAGCGCCCGCCGAACAGCGAGGTGCCTCCGATCACCACCGCCAGGATGGCATCGAGCTCGAGCCACAGGCCGGCATTGTTGGCATCGGCGCCGAGGATATCTGCGGCGGCAATGATGCCCGCCAAGGCCGCGCACAGACTGCACCAGACATAGACGGCCATGGTCATGGCTGTCGTGCCGACGCCGGCCAGCGCGCTGGCGCGGGCATTGCCGCCGGTGGCTTCAATCATCAGTCCGAGCGCCGTGCCGCGCACCAGTATGAGCGTGACGAGCAGCATGCCGAGCGTGATCGCGACCGGCGCGGGAATGCCAAGCACGGAGCCGCCGCCGAACCACACCAGCTCCGGCGCGGTAAAGGTGACGATGCGGCCTTCGGTGATGAGCTGCGCGATGCCTCGGCCGGCGACCATCAGGATCAGCGTGGCGACGATCGGCTGGATGCCGAGAACGGCCACCAGCAGCCCGTTCCACAGGCCGCACAGCAGGCCGGCGCCGAGCGCCGCGGCCAGCACCACCGGCAACGGATGCGTGTCGGCGAGGCTTGCCGCGATGGCGCCGGAGATCGCCATCACCGCGCCGACCGAGAGATCGATGCCGCGGGTCGCGATCACCAGCACCATCCCGAGCGACAGCAACGCCACCGGCGCCCCGCGGTTGAAGACGTCGATCAGGCTGCCGAACAGCCGTCCGTCCTGCAGCCTGATATCGAAGAACTGCGGCGACACTGTCCAGTTGATGGCCAGGATCGCCAGAAATGCCAGGACTTGCGGAACGCCGGAACGCGGCAAACGAAGCGCCATCTTCCATGTTCCCTTACGCTGCACGCGGCAGGTCGGCCGCGATCGCTGCGAGGATCGACGTCACGTTGATGGCGTCACTGGTCAAGGCGGTAACGTGGGCGCGTTCGCGCAGCACGATGACCTGGTCGGCATAGGTGACGATCTCCTCCAGCTCCGAGGAGATCACCAGTAGCGCCAGACCGTCGGCGCAGAGCTGGCGGATCAGCCGGATGATCTCGGCGTGGGCACCGACGTCGATGCCGCGGGTTGGTTCGTCCAAGATCAGCAGCCGCGGCGAAATCGCCAGCCAGCGCGCCAACAGCGCCTTCTGCTGGTTGCCGCCGGACAGCAGGCCGATCGGGCGTTCCGGATCGGCCGGGCGGATGTCGAGCAACTTGATGAAGCGCGTCGCGATCTCGTCCTGCTCGCGGCGCGACAGCGGCTTCAACAACCCGCGTCGCGCCTGCAGCGCCAACACGATGTTTTCGCGCACCGTCAACTCCGCGACGATGCCGTCAGTCTTGCGCTCTTCCGGGCAGTAGCCGAAGCCGAGTTGCACGGCGTCGCGCGGCGAATGCAGCCGGGCGGCCCGGCCATCGACAGTCGCGGTTCCCACGTCGGCGCGATCGGCGCCGAACACCAGCCGCGCGGTCTCGGTGCGACCGGAGCCGAGCAGGCCGGCGAGGCCGACGACTTCTCCGCTGCGCAGCTCCAGATCGAACGGCGCGATCGTGCCGGCCTTGCCGAATTGCCGGAACACCGCGTAGGGCGGATGCGCCATGCCGGCGACGTGATGGCTTCGCGCGACCGTGACCTCGCTGAGTTCGCGGCCGAGCATCATGTGCACCAGCTCCATCCGCGGCAGCTTTGCGGTCTCGCGCTCGCCGACCAGTCGGCCGTTGCGCAGCACCGTGATGCGGTCGCTGATCGCATAGACCTGGTCGAGGAAGTGGGTCACGAACACGATGCCGATGCCGCGGCCTGCGAGCTGCCGCATCGCTGCAAACAGGATTTCGACCTCGTGCTTGTCGAGGCTGGCGGTGGGCTCGTCGAGGATCAGCACGCGGGCCGACATGTCCACGGCGCGCGCGATGGCGGTGATCTGTTGCACCGCGACGGAATAGTCGCCGAGTGGTGCCGCGACATCGATGTCGAGCCCGAACTCGTTCAGCAATACGGTCGCGCGGCGGCGCATCTCGCTTTCGCGGACGAAGCCGAATCGTGTCGGCTGCCGGCCGAGAAACAGGTTCTGCGCCACCGAGAGGTTCGGCAGCATGTTGACCTCTTGATAGACGGTCGCAACGCCGGCGCTCAACGCGGCATCGGCGGAACGCAGATCGACCGCGGCGCCGTCGAGCAGCACCGTGCCGGCGTCGCGCGACACCACGCCGGTGACCAGCTTGATCAGCGTCGATTTCCCGGCGCCGTTTTCGCCGAGCAACGCGTGAATCTCGCCGGCGCGCAGCGTGAAATCGACATGGTCGAGCACGCAGACGCCGGCGAAGCTCTTGGTCAGCCCGCGCGTTTCAAGAAGGGGCGTCACCGCCACCCGGGCCTAGTAGCCCAGGCCCTTCTTGCTGTCGTAAATCTTCTGCGGGTTGTCGGCCGCCGTGTAGAGTTTCGACTCGGTCTGAATCCACTTCGGCGGCACGGTGCCCTTGTCCTTCCAGGCGATGATGGCATCGAACGCCGGTCCCGCCATGTCCGGCGTCAGCTCGACGGTGGCATTGGCCTCGCCGGCAGCGATCGCCTTGAAGATATCCGGCACCGCATCGATCGAAACGGTGAGGATGTCCTTGCCCGGCTTCAGGCCGGCTTCCTTCATGGCCTGGATCGCGCCGACCATCATGTCGTCATTGTGGGCATAGACCGCGCAGATGTTCTTGCCGCCGCCTTCGGCCTTGATGAAGCTTTCCATCACTTCTTTGCCCTTGGCGCGGGTGAAGTCGCCGGTCTGGCTGCGCACCACCTTGAGATTGGCGTGCTTGGCGACGGCCGTATCAAAACCTTTCTTGCGGTTGGCGGCGACGCTGGCGCCCACCGTGCCCTGCAGTTCGACCACGTTGCAGGCCTTGCTGCCGACGGTCTTGGCCAGCCAGTCGCCGGCGACCTCGCCCTCATGCACGCTGTCGGAGGTCACCGCGGTGAGATACAGCTCCTTGCCGGACGGATCGATGTCGCGATCGAGCAGCACGACCGGAATTTTGGCGGCTTGCGCTTCCTTCAGCACCGCATCCCATCCGGTGGACACCACCGGCGCCAGGAAAATGGCATCGACCTTTTGCGCGATGAAGGACCGGATCGCCTTGATCTGGTTTTCCTGCTTTTGCTGCGCGTCGGCGATCTTGAAGTTGACGTTGCGCTTCTTGGCTTCGGATTTGGAAACCGAAGTCTCCGCCGCGCGCCAGCCGGATTCCGAGCCGATCTGGGAAAATCCGATGGTGAGCTGGGCGGCGGAGACCTGGCAGGCAAAGCCGGCCAGAGCGGTGGCGAGCAGGCCGGTGAGGGTCATGCGAATCATGAGCGTTCTCCCATATGTGCCGACGCTTCTGCGAGCGTCTCGATGCGGGAGAATTTATTGCACGGTAGAATTGTGCTGACTAGTCATATTATTTGACTATATGGCCATGATCTCGCCCAAAAAATCTTAACTGGCATGGCGCAGCCGTAGCAAAGCCGGTGTCTGGTGGTGACCGGCTTCCAACCTGCCGGTGAACGCCGCGATGTCGCAAGCGGTCGCTGCAAACGCGCGGCAGGCAGCCTCAGCGACATGACTGCTTCATCGCATGCGGCACGGGGATTGCTTCTGATGGCGTCTGCGTCCGCCGCGACCGTCGTTTTTATCAGATCGTTTCTCACGAACCTCAAAGGGTCCCATGTCTAGATTGAAGGCTTTCATCCCCGCGCTGTTTTCGCTTGCGGTCGTTGCGGTACCGGCCATGACGCCGGCCCATGCCGCCAGCAATCTGGTCGCGGTGCTGGAGGCGGAAATCGTTACCCTCGATCCGCATTTCTCCACCGCCTACATCTCGCGCACCTTCGGCTACATGGTGTTCGACACCCTGTTCGCGAAGGATTCCAAAGGCGAGGTCAAGCCGCAGATGGTGCAGGACTATAAGGTCTCGCCGGACGGCCTGACCTACACCTTCACGCTGCGCGATGGATTGAAGTGGCACGACGGCGCGCCGGTCACCGCCGCCGACTGCGTCGCCTCGCTGCGCCGCTGGGGCGGCCGCAACGCGCTCGGCCGCCGCATCTTCGCCGTCACGGCCTCGCTGGAGCCGTCCGACGCCAAGACCTTCGTGCTGACGCTGAAGGAGCCGTCCGGCCTGGTGATCGACGCGCTCGGCAATCCGGTCAGCCCGGTCGCCTTCATGATGCCGGAGCGCATTGCCAAGACCCCCGGCGACCAGCGCATCACCGACATCGTCGGCTCCGGTCCGTTCGTTTACAGCAAGGCCGATCACCGCACCGGCGATCGCATGATCCTGAAGAAGTTCGCCGATTACGTGCCGCGTTCCGAGCCCGCGGATTTCCTCGCCGGCGGCAAGCGCGTCAATGTCGATACGCTGGAAATCCGTGTCATACCCGACGGTTCCACCGCCGCTTCCGCCCTGCAGACCGGTGAAATCGACTTCATGCAGTATGCGCCGTTCGATCTGCTGCCGCTGCTCGAGAAGAACAGCAAGGTCAAGATCGTCAATTTCACTGGCGGCAACCAGTTCGCCGGCGCCTACCGCCTCAACGCTGCGGCGAAGCCGTTCGACGATCCGGCGATCCGCCGCGTGCTGTGGAAGTTGGTGGACCAGAGCGAAGTGCTAGACGGGCTCGGCCTTGACGCCAAGTACGCGCAGCCCTGCGCTTCGTTCTTCACCTGCGGTACCACCTATGACACCAAGGCCGGCAGCGAAGCGGCGGCCAAGCCATCTGTCGAGGCCGCCAAGGCGGCGCTGAAGCTGACCAAATATGCCGGCGAGCCCGTCATCGTGATGCAGGCCAACGATCTCGAGGCGCCGCGCGTTTCCGCGCAGGTGCTCGCCGACAAGTTGAAGACGGCCGGCTTCAATGTCGACCTGCAGGTGATGGACTGGGCTTCCGTGCTGGCGCGCCGCACCAAGAAGGATGGCTGGAGCGTCTACGGCGTTCACGCCGGCGGTTTCGATCTCGGTTCGCCGCTGACCAATGTGATGGTGGCGTTCAACTGCGTCGACTTCACCGGCTGGCAGTGCGACTCGCGCCTCACACCGCTGCTGGAGGCCTTCGGCAAGGCGCCGGAAGAAGCCGATCGCAAGAAGATCGCTGCGGAGATCCAGGCCGTGATGTACGATCAGGCGCCGGCGATTCCGTGGGGCCAGTTCGCCCAGCCCGCCGCCTACCGTGCTACGCTCCGCGGACTGATCCCGTCCGCTATCCCGATCTTCTGGAATATCGAGAAGTAATCCGATGTATGATGTCATTGTTGTCGGCGGCGGCTCTGCCGGCGCCGCGGTCGCTGCCCGGCTCTCCGAGGATTCCGGCAAGCGCGTGCTGCTGCTGGAAGCCGGTCTCGACTGGCGCGCCGATGAGGCGCCCTGGGAGGTTCGCACACCCAATCCGATTCCGATCATCCACAACCGCGAATACCAGGAGAAGTGGCAGTGGCCGAATCTCCTGACGCGCCGGGTGGCGGGGCAGGACGCGCGCTTCTACTGGCGCGGCAAGGGGCTCGGCGGCTCCTCGATGATGAACGGCCAGATCGCGATCCGCGGCGTCGCCGCCGCGTTCGACGAATGGGCGGCCAATGGCGCCACCGGCTGGTCGGCGAAAGAGGTGATGCCGCTGTTCTCGGTGATCGAGGATGACTTCGAGTTCGGCAATACCCCCGGCCATGGCAAGGGCGGGCCGCTGCCGATCTACCGCGCGCCGCCGCAGAAGTGGGGTCCGGTCGATAGCGGCCTGCGCGACGCCGCGTTGGCCTCGGGCTATCCATGGTGCGAGGATGTCAACGGCGCCGACGGCGAGGGCGCCGCCTGCTATCCGATCAACAGCATCGATAGCCGGCGCATCACCACCAACGAAGCCTATCTGGAGCCGGCGCGCGGCCGCGCCAATTTGGAGATCCGCGGTCATGCGCTGGTCGACCGCCTGGTCCTCAAGGACGGCCAGGCCACCGGCGTAATCGTGCATATCGACGGGCAGGGCACCTCCGTCATCAGCGCGCGCGAAATCGTATTGTGCGCCGGCGCGATCCATAGTCCGGCGATCCTGCTGCGCTCCGGCATCGGCCCCGCCGACGAGCTGAAGGCGATAGGCCTCAAAGTCGAGAAGGACCTGCCGGTCGGCCGCCACTTCTTCGACCATCCGCTGTTCCGCGCCACCGTGCAGCTCAAGGAAGAACTGCGCGCCACCGACCCGGATACACGCCACACCAACTGCTGCGTGACCTATTCGTCGGGTCTCGCCAACGGCGGCAAGCGCGACATGATCCTGATCGCCTTCAACCACCGCGGCATCGGCGTCCCCGCTGCGATCGGCGCCGGCCTATTCAACGCCTATTCGCGCGGCACGCTGAAGCTGGCTTCGACCGACGCCTCGATCGATCCGATCGTCGAGGAGAACATGCTGGCGGACCCGCGCGATATGCTGCGCATGGTCGATGCGGTGAAGCGCCTCGCGGTGCTCACCACCCAGCCGGCGCTGGCCGACAAGGCCGAGTGGATCCGCCTGATCGACACCGAACTGACGCTGCCGCAGGCCGCGGCCTTGCCGACATCGGAGCTCGAGGCGATCCTGCGCCGCGACACCGGCGACATCCAGCACGCCGCCGGTAGCTGCCGCATGAGCGGCTTCAATGACGCGAACGGCGTGGTCAATCCGGATGGCACCGTGAAGGGCATGAGGGGCCTGCGCGTGGCGGACGCCTCCATCATGCCGTCGGATTGTCGTGCCAACACCCATCTCACCACGGTGGTGATAGGCGAGTACATCGCCAGGATGATGAAGCAGGCGACGGCGAAGGCCGAGCCGGCGATGGCGGTGTAGCCGAAACCCTGTGTTCTTTACCTCTCCCCGCTCTTACGCGGGGAAAGGTCGGAGCCTCGCGTCAGCGAGGCTCTGGGTGAGGGGGAGCCGGTGTTTCACCCGCAAGAGCCCCTCACCCGTCTCGAACCCGCCTCGCGTGTTCGAGCCACCCTCTCCCCGCAAGTGCGGGGCGAGGGAAGCGCTACCGATGAGTCAGAGTAAAAGTTTCAAAGGAAATCCCATGTCCACCGAATCCCAGATCACCGAATGGCTCGCGTTGCAAAAGCAGCCGATGATCGACCTGTTGCGCGATGTCGTGAACATCGACTCCGGCTCCTACGACAAGCCCGGCGTCGATGCGGTGGCCGCGCGGTTCGAGCAGCACTTTGCCGAGCACGGCATCGAATTCTCCCGCGAGCCGCATGATGTGTTCGGCGATGCGCTGCATGCTTCGGTGACCAAGCCCGGCAGCAACGAGAAGCCAGTGCTGTTGATGGGCCACCGCGATACCGTATTTCCGAAAGGCGAGGTGGCGCGCCGGCCCTTCACCATCGAAGGCAGCAAGGCGCACGGCCCCGGCGTTGCCGACATGAAGGCCGGTCTGGTGATCAACGTGTTCGTCGCCGCGGCGTTCAAGAAGTTCGGCACCGCGCCGTGCCCGATCAAGGTGCTGATTACCTCGGACGAGGAGATAGGCTCGCCGTCGTCGCGCCCGGTGATCGAGCGCGAGGGCCGCGCCGCGCGCGCGGTGTACAATTCCGAGCCGGGGCGCCCCACGGGCAACATCACCACCAGCCGCAAGGGCGGCGTGTTCATGCGCTTCGAGATCTTTGGCAAGGCCGCGCATTCCGGCAACAACTTTGGCGACGGCATCAGCGCGATCGGCGAGCTCGCGCACAAGATCGTGCAGATCCATGCGCTGACCAACATGGCGAAGGGCATCACGCTGAATGTCGGTCTGATTGCTGGCGGCCAGTCGGTCAACACCACCGCGCCGCATGCCGAGGGCCAGATCGACATGCGCTACATCGATCCGGCCGACCGCGGCACCACGCTGGCCGCGATCGAAAGCATCATCGCGACCTCCACGGTGCCCGGCACGACTGCCAAGCTGCACATCAGCGGCGAATTTTTGCCGCTGGTGCAGAGCGAATCCTCCAAGACCCTGTTCGACGCCTATCGCGGCGCGGCCGCCGACGCCGGCCTGCCGAAGCTGGACGGCGAATTCGCCGGCGGCTGCGCGGATTCCGGCTTCACCGCCAGCGTGGGAACGCCGACCCTGTGCGGCCTCGGCCCGGTCGGTGGCAACGCGCACACGGCGCAGGAATGGCTCGACCTCGACAGCATCGTCCCGCGCGCCACGGCGCTCGCGCTGGCGATCTTGCGGACGGACGTGAAGTCGGTTTGATGGCCTCGTTTCCCGGACGCGATGCGGCACTCTTGTGCCGCTTCGCAGATCCGGGATCCCGGTTTCTTCTGCAAAAAACCGGGGCCCGGATCAGCGGCGCACCACGCTGCCTGCGGCAGCGCAGTACACCGCGTCCGGGGAACGCGCCTTCATTTCGGGCATTGAAGTCACACAGGACCCCGCATGCCTTCATCAGAACTTACTGACGCCACCCATCTCGAAACCGACGTGCTCGTCATCGGCGCCGGCGGCGCCGGGATGTATGCCGCGCTGGAAGCCGCGCGCGGTGGCGCGTCGGTGATCCTCGCCGACCGCAGCCTGATCGGCCGCGGCGGCGCCACCGTGATGGCGCAGATGACGGTGGCCGCCGCTCTGGGCGAGCAGACGCCCGACCATTGGGAGCACCACCTCGCCGACACGCTGAACGCGGGCCGCGGACTGTGCGACGAGCGCCTCGCCGCCTTGCTGTGCGAAGACGGGCCGCACCGGCTGCGCGAGATGGATGCGTGGAAGGTCGGCTGGGCGCGCGAGGACGGCCATATCAAGCAGGCGCAGGCCCCTGGCCACGACCGGCCGCGCTGCGCCTATGTGGATTTTCTCTCCACTGGCCCCGCGGTATCGAAAACCCTGCGCACGCAACTCAACAATGCCAGCGGCATCCGTCGCATCGGCGATCTCGTCATCGTCGATATCGCCGTGCGTGACAACGAGGCCTGCGGCGCCACCGCGTGGCATCTGACCACCGGGCAGGCGGTCACCATCGCCGCCAGGGCGGTGATCATCGCCACCGGCGGCCTCACCGGCCTGTACCGCCGCAACAGCGCTTCGTCCAACATGGGTGGCGACGGCTATGCGCTGGCGCTGCGCGCCGGCGCCGAGTTGATCGACATGGAGTTTGTGCAGTTCTTCCCGATCGGCCATCTGGCGCCGCGCCTCGTCGGCATGGACCCGATCATGTGGGACCCGTTCCGCTACAAGCTCGGCGGCAAATTGCTGAATGCCGAGATGCGCGAATTCGAGGACGACTACGCCGCCCGCGACGGCCGCTCTGATGGCACCTATGTGCTGACCCGCGACCTCGCCACCTACGCGATCACCAAGGAAGTCGAGGCCGGCCGCGGCAGTCCCGCCGGCGGCGCCTATCTCAGCTTCCGGCACGTCCCCGAAGCCGACATCCGCGCTGCCTTCGGGCCGGTGGTAGACCGCCTGCTGGAGAACGGCATTGATCTCGCGCAGCGTGCCGTCGAGGTCGCCCCGATCGCGCACTACCACATGGGCGGCATCCGCGTGGACGACAGGATGCAGACCGGCGTGCCCGGGCTGTATGCCTGCGGCGAGGCGGTCGGCGGCGCCAACGGCGCCAACCGGCTGTCGGGCAACGCCATCACCGAAGCCTTCGTGTTCGGCGCGCGGGCGGGGCGCGAGGCGGCGCTGCGCGCCAAGGCCGCGACGGCGGCGTGGTCGCCCGGCGCCGCGCGTCCTGCCCTCGATCTGTTGCGTAGCGCTTCGAAGCGCGATGCGCCGAACCCGGCTGCGATGGTGGTGAAGCTGCAGGCTGTCATGGCCGATGACGTTGGCCCGTTCCGCACCGACGCGAAGTTGCGTTCGGCCATTGCCTCGATTGCGCAGCTGAAAGCCGATATCGGCGATACCCCGATCTCGTCGGCCACCGCTTTCGATCCCGTGCTGGTGGACTGGCTCGACCTGCGAAATATGCTGCAGGTGGCGCAGTCCGTGGCGGTGCCGGCGCTGGCGCGCACCGAGAGTCGCGGCGCGCATCAGCGCGACGATCACCTCGGCCTCGATGACGCGGCCTGGCGCGTCAACCAGATCGTCACACTCGCCGATGGCGGCATCAGTTTGCGAAAAGTCGAGCCGACAACCGGAAAGGCCGCTTCATGAAGGCGACGCTTACGATCCAGCGCGGCGCGCTTGGCGAAACGCCGCGCGTCGAGACCTTCGACGTCGGGTTCGAGCACGGCCAGTCCGTGCTCGATGGCCTGCGCGCGGTGCGCCGCGGCCTCGATCCGTCGCTGGCATTCCGGTTCTCCTGCATCAATGCCAATGCCTGCAAGGAATGCATGATGCTGATCGACGGCAAGGTCGACTACGCCTGCACCGTGCGCCTGAAAGAGGGCACCACGACGCTGGCGCCATTGCCGAAGAAGGCGCTGA
>NZ_JAQGJD010000020.1 GCF_028290785.1 Tardiphaga sp. | reverse complement strand
TCGCGGTGATCGACATCGGCTCCAATTCGGTCCGTCTTGTCGTCTATGAATCGCTGTCGCGCAGCCTCGTCACATTGTTCAACGAGAAGGCGCTGTGCGGCCTCGGCCGCGAAGTGCAGTCGACCGGGCTGCTCGCCGCCGATGCGGTCAGCAAGGCGCTGACCGCGCTGAAGCGGTTTCGCGCGCTGTGCAAGATCATGAAGGTCGGCCGCGTCCACGCCATCGCCACGGCGGCGGCGCGCGACGCCAGCAACGGCCCGGAATTCATCGCGGCGGCCGAGAAGATCTGCGGCTGCGTCATCCAGATCATCTCCGGGCCGCGCGAAGCCAAGCTCTCGGCGCTTGGCGTAATCTCCGGCATCCACAAACCTGACGGGCTCGTTGGTGACCTCGGCGGCGGATCGCTCGAACTGGTGGACGTCAAAGGCAGCGCGGTGCGCACCGGCATTACGCTGCCGCTCGGCAGCCTGGCGCTGCAGGACGCCTCGCAGAAATCGCCGAAGCGCGCCGAGAAGATCGTCAAGACCGCGCTCACCGGTGTCGCACAACTCGCCGCCGGCACCGGGCGAAATTTCTACGCCGTCGGCGGCACCTGGCGCGCGCTGGCGCGGCTGCACATCATCCAGAGCGGCTATCCGCTGCGCGTGATGCACGGCTACACTTTGCCGGCCGCGGAAGCGCTCGACTTCGTGCGCCGGCTGCGGCGGCTGGCCACCGCGAACATTCTGGCCAACATCGAATCCATCGCCGAAGCCCGCCAGCCGCTGCTGGTCTATGCGGCGCTGGTGCTCGAACACATCATCCTGACGGCCAAGCCCAAGGCCATCGTGTTCTCGACCTACGGCGTCCGCGAAGGCCTGCTGTACGAAATGCTGCCTGCAGTGAAGCGCGCCGAGGATGGCCTCGTTGCTGCCGCGCAGTCGCTGAACGAATTGCTGTCGCGCTCGGCGCGCCATGCCCAGGAACTGTCGGACTGGACCGACCGCTTCGTCCGCGTCGCCAAGCTGAAAGAGACCGAGGAGGACCGCCGGCTGCGCCGCGTCGCCTGCCTGTTGTCGGACATCGGATGGCGCGTGCATCCGGACTACCGCGGCGAGCAGACGCTGCATCTGATCACCAACGGCAATTTCGGCTCGGTCGATCATCACGGCCGCGCCTTCCTGGCGCTGTCCGTGTTCTATCGTTATGCGGGCCTCAGCGAACAGAACGAGCCGCCGGAACTGGTGCGGGCGCTGGTGACGCCGGCGCAAGTCGAACGCGCCCGCGTGCTCGGCGCCATGTTCCGGGTCGCGCATCTGGTATCGGCCGCGCGCCCCGGCGTGCTGCCGGCGACGCACTTCAAGTCGCAGGACCGCAAGATGATGCTGGTATTCGAGCATCGCATGGTCGACCTCGTCGCCGACCGCGTCGGCAGCCGGTTCAAGCAACTGGCAAGGCTGGTGGGGAAGACCGGGATGATCGTGCGGAGGTAGTTATCAAAACTCCGCCGTCATCCTGAGGCGCGAGGGCGACGCGAGTTCGGTCGTCGCCAAGCACGCAAAACGCCCGAGCCTCGAAGGATGCTGTTTTGCAATGGAGCAGCGGAGTGCCCGCCGTCGTCCGTCGAGGCGCGCAAGGGCGCGCACCTCAGGATGACGGCTTCGGCAGTACGGAGTTACGTCCGATCCACCCTGACGACGCGGCCCTTTTCGATCGCCAGCGCCAGGCGGCCCTGCTTCAGCGCCAGCGCGGCTTCGCCGAACAGTTCGCGGCGCCAGCCGGAGAGGGCGCCGACGTCGGCGTGGTCGTCATTGGCGATCTGTTCGAGATCGTCGACGGTGGCGATCACCTTGGAGGCCACCGCGTGGCGCTCCGAGGTCATGCGCAGCAGCACTTTCAAGAGCTCGACGATGGCGCCGCCGTTGGAGGAGCCGCGCGGCTTCTCGATCTTCGGCAGCGTGGCGGGATCGCGGGCGACGCCGCGCTTGACGGCCTCGACGATGTCGCTGCCCCATTTCGAGCGGTCAAAGCCCTTCGGCAGCGAACGCAAGCTGGCCAGCTTTTCCAGCGAGGTCGGCGCATGCGTCGCGATATCGCCGACGGCGTCGTCCTTCAGCACGCGCGAGCGCGGCACGTCGCGGCTCTGCGCTTCCTGTTCGCGCCAGGCGGCGACTTCCATCAGGACCGCCAGCTCTTTCGGCTTGCGGACCCGGGTCTTGAGCCGCTCCCAGGCGCGCTCGGGGTGGAAGTCGTAGGTTTTCGGCGAGGTCAGCACTTCCATCTCTTCCGAGACCCAGTCGCTGCGGTCGCGCTTCTTCAGGTCGGCGTCGAGCGCCGCGAACACGTCGCGCAGATGGGTGACGTCGGAGACGGCGTAGTGCACCTGCTCCTCGGTGAGCGGGCGGTGCGACCAGTCGGTGAAGCGGTGGGTCTTGTCGGGGCGGTGGCCGGTGATGCGCTCGACCAGCTGGTCGTAGGCGATGCTGTCGCCATAGCCCAGCACCATGGCGGCGACCTGGGTGTCGAAGATCGGATAAGGCACCACGCCGGCGCGGTGCACGATGATCTCGATGTCCTGCCGGGCGGCGTGGAAGACCTTGAGCACGTCGGCATTAGTCATCAGGTCGAAGAACGGTTTTAAGTCGATGCCGTCGGCCAGCGTGTCGATCACCAGCGCGTCCTCGGCGCTGGCCATCTGGACCACGCAGAGCAGCGGATAGTAGGTGGTCTCGCGGAGGAATTCCGTATCGACGGTGATGACGGGGTGCTTGGCGAGCCGCGCGCAGGCGGCGGTCAGCTGGGCTGTGGTGGTGATCAGTTCCATGTCCGGTCCATAACGCTTTTGACGATGGCGTTCGGCCGAAAAACCTGGCGAGTCAAGCGTGTTCCGCTGGATTTGGGTTCCGGGCCGGGGGATCGGGCGCGAATCAGGTGCCGCAGAAGGTCTGCGATACCCTTTCGTGCAGCAGCGGCGGATCGGCGTAGTCGGCGCGGTCCGGCTGGTCCTCGAACGGGCGGGCCAGCACCGCCAGCAGGGCCTCGAATGGCGCGTAGTCGCCGGTCAAAGCGGCCTGGATCACCGCCTCGACGCGATGGTTGCGCGGGATGAAGGCCGGATTGACCGCCTGCATGGCCGTGTGGCGGGTGGCGGCGTCCTGCGGTTCGAGGGCCAGCCGGGCGCGCCACTGGATCGCCCAGGCGTCCCAGACGGCGGGATCGGTGAACTGGGCGCGCACGGCGGCATCACCCGCCGAGTCCAGCTCGGCAGCGCCGAGGCCGCGGAAGGTGAGGGTGAAGTCGGCCTGGTTGGCGGCCATCGCGGCCAGCAGGTCCTGCGCCAGCACGCCGTCGTCGGGCTGCGCGGTGAACAGGCCGAGTTTCTGCCGCAGGCCGGCCTGATAGGCGGTGTCGAAGATCTCGGAGAATTCGGCCAGCGAAGCCTTGGCGATCTCGATGGCGGCGTTCTGGTCGGCGTCGAGCAGCGGCAGCAGGGTTTCGGCGAACCGCGTCAGGTTCCACAGCGTGATGCGCGGCTGGTTGGCATAGGCGTAGCGGCCCTGTTCGTCGATCGAGGAGAACACCTTGGCCGGATCGTAGTCGTCCATGAAGGCGCAGGGGCCATAGTCGATGGTCTCGCCGGACACTGACGAGTTGTCGGTATTCATCACGCCATGGATAAAGCCGACCAGCAGCCAGCGCGCGACCAGCCGAGCTTGCCGGGCGATCACGCCGTCAAGCAGCGCGCGGTAGGGATGTTCGGCTCGCGCGGCGTCCGGATAGTGCCGGGCGATGACGTGGTCGGCGAGATGCTTTAGCGCCACGATGTCTTCGCGCGCGGCGAAAAATTGGAAGGTGCCGACGCGGATGTGGCTGGCGGCGATGCGGGTCAGCACCGCCCCGGGCAGCATGGTCTCGCGCTGCACCCGTTCGCCGGTGATGACGGCGGCGAGGGAGCGGGTGGTCGGAATGCCCAAGGCGAACATCGCCTCGGAGACGATGTATTCCCGGATCACCGGGCCCAGCGCCGCGCGGCCGTCGCCACGGCGCGAGAACGGGGTGGGTCCAGAGCCCTTGAGCTGAATGTCGCGGCGCACGCCGTCGCGATCGACGACCTCGCCGAGCAGGATCGCGCGGCCGTCGCCGAGCTGCGCGGTGAAGTGCCCGAACTGGTGCCCGGCATAGGCCATCGCGATGGGATCGGCGCCGTCCGGCACCCGCGTGCCGGCCAGCACCTCGACGCCTTCGGGGCTTTCGAGCCAGTCGGCATCGATGCCGAGCTGCGCGGCCAGCGGCCGGTTCAGCTTGATGAGCTGTGGCGCGACCACGGGGGTGGGCGCCACCCGCGCAAAGAAATTGGCGGGCAGGGTGGCGTAGCTGTTGTCGAACGGGAACTGGATGGTCATAGACGGAAGATGGGGGTGTGGGGAGGAATTGGCAACGGGGGCACCCATTGACTTGCCGTATCGGAACCGCATCAATTCCGCTTGTCTGAAGGAAGCAAAACGATGAGCAAGGTGAAAAGTACAAAGAGCAGCGGCAACGTCTTTGCCGATCTGGGTGTGCCCAATTCCGCTGATCATCTGGCGAAGGCCGATATCGTTATCGCCATTGCGTCGCTCATCAAATCGAAGGGTCTGACCCAGGCTCAGGCATCGAAGCTGATCGGGCTGGCACAGCCTGATGTATCGAAGCTGATGCGCGGACACTTTGCCGGCTATACCTACGATCGCCTGTTCGGTTTCTTGATCGCGCTCGGTGAAAAGGTCACGGTCACGGTCAGTACGGCGACGTCTGCGAAGGACGCCAAGCTGAAGCTGGAATTCGCGTAGGGCTCTGATTCAGCTCACTCGCATCTTGTCCCGGACGCAGTGCATTGCGCCGCCTTGGGCGGCGGAGTGCGCTGCAGAGCCGGGACCGTACCGAACGCCGGTGCCCGCGACGGTCCCGGCTCTGCGGAGCAGCACTCCGTGCTGCGCCGCGTCCGGGACAAGCCGCTTCAGTCCCGCCGGATCGCTTACGCCGCTCTTACCGTATGCAAAAACTTGTCGACTTCGCTCTTCAGCCGGCTGCTCTCGATCGACAGGGACTGCGCGGCGGACAGAACCTGGCCGGAGGCCGAGCCGGTCTCCGAGGTGCCGCGGTTGACCTCGGTGACGTCGTGGGCGACCTGGGTCGAGAGCTGCGCCGACTGCTGCACGTTGCGCGCAATCTCCTGCGTCGCCGCGCCTTGCTCCTCGACCGCCGCGGCAATCGCCGACGACACTTCCGAGATCATCGTGATGGTGGCGCCGATCTCCTTGATCGTCACGACGGTGTCGGCGCTCGCCGCCTGCATGCCGGCGATCTGGGCGCTGATCTCGTCGGTGGCGCGGGCGGTCTGCGACGCCAGTGCCTTCACTTCGGCAGCGACCACCGCGAAACCGCGGCCGGCGTCACCCGCGCGCGCGGCCTCGATGGTGGCGTTCAGCGCCAGCAGGTTGGTCTGCTCGGCAACGGCGGTGATCAGCTTGACCACGTCGTCGATGCGTGCGGTGGCTTCCGATAGTTTGGCGATGCTCTGGTTGGTCTTCTCGGCCTGCAGCACGGCGGTCGAGGCGATGCGGTTGGATTCGTGGACCTGACGGCCGATCTCGTTGACCGAGGAGGTGATCTCTTCGGTGGCGGCGGCGACCGACTGGATGTTTTCCGACACGGTGTGGGAGGCGGACGCGGCCGAGCCGGACAGCGTCATGGTGACGTCGGAGGTCCGGGTCAGCGTGGTCGCCGAGGCTTCCAGCTCGGTGGAGGCGGAGGCCAGCGAGCCGACCAGTTCGCCGATCATCGTTTCGAAATTGCGGGTGGCGTTGCTGATGGTTTCGGCGCGCGCCATAGTCACGGCGGAGGCCGCGCCGGCGGCCTGATCGGCGCTGCGCTT
>NZ_JAQGJD010000008.1 GCF_028290785.1 Tardiphaga sp. | reverse complement strand
ATCATGCCGACACCATGGCCAGCCAGGATGCGCGCGGCGGCGATCGCGGCGATCTGCCTGCTGTTCGCGCATGCGGCACCGGCGCGCGCCGCCGAATTCGTCGCCAGGGCCGAGGTTGCCGCGAAGGATGCCAAACAGATTCTCGCCGACTGGGGCATCGGCTTTTCCGCAACCTATATCGGCGAGGCCCTCGGCAATGCCTCCGGCGGCATCCGCCGCGGCGCGATCTATACCGGGCGGCTCGATCTCGGCACCGACGTCGATCTCGAACGGCTGATGGGCTGGAGCGGCGCGACCTTCCACGCCAACATCTATCAGATCCATGGCGACGGACTATCGCGCGATTATATCGGCAACCTGATGCTGGTGAGCGGCATCGAGGCGCTGCCGGCGACGCGGCTGTACGAGATGTGGATCGAGCAGTCGCTGTGGGGCGGCCGGCTGATGATCAAGGTCGGCCAGCAGCCCTCGGACATCGAGTTCATCGACAGCAAGTACGACGACGTGTTCGCCAATTCGGCATTGGGCTGGCCGGGTATCACCGGGGTGATCCTGCCGAGCGGCGGGCCATCGCCGCCGCTGGCGGTGCCGGGCATTCGCCTCAAGGCGCAACTGACCGAGCGCCTCACCGCCTATTTCGCGGTGTTCGATGGCGACGCCGCGCCGGCCGGCCCGCAGGACCCGCAGATCAAGAACCCCCACGGGCTGCTGTTTCGCGTCAACGACCCGCCATGGTTCATCGGCCAGCTCAAATACGGTTTTGAGCTCGGCGCGGCGTCGCTGCCGGGTTCGATCACCGGTGGCGCCTGGTATCACATGGGCACGTTCGACGACCAGCGCCTGACCGCGCAGGGCCTCTCGCAGGCCGATCCCGCCGGATCCGGCGAGCCCGCCAACCTGCGGCGCAACCAGGGCATCTTCGCGGTCTACGAGCAGAAGCTGGCGCACAGCGCGCTCGATCCGCAGAAGGGTATCGGCTTTTTTGCACGCGCCTCGGTCAGCCCGTCCGACCGCAACCTGGTCAGCGTCTATATCGACGGCGGCGTGCAGGTCACCGGCTTCAGCGAGCGCAGGCCGAACGACAAGATCGGCGCGGCGATAACCTATGCGCGGATCTCCGACGGCGCGCGGCAGTTCGACCGCGATATCCGGGAGTTCACCGGGATCGCCACGCCGGTGCGCGACTTCGAGGCCATTGTCGAGCTGACGTATCTGGCGGAGGTCAAGCCGGGGGTTTTGGTGCAGCCGCTGTTTCAGTACGTCATGCACCCCGGCGGCGGCGCGGTCGATCCCAACGACCCCGCGCAGACCCGGCGCATCAAGGACGCCGCGGTGTTCGGCGTGCGGACGACGATTAATTTTTAGAGGGGGATGCGTTTGGACTGAAGCGGTGGATCGTGTCCCGGACGCGGTGCGGCGCGAAGTGCCGCTCCGCAGATCCGGGATCCCGCTTTCTTAAAAAACAACCGGGACCCCGGATCTGCGTCGCACCACGCCACTGCGTGGCGTATTGCGCCGCGTCCGGGGAACGAACCGAATCAGAACCCAGCCACCCCGCGCCTACGCCGCCAGATCCCACAATCGCGGCGAGCCGCGCAGCATCACGGCGCGGCCTTTCGAGGTGAGCCGCGGTGCGCCGTCGGACAGCGTCACCAAATCAAGCACAACGAGCTGTTCCACGATGTAGCCGTTCGGCTTGCGGGCCGGAACCATGGCCGGGCGCAGCGCGCGCAAGACGTCCCACTGGTCGCTGGTCAGATCGTGTTCGATGTCGGTATGCATTGTGTCCTGCGTCGTATGTCTGGCGCCGGCTTACGGGCCAAGCGTGAAACTGGTGCGACGGCACGGTGTCCGTATTGGGTCTTCGACAGCTTTCGCCGGCGTGACGGCAACCGACCGGGCGCAGGCACGTTAATTGCTAATCACATCTGCGAAATGGATCATCAACTTCATGCCCATTGCGATAAGACACGGTGCTTCTCTGTCCTGGGAGAAGCAGGGAGACGGCCCTGCGCTGATTCTCGGCGCGGGGCTGGGCGGCGTCGGCGCCTATTGGGCGCCGAACATGGCGGCGCTGACGGCGCATTTTACGGTCTACCGGTTCGACCAGCGCGGCACCGGAGGCTCGAGCCGGGAGCCGGTCGTGTCGGTCGAGCAGATGTCGGCCGACCTGATCGCGGTGATGGACGACGCCGGGCTGGAGCGCGCGATGTATCTCGGCCATTCCACCGGCGGCGCGATCGGCGTGGCGACGGCGCTCGACTATCCCGACCGAATCTCCGCGATGATGATCTATGCCAGCACCACCCATGGCGACGCCTACCGCCGCAAGATCCTCGGGCTGCGCTCGCGGCTGTTCGGCGAGCTGGGGGTCGCGGCCTATGCCGGATACAGCACGCTGCTGCTGTATCCGCCGTACTGGATCAATGCCCATCAAGAAGAGATCGCCGCCTCCGAGCGCGCCGCGCCGGACCAGCTCGGCAGCGCCGACATCCAGGTCAGCCGCTTCGAGGCGATCCTCAATTTCGACCGCCGCGCCGAACTGTCGCGCATCGCGATTCCGACCCTGGTGGTGTGCGCCGAGGACGATATCTTGACTCCGAAATACTTTTCCGAAGAATTCGTCCGGCTGATCCCCGGCGCGCGCGGGCATTTTGTGGCGCGCGGCGGCCATGCGCTGTCGCGCACCGAGCCCGAATTGTTCAACGAGATCGCGATTGAATTCTTTCAGGGAGCCTCGACCGGATGAACATTTTGCGCATCGTACTGTCGGTCGCCATCCTGTCGTTCGGCACCGCGGCCCGCGCCGAGGAATGGCCGTCGCGCAATTTGCGCATCCTGGTGCCGTTTCCGGCCGGCGGCAGCGCCGACACCCAGGCGCGCTCGATTGCCGACGAATTGTCGAAGCGGCTGGGCCGACCGGTGGTGATCGAGAACAAGCCCGGCGCCGGCGGCAATCTCGCCGCCACCGAGGCGGCCCACGCCGCGCCCGATGGCTACACGTTGTACATGGCGACCACGGGGACGCACGCCGCCAACGTCAATCTGTACGACAAGCTGTCCTACGACCCGGTGCGCGACTTCCAGCCGCTGACCCTGGTGACGATCTATCCGCAGGTCATCGTGCCCGGCGAGCGTTTCAAGAGCCTCGACCTTCCCGGTCTGATCGCGGCCATCAAGGCGAACGGCGACAAGCTCAATTTCGGCTCCTCCGGCGTGGGCTCGCCGACCCATCTCGGCGGCGAATTGTTCAACCGCGAGACCGGCACGCATCTGATGCACGTGCCGTATCGCGGCCAGGGCCCGGCGATCACCGACCTGCTCGGCGGCCGGCTCGACATGATGTTTCCCTCGATCCCCGATGCGCTGGGCCAGCTGCAATCCGGCCAGATGCGCGCCATCGCCATCATGGCCTTGAAGCGCTCGCCGGTGCTGCCGGATGTGCCGACGACCAAAGAGCTGGGCTATCCGACATTGCTCAGCGCGATCTGGGCCGGGCTCTACACCACCGCCGGCACGCCGAAGCCGGTGGTCGATCGCCTCAGCCAGGAGCTCGCGGCAATCGTCGATTCGCCAGGCTTCAAGGACAAGTTCGAGGCGATGGGATTTGAGGTGAAATCATCGACGCCGGACGAGCTCGGCGCGTACGCGGCATCGGAGACGAAGCGCTGGGGCGAGATTATCAAGGCGCTGGATATCAAGCTGAACTGAAGGCATTTTTTCTTTGAGATGACTCGATTCACCCGCAGCCGTCATTGCGAGGAGCGAAGCGACGCGGCAATCCAGAGCCACAAGCAAAGACTGGATTGCTTCGTCGCAAGGGCTCCTCGCAATGACGGGCTTGAGGGTCAGTTCATTCCGAAAACGCGCCAGCGCGGGATTGAGCGTTGGACTCTTGTCCCGGACGCAGTGCAATGCGCCGCCGCTTGGCGGCGTAGTGTGCTGCAGAGCCGGGACCGCCCCAAACGCCGGTGCTTGGTACGGTCCCGGATCTGCGGAGCGGCACTTGCGGCGATGCAAGGGCATCGCCTGACGCGCCGCACCGCGTCCGGGAAACGGACAGCGCTTCTCTACCCGCTCACCCCGCCACAAACGCCAGCAGCACGCCGTTGGCGGCGGCGGGCGGCACGACCACGCCGGCTTCGCTGCGGCTCCCGGCAGCACCGACCGCTTTCTCCGCCGCATCGAGATCACCGGCGACGAACACCAAAGCCGCGCCGCCGCGCGCCGGGGTGCCCTCGAGCGACACGCCGGGGGATTGCCTGGCGAGCAGCTCCTTCGTGACGAATACGAAATCGGCGCGGTCCGAGCCGGACGGCACCGTGACGGCGCCGTCGGACTCCGTGCGGGTGTCGCCGGCGATCATCTTGGCGAGATGCTTGGCGTCCGCCTCCGGCTCCGGCGTCACGATGATGACGCGCTTGAGGCGCTGCGCGGTGTTGGCGTGCTTCTGCAACTCGGGAATCCACACCGTCTCGCGGGTCTTGTGCTGGCAGGCGAAGATGCGGATGCCGCCGGGGGCTTCATTCACCGGCCAGTGAAACACGCGAAATTTCGCGGCGCTCTCGCTGCCGTCGGGCATCGTCACCGGGCGTTCGAAATCGGTCGGGCCGACCGCCGCATAGCCCATCGCGCGGATCTCTTCGGCGCCGGCGGCGGAATCGATCGCGGTGAAGGCGACCCGCTCGATGCCCTGGCCGTTCTTTGCGATGAAGGCGCGCATCGGCGCGTTGTGCTCGGTCTCGGCGATCACGCCGAGCAGTTCGACATAATCGGGGCCGAGCATGATGGTGTAATTGCCGGAGCCCATCTTGGCGCTGTGGGTGCCGCGCGGCGAGATGGTGAATCCGAGTTTTTTCCAGCCCTCGGCTGCGGCATCGAGATCCTGGACGGCGATCACGGCGTGGTCGATTCCGACGATGTTCTTCAGCTTCACGATGTCTACCTTGCAATGGATGTGCTTGATAAACTAGGCGGATCGCGCCCATGCTGCAAGGGAGCGAGGTCGCGCACGCGACGCGAGGCGATACGGAATTCAGGAAGGCGCGACGATGGATAACGGCAAGGTCGAGTGGCCGAATTCGCTATGGGCGGCGGCTACTCCGGAAGGGCCGGCGCTGCCGGCGCTCGAAGGCCATGTCGAGGCCGACGTGGTGATCATCGGCGGCGGCTTCACCGGCCTTTCCACCGCGCTGCATCTGCGCGAGGCGGGCATCGATGTCGTCGTGGTCGAGGCGATGGAGCCGGGCTGGGGCGCCTCGGGACGCAACAACGGCCAGGTGATCCCGACCTTGTCGCGGCCCGATCCGGACGACATCGTCAAACAGCACGGCGCGGCGGGTGAGCGCTTCGTCGCATTGCTGCGCGACAGCGCGTCGATCCTGTTCGATCTGGTCCGGCGTTATCAGATTTCCGCGGAAGCCGAGCAGGCCGGCTGGGTGCAGCCGGTGCATTCGCCGGGGCGTATCAAGATCGCGGAGCGCCGCGTCAGGCAATGGTCGAAGCTCGGCGCCGATGTCGAGATTTTGTCGCGCGAGCAGACGCGGGCGATGTTGGGCTCCGACGCCTGGTATGGCGGCTTCTGGAATAAAACCGGCGGCCATATCAATCCGCTGGCGCTGGCGCGCGGGCTGGCGCGCGTGGTGCTGGCGCAGGGCGGCCGGATCTTTGCGCGCTCGCCGGTGGCAAGTTATGCGCGGCAGGGCGATCGCTGGATCGTCACCACGGCAAACGGCACGATCAGCGCCCGCGCGCTGGTGCTCGCGTCGAATGCCTACACCGGGGAATTCTCCAAGACGCTGTCGCCGGCGATCGCGTCTGAAGTGATGCCGGTGCTGTCGTGGCAGATGGCGACGCAGCCGCTGTCCGATGCTGCGCGAAAAACCATCATCCCGGGCCGGCAGTCGATGTCGGACACCCATGGCGAATTGTACTTCGCGCGCTACGACGCGCGCAATCGCCTGGTCACCGGCGGCAACGTGATCGGCCCCGGCGACAAGGCGGCGAATTTGCGCACCATGGTGGCGGCGCGCTTGCAGCGGCTGTGGCCGGAGATCGGCGAGGTCAAGTTCGACTACGTCTGGAACGGCTATGTCGGCATGACCACCGACTTCATGCCGCGCATCCATCGCCTCGGGCCGATCGCGTTCGGCTGGACCGGTTGCAACGGCCGCGCGGTGGCGCTGTCGATCGCGCTCGGCGGCGAGCTGGCGAAAGCTGTGCAGGGCGTGCCGGAGCGCGATCTGGCGCTGCCGTTCACCGAGCCGGTGGCAATTCCGGCCCACGGCCTGATGCGGCTGGTCGCGCCGTTGATGCTGATGGTGTACCGGCGCAGGGATGCGAAGGAGAGGGTGTAGCAGGGGGGAGCTTCTTTTCCCTCCCTCCAGCGCGGCGAAGCCGCGCGCAGTGGGGAGGGTGGCGCGTGTGAGAGCGAAGCGAACACACGTGACGGGTGGGGTGCCCCACAAAGCGTAGCGATTGTCGCGCCACCCCCACCCGGCTTCGCTCTGCGAGCTTCGCCGGGGCAAGCCCCCAACCATTCTCCGCAAGGGGGAGGGGAGCTACAGCGTTTCGGGCGCAACGACTAAGCTTTCCGCACCGACAATCG
>NZ_JAQGJD010000006.1 GCF_028290785.1 Tardiphaga sp. | reverse complement strand
AAGCCGGCCTTGATGGCCAGCGCCGCCGCCAGCACGTCGGCGTCCTCGATGCCGTGCGACAGCAGGATCATCTTTGGCGGAGGCTTGTCGTCGTAGAACTGCGCCAGGAACGAGGCCAGCACCTCCTCCGGCGTGAAGGATTTTTCGGCGCGCGGGAAATAGGCGCGGTTGCCCCAGTTCTGCCCGGTGCGGAAGAAGAACACTTCGACGCAGGAATAGCCGCCCTCCTGGTGGATGGCGAACACGTCGGCTTCTTCCACCGTGCGCGGGTTGATGCCCTGCTGCGACTGGATCGCCGACAGTGCCGCGAGACGGTCGCGGTACAGCGCGGCGCGCTCGAACTCCATTTCGTCCGATGCCTTCTCCATCTCGCCGGCCAGCAACTGCTTCACGGCGCGCGAACGGCCGGACAGAAAATCCTTGGCCTCTTTCACCAGCTCGGTATAGCCGGGAAAATCGATCTCGCCGGTGCACGGGCCGGAGCAGCGCCGGATTTGATACAGCAGGCACGGCCGGGTCCGGCTCTCGAAGAACGAGTCGGTGCAGGAGCGCACCAGGAACGCGCGCTGCAGCGCCGTGATGGTGCGGTTGACCGCGCCTACCGAGGCGAACGGGCCGAAATAGCGCCCGGGCCGCGACTGCGCGCCGCGATGTTTCAGGATCTGCGGCGCCCAGTGGTCGCCGGACAGCAGAATGTAGGGAAACGACTTGTCGTCGCGCAGCAGCACGTTGAAGCGCGGCCGCAACTGCTTGATCAGGTTGGCCTCGAGCAGCAGCGCCTCGGTCTCGGTCGCCGTGGAGATGATCTCGACCACCACGGTGGCGGCGATCATGCGCGCGATCCGCATCACGTGGCCGGTCGGCCGGGCATAGGATGCCAGCCGCTTCTTCACGTTCTTGGCCTTGCCGACATAGAGCACGTCGGAGGCCGCGTTCAGCATCCGGTAGACGCCCGGCGAGTGCGGGGCGTGTTTCACCGCGTGCTCGATGGCGGCGCGGCCGAGCGCCAGCGGCCCCTCGGGAATAGGTTCGCCGGCATCGTCATCGGCGACGTCAGGCAGCGCGCCGTCTTCTTCGTCCTCGGTGGCGGTATCCGCCTCGAGTTCCGGCACGGCGGCCGGCGGCAGGTCGCTGGAACCGGGCTCCGTAACGGCATCGGCCGGCAACGGCGGCAGGTCGGTGGGGTCTTGAATCATGGCCCTGATTTAAGCGTTGTGGCGCCTGATCGCCAGCGCCAGGCCCGGTAATCCCCGGCAAAGCGGCAGACCCTCGGCCGTCATTGCGAGGTCAGGGAAAGCCGTTGGCTTTCCCTTTAGCGAAGCGACGCGGCAATCCAGGGCCACAGCCGCAGGAAGAGCTGGATTGCTTCGTCGCAAGGGCTCCTCGCAATGACGGCGGAGAGGCCGGAGTTTCCTCCAGGCCGCCCAAAGTAAGACTTTTTTAACGTCGATAGAGCGCGGAAACGCCGGATTAAGAACTGCTTAAGGCAAAACTCCCACAAATCTTATCAAGAAAAGAGCGAATTCCGTAACCCTAAGGCTTCGTTTGAAAGACGGTACGGGGTTGCGGCCAGTACAGCGTTTTGGAGAGTTTGAGATGAGCAAGTTAGCGTTCGCGGCAGTCGTCGCTTTGGCTGCAGGTATGGTGTCGGCGCAGGCGGCGGATTTGCCGTACCAGTCCCGCGCGCCCTACACGGTGAACCAGCCGCTCAACGGCTACAGCTGGGCCGGCCCCTATCTCGGCGGCACCCTGGGCTATGAATGGGGCAACGTTTCCAACTCCGGCGCCAAGCCGTCCGGCATCGCCGGCGGCGTGACCGGCGGTTACAACTGGCAGAGCGGCAACGTCGTGTTCGGTCTCGAAGGCGACCTGCAGGGCACCGGCGCCGACGACCGCTTCGCCAACTACAAATTCTCGAACCCGTGGTTCGGCACCGTGCGCGGCCGCATCGGCTACGCCTTCAACAACGTGCTGGTGTACGGCACCGGCGGTCTCGCCTTCGGCAGCCTGGAGACGGAGCTCAACGGCCTGCAGCAGTCTAAGACCTCGGCCGGTTATACCGTCGGCGTCGGCGCCGAAGTCGGCATCTACCAGAACTGGACCGCGAAGATCGAATACCTCTACGTCAACCTGTCCAGCAACGACTACACGCTCACCGGCACCAAGAACGGCCTCGACTTCGGCACCGTTCGGCTCGGCGTGAACTACCACTTCTGATCCAGATAAAAGACGAAGCGACAACAACCTCCCGGCCGTTCACGCGGCCGGGATTTTTGTTGGGGCTACACAAACTTGAAAACCGTCATCCTGAGGCGCGAGCCTCTTGGCGAGCCTCGAAGGATGCGGCCACAAGCGCTTGCAGCGCATCCTTCGAGGCCGTCGCTTCGCGACGGCACCTCAGGATGACGATCGTATGTGTGGCTTTAAGCCGTGATCACCAGATTGACGGCCTTCGGTCCCTTGCCCTTCTTGTCGGGCTCGACCTCGAAGGTGATGCGTTGCCCTTCGATCAGGTCCTTGAGTCCGGCGCGCTCCACAGCGGTGATGTGCACGAACACATCGCGTCCGCCATCGTCCGGTTTGATGAAGCCGTAGCCGCGCTCGCCGTTGAAGAACTTGACCGTACCGCTCATGCCCATCGGGAAATCCTCCCCCGCAATGCTCCGCCACGGCGCCAAACGCGCCCCGGCCGACCGGACATTCACTGTGAAGTTCGCACTTCCCGGAAAGCTTGGCCTTCACGGCGGAGGCGGTAACAATCTCCGCTCCGTCAATATCATCGAGGCCTAATCACTCCGCCGCCCCCATTTGCGGAAGCGGAACGTAAAGCCAGTCCCAATGGAGGCAGCATAATACGGTTCCCGACGGATTGACTACCGCTCAAATACGCTTTTTGCGCGCGGCATTCAGGTTGTCGGCTTGATAGTTCACGCCTTGGCGGTTTCCAGCCGGAAGCGGCCGGCGCCGCCGAGGCCGAGCGGCTTTTCCAGCTCGGGCAGGATCGCCTTCAGGTCCGCGGCTAGCTTCCACGGCGGATTGACGATCAACAACCCGGTGGAGGTCAGCCCGCCTTCGGGCGTTTGCGGCGCAACGGAGAACTCCAGCCGCAGGACTTTGCCGGGCGCGGCAGCCGCGGCCACGGTGGCGGCGACGTGCTGCGCCAGCGCATCGGTGGCCCGGCGGCTTTTCACCGGGTACCACATCACATAGATGCCGGTGGCCCACTTGGCGAAAGCCTCGTCGAAGCCGTAGGCCATGCGCTCGAATTCATCCTTCTTCTCGAACGGCGGATCGATCAGCACCACGCCGCGGCGCTCGTTCGGCGGCACGAAGGCCGGCAGCCCGACCCAGCCATCGAGATCGACGATGCGGGCCTGCTTGTCGCGGCGCAGCGACGAGATCAGATGTTTTCGCGCGTTGGGCTCGACCTCGCAGGCCACCATGCGGTCCTGCGGCCGCATCAGGCGGCGGGCGATCAGCGGCGAGCCGGGATAGACCTTCAGCTCGCGCGGCTTGTTGAACGAGCGCACGATTTCGAGATAGGGCTCGACCAGCGGCACGGTGGATTCGGTGAAGCGGGCCTGCATGATGCGGGCGATACCGGTGGTCCATTCGCCCGAGCGCGTGGCCTCGTCGCCCTGGAGGTCATAGAGCCCGGCGCCGGCATGGCTGTCGATGACGCGAAACGGCGCCTCCTTCTCGCGCAGGTGAGTCAGGATGCGGACCAGCACGAGATGCTTGATGACGTCGGCAAAGCCGCCGGCGTGAAAGGCGTGACGATAATTCATAGCGGAAGCAGTACGCTATGCGGGGCAGCGAGCATAGAGCGCCTCTCTTTGCGCGCTGACGCTTTCTTTTTTTACCCTCCCCTGGAGGGGGAGGGTCGAGCGCGCCGTCAGGCGCGGTCGGGGTGGGGTGACGGCGGATGTGTTTGGCTCGGGAGGTCCACCGCAGCGCTGTCACCCCACCCCGTCTCGCGTTCGCTTCGCGAACCGCTCGCCGACCCTCCCCTCCAGGGGAGGGTAAGAAAGAGGCCGATCGCTACCCGCCGCGCATCGGCGGCATCACGACGGTGTCGCGGCGGCAGGCGCGGCGGTCGATTTCCTCGCAGGCGCGGAACTGGAGGTCCTTGCTGAGGCAGATACGGACCTCGCTGAGCCGGTTGCGCTCGCAGGTCACCGCGATCGCCGAGCCGCTGAGGCCCGGATTGACCTTGATGAACGCCGCCTCGATGGCCTCCGGCGCGATGGTCTTGGCGGTCGCCAGATCGAGATACTCCTCGGGGATCTTCACCCCTGCTCGGGCCTTGCGCACCGTCTCGAAATAGCCGCGCGCGCCCAGCCCCGAACAGGTGCCGTGCTTGTCCCATTCATCGAAGATCAGGCCCGGCGCCGGCATCAGGTCGAGCATCGAGGTCATGATGTTGCGCGGCAGGCGCGGCGACGGCCGCTCGCAGTAGTTGGGAAAGCCGCGGTCGTATTGCGGCCACAGCCCATGCACCACGAAGGAAAACGGCCGGCCGCCGCACTGCGTCTGCTGCGAGCGCCCGGAATTGCCGCGCTCCTGGGCCGCCTCGCAGAACGACGGCGACCACGACAGCGACAGCACGTAGAAATCGAATTCGCCGGGCGCGTTCTGGCGGCTGTCCTGCGCCGCCGCGGCGCCGGTCAGCACTGCCCAAAAAAGCGCGAGCGAAGTGAAAAATCGCAAAGCCTGCAACATCGACACGCCCCACCCCTGAGAAGGGCGAGCCTAGTCAGGCCTCAAGAACAATTCAAGAACAAAAATGCGATTCCGGACGATCCGGTTCAGTGCTTGGCGGCGCGGCACTTCGGGTTATAGGCCCAGTCGCGGTCGAGGCCGACGACGCACCATTCGACGCCCTGGCCGTAGCCGGCGAAGCCGCCGTCTTCGATGATCGAGTAGTGCACCTGGCGCAGCTTGCCGTCGTTCAGCATGGCGTCGGCGGTGCAGTAGCGGCGCGGGATGTTGTCCGAGGCCCAGGGCCGGAATGCGGTTTCGTGCACCCGGGCGAAGCCGGTGATCTGCAGCGCCGAATTCCAGAACGTGCTCTCCTTGTCCTGGAACTGGGAGGAAATCGTCGACAGCCCGGCCTCGCATTCGGCGACGCGGCCTTCATAGCGCGGGCCGGACAGCCAGAAATTCAGCTCCAGCGGGTTGGCGGCCTGGGCGCCGGGGGCCAGCGCCAGCAAGCCCAAAGCGGCGCCAGCGAAGGCGGCCAGAACGGCTTTTTTGCAGGATGAGATGACGTCACGCATGGGGAATCCGCCGGGTGATGATGGTTCCCGACGGTGCCGCGAAGCCCGTGCGGGGTCAAGTGCGCCGCGGCCACACCTTGCGCACAAACCCGTGGGGATCGCGCAGCGTTCTTTTCATGGTCGCAACGGCCCTCTACAGTAGGCCCAACATGATGGAGACGAAGATGCGAATGATTCGACCGGCAATGCTGGCTGCGGCGATGGTTGGAATGCTGGCTGGCGGAGCGGCCCGGGCCGACACCGTCCCGCCGTTCAAGGGCAACGACACCGGCGGCATCATCGCCTACTCGCTGGTCAGCCAGAGCGACGTTCGCGCCATGGCCGTCGATCACTGCGCGCAATACGGCAAGGTGGTGAAATTCTTGGGCGCCCAGACCTATTACGGCGGCTACATTTCCTTCGCCTGCCGCTGGGTGCCGTACGGCGCCTCGGATCGTCCGCTGCGCGTCCGCTACTGAGCTTTCCTGTCACGCCTTCTGCACCCGGAGCGGAGCATGATGCGAGCGTCGGTTTGGTTTCCCCTCGCAGCTCTTACGCTGCTGTCATGGCTTCCGGCCGCTTCCGCCGTGGAGCTGCCCACCCGCAAGTCCGGGCTGTGGGAATTGAAGATGCTGCGCGAGGGCTCGCCGACGCCCGAAATGACGATGCAGCAATGCACCGACGAGACCACCGACAAGCAGATGACGGCGAACTTCTCGCCGATGGCCAAGCAGAACTGCAGCAAGAACGACACCCAGCCAACCGCCACCGGCTATGTGACGGATTCGGTGTGCAGCTTCGGCGGCAGCACGCTGACCTCGCATTCCGAGATCACCGGCGATTTCAATTCCGCCTATGCGGTGAAGGTCGTTTCGCATAGCGACAAGCCGCCCGCGGGCGTGCCCGGCGACAGCACCGTGACGCTGCAGGCGAAATGGCTGGGCGACTGCGGCAAGGACCAGCGCCCCGGCGACATCGTGATGCCCGGCGGCTTCCGGCTCAACATCAAGGACATGGAAAAAGTGAAGGGCCTGCTGCCGTCGAAGTGAGGCGGCGGTCTTCGCCTGTCATTCCGGGGCGCGAGCGCGCCAGTAGCTGGTAGGATGTGTTGAGCGCCTTCGCGAAACACATCGGCAGAGGGTGATGGGTTTCGCAAAAGCGCTCAACCCATCCTACGGCATCCATTTCCTGCCGTGTATTTCCCCGCTATAGATGACGCTGATCATGCCACTGGCGCGCCACGACGCCAGCGAGGGAATGCAATGACCGAATTCACAGAGATCATGAACAGCCTGCAGGCGGCCGATGACGGCTGGACCGTTACGGTCAGCGACGACTGGTTGCAGGGCCGCACCGTCTATGGCGGAATGGCCGCGACACTCTGCCTGCAGGGCGCGTTGCGCTCGTTTGCCGATCTGCCGCCGCTGCGCTCGGCGCAGTTCGCCTTCATCGGCCCGGCGTCCGGCGCGCTGCAGATCCGTCCTACCGTGCTGCGCAAGGGCAAATCGACGGTGTTCGCCGGCGTCGATCTGATCGGTGACGCCGGCCTCGCCACCCGCGCCACGCTGTGTTTTGGCGCAGCACGGGCGTCGGCGCTGGCGCATGTCGCGATCGCATCGCCGGAAATGAAAGCGCCCGATTCTTGCCCGGATTTTTTCCGCAACGCCCCGCCCGTACTGCGCTTCCTTGAACACATCGAAGGCCGCCATGTCGGCGGATCGCTGCCGTTCAGCGGCAGCGCGCATCCGGAAATGATGCTGTGGCTGCGCCACCGCGTGCCGCCGCAAACCTCCGCGGCCGTGGCACTGCTGGCGCTGGCGGATGCGCCGCCACCGGCCGCTTCCACCATGGCGACGACGCCGTCGCCGATCAGCACCATGACCTGGTCGCTGGACATGCTGACCGACAACATCACCACCGACGACGGCTGGTGGCTGATCCGCAACGGCGCAGAGCAGATCGGCAACGGCTATTCCAGCCAGGCGATGACGGTGTGGAACGCGCAAGGCGAGCCGGTGATGGCCAGCCGGCAGAACGTCGCGGTGTTTGGATGACCTTCTTTTTCCTTCTCCCCTTGTGGGAGAAGGTGGCGCGGCGCAGCCGCGACGGATGAGGGGTTACTGGGCTCGGAGCTCGTGGCGCCCCCTCACCCGGCCGCGCTATCGCGCGTCCACCCTCTCCCACCTAGCGAAGCTTCGCTTCGCGCGGGGGAGAGGGGAAGTCAGCGCCCTACTTCTTCGCGGCCGCCGCGGCGGCGTAGCGCTCGACGAAGGTCTTGCCGCCCTTCATCTTGTTGGTGTGGGCGGCTTCGTTGATCTGGATCACGACGGCTTCGGCATCGACGCCGAGGTTCTTCACCAGCGCCTGGGTGATGTCGATCATCATGCCCTTCTTCTGCTCGTCGGTGCGGCCGGCGGCCATGCTGATGGTGATCTCAGGCATCGATGTCTCCCGTTGTTTCTTCGTCATGGCCGGGTCTGTCCCGGCCATCCACGATGGCGCGCATCAAACAAGACGTGGATGCCCGGCACAAGACCTGCGACGCGCAGATCAGTGCCCCCACTTCACGCCGTGCCTGTCGAGAATCTTGCGGACCTCGTCGACCAGCGACGCTTCCGGCACGTTGGTCTGGGCTTCGCCCTGCTTCGCCAGATAGGCGTCGCGGTCGCCTTCCAGTTTGGACAGTTCGGCGCCGAGGATCAGATTTTTGATGACGACTTGCCGCCCTGCGGGGTCATCCTTCTCGTCGCCGCCCTGGATGATCACACAAGGCGAATTCCGCCGGTCGGCATATTTGAGCTGGTTGCCCATATTCTTGGGATTGCCGAGATACAGCTCGGCGCGGATTTTCGCGTTGCGCAGTTGGGCGACCATCTTCTGGTAGTCGGCGACGCGGTCGCGGTCGAACACGGTGACCACCACCGGGCCGAATTCCGGCGTGGTGTCGAGCTTGCCCAGCATGGTGAGCGCGGCCTGCAGCCTTGAGACGCCAATCGAGAAGCCGGTCGCCGGCACCGGCTCGCCGCGAAAGCGCGACACCAGTCCATCGTAACGCCCGCCGCCGCCGACCGAGCCGAAGCGCACGGGGCGGCCTTTTTCGTCGGTAGCGTCGAGGAGCAGTTCAACTTCGTAGACGGGGCCAGTGTAGTATTCGAGGCCGCGGACAACGGAGGGATCGATCAGAATCCGGTCAGAACCGTAGCCAGCCGCCGTCACTAACTTCGCAATTTCTTCGAGTTCGCTTACGCCCGCCTGACCGGTTTCGCTCTTGGCCAAGTATAAGTCCGCAGCGGCGATAGCCTCTTTCCAATCATCGCGCTTTTCCGTAACACCAAGCACGATATGAGCGTCCGCGTCAGACAAGCCGGCGCCTTTCGTAAAGTCACCCTTGCCTTCTTCTCCGCCGTCCCAACGACCGGGACCGAGCAGCTTCTTCACTTCGTCGGCAGAGAATTTATCGAGCTTATCGACCGCCCGCAGCACCGTGAGCCGCTGCCCGGCCTTGTCGTCGCCGCCAAGCCCGATGCTCTCCATCACACCATCGAGCACCTTGCGGTTATTGACGCGAACCACATAGCTGCCGCGCGGAATCCCCAGCGCTTCCATCGCATCCGCCGCCATCATGCACATCTCGGCATCTGCGGCCGGCGACGCGCTGCCCACCGTATCGGCGTCGAACTGCATGAACTGGCGGAAGCGGCCGGGACCGGGTTTTTCGTTGCGATAGACGTAGCCGGCGCGGTAGCTGCGATACGGCTTTGGCAACGAATCGAAATTCTCGGCGACGTAACGCGCCAGCGGCGCCGTCAGGTCGTAGCGCAGCGAGATCCACTGCTCGTCGTCCTGGAACGAGAACACACCTTCGTTGGGCCGGTCCTGGTCGGGCAGGAACTTGCCGAGCGCGTCGGTGAATTCCATGGTCGGCGTTTCCACCGGCTCGAAGCCGTAGCGCTCGTAGACCTCGCGGATGGTCTCGGTCATGCGCCTGG
>NZ_JAQGJD010000002.1 GCF_028290785.1 Tardiphaga sp. | reverse complement strand
GCTAAAGCGCGAAGCGCGGCTTCGCCAGATGTCCCGGCCACCCACGATGTTGTTCGAGAACGTGGATGCCCGGCACAAGGCCGGGCATGACGAACTCGGTGCCTCAGCCTAATGGTGCTGACTGCCTCGGTCTGGCGAGAAAAAGTCGCTTACTCCGCAGCGACCTTGCGCGGCGGGTCGAGGGCGCCGGAGTCGTGGATCTCGGCGACCTGGTGATCGCTGAAGCCGAGCACCTGGCGCAGGATCTCGTCGGTGTGTTCGCCGAGCAGCGGCGAGCGCGTCACTTCGGTCGGGCTATCCGACATCTTGATCGGGTTGCCGACCGAGAGGTATTTGCCACGCTCGGGATGATCGACCTCGACCACGGTGCCGGTGGCGCGCAGCGACTGATCCTCGGCCAGTTCCTTCATCGAGAGGATCGGGCCGCACGGGATGTCGTCCTCGTTGAGGATGTCCATCGCCTCGAACTTGGTCTTGGTCATCGTCCACTGTTCGATGCGCGAAAAAATCTCGTTGAGCTTGGGCAGCCGTACCGCCGGCTTGGAATAGGCCGGGTCGGTCTTCCAGGTGGGCTCGCCGATCACGTCGCAGATCTTCTCCCATACCGGCGCCTGGGTGATGAAGTAGATGTAGGCGTTGGGATCGGTCTCCCAGCCCTTGCACTTCAAGATGCGGCCGGGCTGGCCGCCGCCGGAATCGTTGCCGGCGCGCGGCACCGCGTCGCCGAACGGAATGCCTTCGCCGAACTGGCTGTATTCCTTCAGCGGACCATGGGCGAGGCGCTGCTGGTCGCGCAGCTTGACGCGCGACAGATTGAGCACGCCGTCCTGCATCGCGGCGGTGACCTTCTGGCCCTTGCCGGTGACCGTGCGCTGATACAACGCAGTGACGATGCCGAGCGCCAGATGCAGTCCGGTGCCGCTGTCGCCGATCTGCGCGCCGGTAACGAGGGGAAGACCGTCGCGGAAGCCGGTGGTGGACGCCGCGCCGCCGGTGCACTGCGCGACATTTTCGTAGACCTTGCAGTCCTCATAGGGGCCGGGGCCAAACCCCTTGATCGAGGCGACGATCATCTTCGGGTTGATTTCCTGGATCTTCTCGAACGGAAAGCCCATGCGGTCGAGCACGCCCGGACCAAAGTTCTCCACCAGCACGTCGCAGGACTTGATCAGCGCGACCAGCACTTCCTTGCCCTTGGGGTTCTTGGTGTCGAGGGTGATCGAGCGCTTGTTGTGGTTCAGCATGGTGAAGTACAGGCTGTCCACGTTGGGGACGTCCTGCAACTGGCCCCGCGTAATGTCGCCGACGCCGGGTCGCTCGACCTTGATCACGTCGGCACCGAACCACGCCAGCAACTGCGTGCAGGTCGGGCCGGACTGGACGTGGGTGAAATCGAGAATGCGAACGCCCTTGAGCGCCTGGGTCATGGTCTTGCTCCCGTGTCGTGTTGTGCCGCGTCAGCGGATTGAAAGGGACGGGGCCTTGCGACCCCGTCGGTCAGGTCGGTTTATTTCTTCTTCTTCAGCACGCTCTGCGGATTGAGGTTGCCGATGCGGCCGCTCTCGCTGCCGGCAGCCGGATCGATCACCGCATTGATGAGCGTAGGCTTGCCGGAATCCATCGCGGCGTTGACGGCGCGCTTGAGTTCGTCCGGTGACGTCGCATTGACGCCGACGCCGCCAAAGGCCTCCATCATCTTGTCGTAGCGCGCGCCCTTGACGAACACGGTGGGTGCCACGTCCGCGCCGCCCGACGGATTGACGTCGGTGCCGCGATAGATGCCGTCATTGTTGAAGACGACGATGCAGACCGGCAGATTGTAGCGGCAGATCGTCTCGACCTCCATGCCGGAGAAGCCGAACGCGCTGTCGCCCTCGATCGCGAGAACCGGCTTGCCGGTCTCGATCGCCGCAGCGATGCAATAGCCCATGCCGATGCCCATGATGCCCCAGGTGCCGACATCGATGCGCTTGCGCGGCTTGTACATGTCGATGATGCCGCGGGCGAGATCGAGGGTGTTGGCGCCTTCGTTGACCAGCATGGCGTCAGGCCGTTCTGCGACGATGGTGCGCAGTACGCCGAGCGCGCCGTGATAGTCCATCGGCGAGTTGTTGTTCATCAGCCGCGGCGCCATTTTGGCGATATTGTCGTCGCGCTTCTTGGTGATCGCTGATGTCCAGTCGGCCGACGGCTTTGTCCAGTCCTTGCCGATGCCGGCAAACAGAGCGGCGACGCAGGAGCCGATGTCGCCGACCACGGGAGCGACGATCTCGACGTTGGAGTCCATTTCCTTCGGCTCGATGTCGATCTGGATGAACTTCTTTGGCGCATCGCCCCAGCTCTTGCCCTTGCCGTGCGACAGCAGCCAGTTGAGGCGGGCGCCGATCAGCATGACGACATCGGAATCCTTCAACACGGTCGAACGCGCGGCACCGGCGCATTGCGGATGGGTATCGGGCAACAGGCCCTTGGCCATGCTCATCGGCAGGAACGGAATGCCGGAGGTTTCGACCAGCGCCTTGATGGCGTCGTCGGCCTGCGCATAGGCGGCGCCCTTGCCGAGAATGATCAGCGGCTTCTTCGCCGACTTCAAAACGTCGAGCGCGCGCTTGATCGAATCCGGGCCCGGGAGCTGCGCCGGCGCGGCATCGATCACCTTGACCAGCGACTTGCGGCCGGCCTCGGCATCCATCACCTGGCCGAACAGCTTGGCGGGGAGATCGAGATAGACGCCACCGGGGCGGCCGGACACCGCGGCGCGGATGGCGCGGGCGACGGCAATGCCGATGTCGGCGGCGTGCAGCACGCGGAATGCCGCCTTGCACAGCGGCTTGGCGATGGCGAGCTGGTCCATCTCCTCATAGTCGCCCTGCTGCAGATCGACGATCTCGCGCTCCGAGGAGCCGGAGATCAGGATCATCGGGAAGCAGTTGGTGGTGGCGTGGGCCAGCGCCGTGAGGCCGTTGAGAAAGCCGGGGGCCGACACGGTGAGACAGACGCCGGGCTTCTTGGTGAGATAGCCGGCGATCGAGGCGGCGTAGCCGGCGGCCTGTTCGTGGCGGAAGGACAGAACGCGAATGCCCTCGGCCTGCGCCATGCGGCCGAAGTCGGTGATCGGAATGCCCGGCACGCCGTAGATGGTATTGAGGCCGTTGAGCTTCAACGCATCGATGACAAGGTGAAAGCCGTCCGTCAGTTCCTGCTCGGTATCGGCGACGGTGGCAATGCTCTGTACGACTGCGGTCATTCCGCTCTCCCTGTTTTTTCTTGATGTAGCGCGTTGTCGCGAATGGATATGGTTGATGCGAGGTCGAGCGGGTCTCTCTTCTCTCAAGAGGCCTTCGTGAACAATTCCTGGCCGTGCGCCTCGACATAGGCGGCGAGCCCCAGCGTGTGATCGCGGGCGCGCTTTTCCGCGAGTTCGGTGTTGCGTTCTTCGAGCGCCTCGATGATCGCCAGATGCTCGGGCAGGGAGATGGCGGTGCGGTCGGTGCGTCCGATCGTGAGCTGCCGGTAGCCGCGCACATGAAGAAGAATATCGTTGGTCATGTCGACCAGCACCGGCGACTCGCTCAGCGAGATCAGCGCCTGATGGAAGGCGATGTTGGCCTTGGAATACTCCTCGACGTGATCCTGCGGCAGCCGGTCCGCGTCAAAATCCTTGAAGAAGTCGCGCAGTGCCGAGATGTCCTTCTTTCGCGCGGTCGTGGTAATGAGGCGCGCGGCCATGCTTTCCAGCGCTGCCCAAGCGCGGATCATATCGACGATCTCCACCTTGGTCCGCCTGACAACGACGATGCCGCGGCGCGGCATGGTCTTGACGAAACCGTCCTGTTCCAGCATCGCGATGGCTTCGCGGATCGGGGTTCGGCTGACGCCGAGGCGCTCCGACAGCGCGCGCTCGTCGAGCATCACCGGTTCGGCCGTGGTGTAGATATCCATCTTGAGAATCGCTTCCTTCAAGGCGTCGTAAGCCTTGGTCTTGAAGCTCGTCTCCGGGGCGATCCGGACAATCGCGATATCTGCCTCAGCCATAGTGGGCGACGCCTTGGTTGGTTTGCGAGCAGGCATGAATCATCTCCGTTGGAGATGTTCGTATATCAGAATAACTTACGCCAGATTTTTGGCATACCAAATACCACGGTGTCAAGTTGCCGGAGTTTTCGGCATTTTTGCAGCGCAACCGAGCTTGACAAGAATGTTTCTGGCATACCAAATGCCATCAATGCCGTCACCTTAAAAAATCGCGTCAGGGAGAAGAAACCATGTCCCCATCGAATCTCGCCAAGCAGGTCGCCGAGCCGTCCGCAAAAGACACCGTTCGCAAAATCCTGGACGCTGTCAAAGCCGACAAGCGCACCAGCCTTACCGCCCCGGAAGGCAAGCTGGTCTGCGACGCCTACGGCATTCCCGTGCCCGGCGAAGGGGTGGCCAAGTCGGCTGCCGAAGCGGCGAAGATGGCCGACGGCATGGGCTACCCGGTGGTGATGAAGATCGTCTCGCCGGACATCCTGCACAAGACCGAGGCCGGCGGCGTTATCGTCGGCGTCAAGACCGCGGAAGACGCCCAGAAGGCCTACGACACCATTCTGGCCAACGCCAAGAAGTACAAGGCCGACGCCAAGATCGAAGGCATCCAGGTCCAGCAGATGCTGATGGGCGGCACCGAGGTGATCATCGGTTCGATCACCGACGGTTCGTTCGGCAAGCTGGTGGCGTTCGGCCTCGGCGGCGTGCTGGTCGAAGTGCTGAAGGACGTGACGTTCCGTCTCGCGCCGGCCACCAACGACGATGCCATGTCGATGCTCGACGGCATCCAGGCGGCCGAGATGCTCAAGGGCGTGCGCGGCGGCGATCCGGCCAACCGCGAGGCGCTGGCCGACATCATCGTCAAGGTGTCGCAGCTGGTCTCGGACTTCCCGGAAATGGTCGAGCTCGATCTCAACCCGGTATTCGCCACCAAGAAGGACGCCATTGCCGCCGACGTGCGCATCGTCGTCGATTTCGACTACAAACCGCGCCCGGCGCCGCGTTCCAACGCGGAAATCGTCACGGCGATGAACCGCATCATGATGCCGAAGGCGGTCGCCGTGATCGGCGCCTCCGCCGAAGACGGCAAGATCGGCAATTCGGTGATGAAGAACCTGATCAACGGCGGCTACAAGGGTGAGATCTATCCGATCCATCCGAAGGCCACCGAGATCATGGGTCGCAAGGCTTACAAGAGCGTCAAGGACGTACCCGGCGTAATCGATACCGCGGTGTTCGCGATCCCCGCGAAGTTCGTCGCTGGCGCACTGATTGAATGCGGCGAGAAGCAGATTCCCGGCGCCGTTCTTATTCCGTCGGGATTTGCCGAAGCCAACGAGCCTGCCTTGCAGGAAGAGATCGTCGAGATCGGCAAGAAGTACAATGTTCGCCTGATGGGGCCGAACATCTACGGCTTCTACTACACGCCGGCCAATCTGTGCGCCACGTTCTGCACCGCCTATGACGTCAAGGGCTCGGCGGCATTGTCGTCGCAGTCCGGCGGCATCGGCATGGCGATCATCGGCTTCTCGCGTTCGGCCAAGATGGGCGTGTCGGCGATCGTCGGCCTCGGCAACAAGAGCGACATCGACGAGGACGATCTGCTCGCCTTCTTCGAACAGGATCCCAACACAACGATCATCGCGCAGCATTGCGAGGATCTGAAGGACGGCCGCGCCTTTGCCGAAGCGGCCAAGCGCGTCTCCAAGATCAAGCCCGTCGTGGTTCTCAAGGCCGGCCGCACCTCCGCCGGCGCCAAGGCGGCGTCGTCGCACACCGGCGCGCTCGCCGGCAACGACAAGATCTACGAGGACGTGCTGAAGCAGTCCGGCGTGATCCGCGCCCGCTCGCTGCGCCAGCTGCTCGAATTCGCCCGCGGCATTCCCGTGCTGCCGACGCCGAAGGGCGAGAACGTGCTGATCATCACCGGCGCCGGTGGCTCCGGCGTGTTGCTGTCGGATGCGGTGGTCGATAACGGCATGTCGCTGATGGCGATGCCTGCTGATCTCGACGCTGCATTCCGCAAGTTCATCCCGCCCTTTGGCGCGGCCGGCAATCCCGTGGACATCACGGGCGGCGAACCGCCGATCACCTATGTCAACACGGTGAAGCTCGGCCTCACCGACGAGCGCGTGCATGCCCTGATCCTCGGCTACTGTCACACCATCGTGCCGCCGCCGATGGTGTTCGCCCGCACCATGGTCGAGATCAAGAACGAGATGAAGAAGCTGGGCATCGAGAAGCCGATGGTGGCCTCGCTCGCCGGCGACGTCGAAGTCGAAGAGGCCGCGGAATATCTCTACCACAACGGCATCCCTGCCTATGCGTACTCGACCGAACTGCCGGTGGAAGTGCTCGGCGCCAAGTACAAGTGGGCACGCGGCGCGGGGCTGCTGTAAGCAGCTTTCGCGAACGTATCAAGAGAAACGCCGCCCGGGAAACCGGGCGGCGTTTTGCGTGATGGCGCTGGCCTGGTGCGCCACTTTATCGACGTGGTGGATCGCCTGGGCGGATGACGTCGGTCTTGGCAAAATCCTCGCCCTTGAACAGCAGCGGTTCGCCGCGGGTCATCGCCAGTGC
>NZ_JAQGJD010000386.1 GCF_028290785.1 Tardiphaga sp. | reverse complement strand
CGGTGGGGTTGTTCGGATTGGCCAGCCACACCAGCTTGGTGCGCGGCGAGACCGAGGCCAGGATCGCATCGACGTTGCAGGTGAAATCGGTTTCCTTGGCGACCACGTTGGTGGCGCCGTTCGCCGCGGTGGCGATCGGATACACCAGGAAGCCGTGGGTCGTCGAGATCGCCTCGTCGCCGGGGCCGAGATAGACATGCGCCAGCAGGTTGAGGATTTCGTCGGAGCCGGCGCCGCAGACGATGCGTGCGGGATCGAGGCCGAAGGTGCGGCCGATCGCTTCGCGCAGCACGCGCGAGGTGCCCTCCGGATAGTCCTCGAGATGCGCGGCAGCGGCGGCGTAGGCTTCCCTGGCGCGCGGCGAGGGGCCGAACGGCGTCTCGTTGGCCGACAGCTTGAACATCTTGCGGCCGGGTTCGGCCACCGGGCTCTTGCCCTGAACGTAAGGCGCAATATCGAGGATGCCGGGTTTCGGCACGGGGCGGGACATCTTCAACTCCAGATTATCGATCGATGCTTCAGGAACGCGGCGCGCCGGAGGCCCGCACCGTATAGCGGGTTGCGTGGCTGCCGACGAGGGCCGTGGAGCGCACCGAGGCGCCGGCCTCGATCAGCGCCGCCTTGATGTTGGCCAGGCTCGTCGTGCCGGTGATCGAGATCAGCAAGGCGGCGCCATCGAAGGCGGTATCGGGCACGGCGACGATCTCGGCCAGCGGCGACAGCGCGCGTGCGATCTCCGCATTCCAGCCCGACACCCGGACGCTCCACATCTCGACCTCGGTCACCATGGCGCTGTCGGCGACCCGCGACACCACGAACACCGGCAGCGCGGCCGGATGGTCGGCACGCTCGATGAACGGCAGCCGGGCGATGATCTTGGGCGCCCCTTTGGTCTCCAGGTCGATCCACCATGGCGTCCGGCTGGACGTCGCCGACACCAGCGCCAGATCGCCCTTGGATTTGGCGACGGCATCGACCGCGGCCGCGGCGCTGAAATGCGCCACATAGGGCACCGTGAAGCCGAAATGGAAGCGGGCCGAATCCCGCATCGCGGGTTCGTTCGAGGCGATGTCGGCATGTACCGAGAACGGCGCCTGCACATAGGTGAAGGTGGCGATGATGACCCGCCAGATGCTCTCCACCGTATCGATCGGCAGGATGCCGCGATGACGCTGCACCAGCCGGCGCATCATGTCGGCCTCGCGCGCCGGACGGAATGCCGAGCCGACTTCCTGGGTCTGCTTCACCGAGATCAGCCGGTCGATGATATCGCCGCGCTGCATCAGCAGGCTGTGGACCTCCGCGTCGATGCTGTCGATCTCCTGGCGGAGTACTTCGAGCGAGGGCGGAGCGGGCGGCGCGATGGACATGGCAATAGCCTGTAAGCAGTTGATCAGAAGGGCGTCTCGGCCCGCGCTTTGATTAGGAAAGACTGGCCCTGAAAGCAAAGAAAACATGGCGGCCATGCAGTGCGGCAGGTCGTAGGGTGGGCAAAGGCGCTCTTGCGCCTTGCCCACCATGACCCGCTCGGCCGTGACGGTGGGCACACATCGGCCGCGCTGCGCGCGGTCCGATGACTTTGCCCACCCTACCGCGGCAAGGTATTCGCCCGTCTTGACGGCAGTCCCGCGCAGGACTAACTTACCTGCCTATTCCGTGGTCATTTGAGCCGGCCGGCTTGCAGCCACGTTAAACAACTCGCTAAACAGGCCGGGGACATTTTGATCCCGGCCGAACCTATGTTCAGGCCGGGTTTTTTTATGGCTTGATCCCCGTGCTGAGAACCTCCCGAGGAGGCCGGTATCAAGATGGTCACGATCCAGTCGGTGAAGAGCCCCGTGAAGCCCGACGAACGCGGGCACGAAGCGGATCACCCCACCTCGCAGGTCGCCCTGTTCGGCGCTGATCAGCCGTTGCGGCTCGATTGCGGCATCGACCTTTCGCCGTTCCAGATCGCCTATCAGGCCTATGGCACGCTGAACGCCGACAGATCCAACGCCATCCTGGTCTGTCATGCGCTGACCGGCGACCAGCATGTCGCCAATCCGCATCCGGTGACCGGCAAGCCGGGCTGGTGGCAGACCCTGGTCGGCCCCGGCAAGGCGCTCGACACCGATCGCTATTTTATCATTTCCTCGAATGTGCTCGGCGGCTGCATGGGCTCGACCGGCCCGGCCTCCACCAACCCCGCCACGGGCAAGCTGTGGGGCCTCGATTTCCCGGTCATCACGATTCCCGACATGGTGCGGGCCCAGGCGATGCTGGTGGACCGGCTCGGCATCGACACGCTGTTCTGCGTGGTCGGCGGCTCGATGGGCGGCATGCAGACGCTGCAATGGACCGCGGCCTATCCGCAGCGCGTGTTCTCCGCGCTGGCGGTGGCCTGCAGCACGCGGCACTCGGCGCAGAATATCGCGTTCCACGAACTCGGCCGACAGGCCGTGATGGCCGATCCGGACTGGCGCGGCGGGCGCTACTTCGAGGAAGGCACCCATCCGCACCGCGGCCTGGGTGTGGCAAGAATGGCCGCGCACATCACCTATCTTTCCGACGCTGCGCTGCACCGAAAATTCGGGCGGCGGATGCAGGACCGGGAATTGCCGACGTTCTCGTTCGATGCCGACTTCCAGGTCGAGAGTTACCTGCGCTACCAGGGTTCGTCCTTTGTCGAGCGGTTCGATGCCAACAGCTATCTCTATCTGACGCGCGCGATGGATTACTTCGACATCGCCGCGGATCACAACGGCGTGCTGGCGGAAGCGTTTCGCGATACGCAGACTCGCTTCTGCCTGATGTCGTTCACCTCCGACTGGCTGTTTCCGACCTCGGAATCGCGCGCAGTGGTGCATGCGCTCAATGCCGGCGGGGTGCGGGTGTCATTCGCGGAGATCGAGACCGACAAGGGTCACGATGCTTTCCTGCTCGACGTGCCGGAATTCCTCGATATCGCCCGCGCCTTCCTGAATTCCGCGGCGTCGGTACGCGGCCTCGTGGGAGCGGAGAAGTAAACATGTCCGTCGAACAGACCTTGCCATTTGCAAGCCCGGCGCCGCGCGGCGCTGAATTGTATCGCGGCGACCATCTGCTGGTGGCCGGCATGATCGAACGCGGCTCGAAAGTGCTCGACGTCGGCTGCGGCGATGGCGATCTGCTGCAACTGCTTGAAACCCGCGGCATCGACGGCCGCGGCATCGAGCTGTCGCGCGAGGGCGTCAATCGCTGCGTCGGCAAAGGCCTCGCGGTGGTGCAGGGCGACGCCGATACCGACCTGATCAACTATCCCGACGACTCCTTCGACTACGTGGTGCTATCGCAGACGCTGCAGGCGACGCGGCAGCCGCGCGTGGTACTGGAGAATTTGCTGCGGATCGGGCGTCGCGCCATCGTCTCGTTTCCGAACTTCGGATTCTGGAAAATGAGGTTGCAGCTATTGGTCGGCGGCCACATGCCCCGCACCGAGAACCTGCCGGCGACCTGGTACGACACGCCCAACATCCACTTCTGCACCATCAAGGATTTCGTCCAGCTCTGCGACGAGATCAACGTCAAGATGGAGCGTGCGGTGGCGCTCGATTTGTACGGCCGCCCGTTGCGGCTCAATGCGCCATGGTGGTTCTGGAACATGTTCGGCGAGCAGGGTGTGTTCCTGCTCTCGCGTGCCGACAGACCAAGTGGACGATAGCACCTCGTCAACGAGTCAAGTGCAGTTCGCGATCCTACGAACCTGAAATCTCGAAAAATCGGCGCAGCCCTTTTTGCAGGCCTCGTCTGCGCTATTGGCGGGCCAATTTGATAACAGAACATTTTCGCGTACTAATGTTGCGCGAAGAGCCTGATTCATGTGCATTTAAAGCTATTTTACGAATATATGTTAAGAGAGGTTAATGCTCGTGGCTGCAATGCGGCCCGGATTACCTGCGGAAACGACGCGGATTTTGGCGCGTCTTTTTCTCGCCACATCAAATTCCTTAACCCCACCCCCGACGTCAGCCGCTTGTTAGCAGCGACTTGGGATTTGGGTTCACAAGGAAAAAATTTGGTATGGTTCAGTTCAATGCGTTCGGCCGGGCACTTCGCTTCTGCATTCTTGCGTTGTGTTCGGTAATCGTCGTTGCGATTGCTACTCCGGCTTCAGCAAGGCCACATCACCGCGGGCATCACGCCCATTCTCACGGCAAGCATTACGGACACGGTTCGCGTCATCACGGCCGTCATCACATGCGGGTCTCGCGTCGCCAGGCGACGTTACAGAGCGCCGACAGCGCGGCCGAATCCTTCACCAATAATTCGGGCTTCGGCTCATCCAACGTGGTCGCGGAAGCGCGCCGTTATATCGGCGGCAATCCGACCGGTCGTGGTCGGCTGTGGTGCGCGCGCTTCATGAACATGGTGCTGCAGCGCTCCGGCCATCAGGGCACCGGCTCCGACATGGCACGCTCGTTCTCCAGCTACGGCCAGCGCATCTCCGGCCCGCAGGTCGGCGCCATCGCCGTGATGTCGCGCGGCCGTCGCGGCGGCCATGTCGGCGTCGTCAGCGGAATCGACGACAAGGGCAACCCGATCATCGTGTCCGGCAATCACGGCAACCGCGTTGCGGAGTCGGTGTATTCGCGCGGCCGGATCTACGCCTACGTAATGCCGTCGAGCTGAGTTTTGCGTAGGGTGGGCAAAGCCGCCGTGCGCGAAGCGCGCGGCGGAGTGCCGACCACTTACAACTGAGCGAGTGAATGGTGGGCACGGCGCAAGAGCGCCTTTGCCCACCCTACGAGAACGCCGGCACTTCCACTTCGATCGCATCGCCTTTCGCGATCGTGCCGCCCTCGATCACCTCGGCATAGACACCGAGATCGGGGTGGCCATACGTATCCATCAATGTCTTCGGAATCGCGAGATCGCGCACCGCCGTGACGGGATCGACGTTGGTCGCCGCACAGCGCTTGGTGCGTTTGACGATTTTCAGGCGCGTCTTTCCGATCGAGATGACCTGGTCCATCAGATCGAATTCGCGCCACGCCGGCCAACCCGTGACATGCAGATTGCCGCGAAACCGTAGCGGGTGCACGGGCTGCCCGATCACGTCTTCCAACGCCGCGACGCTGGCGAGGTTGATGATCGACACCACCTTCCGATTCACATCGGAAAAGCTATGGCCGTCTGCAATCAGAATCTTTGGCGGCCCGCGCAACTCGTCGGCGAAGTTGACGGCGAAGAACTGTTCGATGGCCGCGCGCCCCTCGGCGCTTTCAAGATCGCCACGCGCGGTCTCGGCGCCGTTCTCTTTGATCGTCAGCACATGCGTGGCGTCGTCGTAATGCGTGCGCAGGGCGGCGAGGCGTTCGTTGCGCATCAGCATCAGGAACATGATTTTCGGGAGATGCAGCGGTGCCGCCGGATCGAACCCGCTCGGGCCGTTCTCGATAGCGTAGCGCCGATCAGACGGCAGGGTCTGGCCGGTCGAGAGCGTCACCTGCGGCAGGTGCTCCGGGGTCAGGCCCTTGACGGGATAGCGATAGAGGCCGGTGACGGTGGCTGGATTTTGATGCATTGGCTTCCTTAAGGGATTTCGCCCGGGACTGCCATCCAGCAAAATTTGCGCCGCCTCTCCCTTCCGCTTCCCGTTCCGCTGCCCATATTTGCGTCAAGCTGGTTTTGACGCCAGCGACGACCGCGGCCGGTTGACCAACATCAATGCGGCCGGCGGAAACCCAGTGAAGATGCCGTTGTCGTGCCTCCGGGGCGAAAATGGCAGGCCGAGGGACATCCAGATCATGAATATCGAAAAATACACCGAACGCGTGCGCGGCTTCATTCAGTCGGCGCAGTCTTTGGCCGTGCGCGAGGGCCATCAGCAATTCTCGCCATTGCACATCCTTAAAGTCCTGCTCGACGACAGCGAGGGCCTGGCGGGCGGTCTGATCGACCGCGCCGGCGGCAATTCGCGCGCGATCCTGCAGGCGACCGAGACCGAACTCGGCAAGATGCCCAAGGTTTCCGGGGCAGGGGCCGGGCAGGTCTATCTGGCGCCGGCCACGGCGCGCGCGCTGGAGGCCTCCGAACAGGCGGCCGAAAAGGCCGGCGACAGCTTCGTCACCGTGGAGCGGCTGCTGCTCGCTCTGGCGCTCGACAAGGATTCCGAGGCCGGCAGCCTGCTCGCCAAGGGCGGCGTCACCCCGCAAAATCTCAATGCGGCGATCAACGCGCTCCGCAAGGGCCGCACCGCGGATTCGGCGACAGCCGAAAACGCCTATGATGCGCTGAAGAAATATGCCCGTGACCTGACCCAGGCCGCGCGTGACGGCAAGCTCGATCCGGTAATCGGCCGCGACGAGGAAATCCGCCGCACCATCCAGGTGCTGTCGCGCCGGACCAAGAACAATCCCGTGCTGATCGGCGAGCCTGGCGTCGGCAAGACCGCCATCGTCGAGGGACTTGCGCTACGCATCCTCAATGGCGACGTGCCGGACAGCATCAAGGACAAGGCGCTGCTGTCGCTCGATCTGGGCGCGCTGATCGCTGGCGCGAAATATCGCGGCGAGTTCGAGGAGCGGCTGAAGGCCGTGCTGGCCGAGGTAACCTCGGCCGAAGGCGGCATCATCCTGTTCATCGACGAAATGCATCAGCTGATCGGCGCCGGCAAGGGCGACGGCGCCATGGACGCGTCGAACCTGCTGAAGCCGGCGCTGGCGCGCGGCGAGCTGCATTGCATCGGCGCCACCACGCTGGACGAATACCGCAAGCATGTGGAGAAGGACGCCGCCCTGGCGCGCCGTTTCCAGCCGATCTTCGTCGCAGAGCCCACCGTAGAAGACACCATCTCGATCCTGCGCGGGCTGAAGGACAAGTACGAGCAGCACCACGGCGTCCGCATCACGGACTCCGCGCTGGTCGCCGCCACGACGCTTTCCAACCGCTACATCACCGACCGCTTCCTGCCCGACAAGGCCATCGACCTGATGGACGAGGCCTCCGCACGGCTGAAGATGCAGGTCGATTCCAAGCCCGAAGAGCTGGATTCGATGGACCGAGAGATCATCCGGCTCAAGATCGAGCAGGAGGCGCTGCGCAAGGAGACCGACCAGGGCTCGAAGAGCCGGCTGGAGACGCTGTCCACCGAACTGGCCGATCTGGAAAAACGCTCCGCGGATCTCACCTCGCGCTGGAGCGCGGAGAAGAACAAGCTGTCCAACGCCCAGAAGCTGAAGAGCGAACTCGAAGCCCTGCGGCTTGAATTGGCCGATGCGCAGCGCCGCGGCGAGTATCAGCGCGCCGGCGAGCTGGCCTATGGCCGGATCCCGGACTTGGAAAAGCGGCTGGTCGAGATCGAGGACAAGGAAAATGCCGGCGAGATGATGGAAGAGGCGGTCACCGCCAACCACATCGCGGAGGTGGTCTCGCGCTGGACCGGCGTGCCGGTCAACAAGATGCTGGAAGGCGAGAAGGACAAGCTGCTGCGCATGGAAGACAGCCTGGCAGACCGTGTGGTCGGGCAGGCCGAGGCCGTGCACGCAGTTGCCACCGCGGTGCGGCGGTCGCGGGCGGGCCTGCAGGACCCGAACCGGCCGATGGGCTCGTTCATGTTCCTGGGCCCCACCGGCGTCGGCAAGACCGAGCTGACCAAGGCGCTGGCGTCGTATCTGTTCGACGACGACACCGCGATGGTGCGCCTCGATATGTCCGAATACATGGAGAAGCATTCGGTCTCGCGCCTGATCGGCGCACCTCCGGGCTATGTCGGCTATGACGAGGGCGGCGCGCTGACCGAAGCTGTCAGGCGCAGGCCCTATCAGGTCGTGCTGTTCGACGAGATCGAGAAGGCGCATCCCGATGTGTTCAACGTGCTGTTGCAGGTGCTCGACGACGGCCGCCTGACCGACGGTCAGGGCCGCACCGTCGATTTCCGCAACACGCTGATCATCATGACCTCGAATCTCGGCTCCGAATTCCTGGTCAACCAGCCGGAAGGCGAGGACACCTCGGTGGTCCGCGATCTCGTCATGGGAAATGTGCGCGCGCACTTCCGCCCGGAATTCCTCAACCGCGTCGATGAGATCATCTTGTTCCATCGCCTGCAGAAGAGCGAGATGGGTCGTATCGTCGAGATCCAGTTCAGCCGCCTCCAGAAGCTGCTGGAGGACCGCAAGATCGCTCTCTCGCTCGATCCCGCGGCGCGAGACTGGCTCGCCGAAAAGGGTTGGGACCCGGCCTACGGCGCGCGTCCCCTGAAGCGGGTGATCCAGCGCTTCGTGCAGGATCCGCTGGCGGAAATGATCCTCGCCGGCGAGGTCAAGGATGGCGACGACGTGGTGATCTCCACGGAAGCCGGCGTGCTGACCTTCAACGGCCAGGCGCCCCACACCGCGGAGATCGAGCCGTTCGAGCGGCCGGTATCGAAGCGGATGCTGAACTAAGCGGCTGTCCCTCGGATGAAGCTACGCGGCCCATCCTGCGATGCAGGAAGGGCCGTTATCTTGTCGAGGGCAGATCGGCGTTCGATGCAGTCAGGACGCCCTTGGAGCCGTCGCCGTGGTGACGCCATCGGTCGCTCCCGGCGCCTCTGCCAGGCTCAGCCGGCTGGCGCGCCAGCTGATCAGGATCATCACCGCGCAGACCACATAGAAGCAGGCGCCGAGCGCGTAGGTGCGGGCGATGCCGAACTCGATCGACAGCGCCATGCCCAGCGCCGAGGCCAGCATCGAGGTGATGCCGTTGGCGCTCCAGAAGAACGGCAGCAGATTGGCGTGGCGACGCCAGATGCTCAGGCCGAGCGGGAACATCATGCCCATGCAGAACGCCGGCGGTGCCAGCAGCAGCACCGATACCACGATGCGCATCTCGGTGGTTTCCGACCGCGCCCATGTAGTGACGAACGGCGTCAGCCACCCGGCTGCCGCCAGCGCGGCCAGCAGCGCGACAACCCGGCCGATCACCGCGCCGGGGCGCGGCGGGGTGGCGCCGACGGTGGTGCTGCCGATGCCGCCGAAGAGCAGGATGGTGAACAGCACGACGCCGAGCCCGTAAACGGGATGGCCGAGGAACACCATCAGGCGCTGCATCTGCGATATCTCGATCAGCATGAAGCCCATGCCGATCGCACTGAAATAGGCGACTGGTGGCGTCAGCGTCGATAGCGGCATGGTGCGGGCGAGACGGACAAACGGCAGCACGATGTAATACAGGCAGGCGAGAAGGGCCGCGAGCACCAGCGCCAGGGTGATGCTGATCGCCGAATTATTGTTGGTGAACGCCTGCGCCGGCGCCGACGCGATGCCTCCCATCCGGGCCGTGTAAAAGAAAAACGGGTTGTCGTCGGTCGAAGGCGCGATGTTTTCCGGCAGCGAGTCAAAGAACGTCTTGTCCGCCTTGCCGGACAGCAACGTCGTCGTGACGGTGTCGAAAGCGAAATCGGGGCCGAGCAAGATCTTGAAGCCCTGGGCTTGCAGTCTTGTGCGGGCGCTGTCCCATTGTGCGGCGGTGAAGGCCTCGGGGCGGCTGATGACGTTGACGATGGTGCCGACATTGACGGCTACCACATGCTGCGACAGTTCGGCAGCAGGGACGCCCTTGCGCTGCAGCGCGCTGGCGGCGATCGCGACCAGCCGGTAGAACTCGCCCTTGTGGGTGTCCGGCTCGTACCAGCGCGACACCGAGAGGATGCCGCCCGGGTTCAGCGCGCGATAGAAGTCATCCCAGGCTTCCACCGTATAGAGGCGGTTCTCGGTGAGCGTCAGTCCGCCGGCTGCGGTGGCAGCCCAGGTATCGATCAGCGAGATCTGCACCAGGTCGTAGCGTTCGGAGGAATGGTTGATGTAGCTGCGAGCCTCGGCGTTGGTCAGGGACACGCCGGGCTGGCGATCGAGGTGGCCGGAAAAATCCGCAAACTTGTCGGTGAGCACTTCGAAGATCGCCGGGTTGATCTCGATGCCGCGGATACTCTTGGCGCCGAAATACAGTCCGGACAGGATATCGCGCCCGCCGCCGACACCGACGACCGCGACGTCTTTCGGCGGCTGCACCAGATAGGCGGCGTTGATGACGTCGTCCTTGAGATAGGACAGCTTGCGGAGATCGCCGTCAAAGCGCGTGATCACCGTGGCGGCATCCGCGTCGATGTCGAGGTGCTTCTGATCGATCGTGGTGGTCGGCGGATGCGCCAGGCCCCAGCCAAACGGCGTGGCTTCGCCCCGTACGGTCACCCGCACCCGCGAATAGGTGTTCCAGCGCTCGAACAGCGTGCCGGTCTGCGCCACGCCCTTGGCCCAGACGACTCCCAGATGGCTTTGGCCGGATGCGGCCAGCCCGGTATGTAGCGCGGCCGCTGCCGCTAGCGTCAGCGCGACGGTGCCGCTGAAGCGCAGGGTGCGCCTTTCGCCATGGCCGCGCACGACCATCCAGCCGGCGGCGGCGGCGGAAGCGCCGATCCACAGCGTGGCGCTGACCGGATCGACCAGCAGCAGGACGAAGATGACGCCGAGGCAGCCCAGCGCTGCGCCGGAGAGGTCGGCTGCATAGAGCCAGCCGCCGCTATAGGGCAGCCGGGTTAGCAACAGCGTGATGCAGATCCCGCTCTCGGTGAACGGCATCACAAAGGCGAAGGTGGTGATGGCCAGGCCCAGCCCCACATAGGGCGCGGGAAGCGCCAGCGGGACGCACAGGAACGCGATCATCGCGCCGACGCCGGTGATGGCGAACCGCGCGGCGTGGCGGGCGAATTCCGCGGCGACGCGGTCCGGCGCGTAGCGTTCCGGCTTGCCATAGACCTGCATCGCGCCGCGCGTCAGCCCGAGCATCGCCAGCGAAATCGCGGCGAAGGCGAAATGGTAATACAGCATGACGCTGAAGAAGCGGGTGATCAGGATCTGGAACGACAGCGTGGCGGCGGCCAGGACAAAAATGGCCACGAAATAGCGGCTTTGGGTCGCGGGAAATGTGGGCAAGGCACGGTCCTCGAGCGGATGAAATGGCCCAGCGCGATGCGCGGCTAGCCCGTCGAAGTTGCACGAAACTTGCTAATAACTGATTGATCCGGGTCCGTAATCTGCGGCGTCCGGGCGCGGACAGGCCTGTCCCCCTCGGTGAACGGCCCATGCTCGGCCGCTCGGGGGACGTTTTGCATGGCGGCGCCGCATGACCTAGAACGCGGCCTCAACAGCCTTGGAAACCGCGCATGATCGACAATCGTTTCGCTTTTGGCGTGGTCGGCGGCCTCGGCGCGCTGGCCGGGGCCGATCTGCTGCAGCAGTTGATCCGCGCCACCGCGGTCGATCACGAACGCTATGCGATTGTGTTCGAGCAGCAGAGTTTCCCCGGTGACCGGCAGCGCGCCGATCCCGGTTACGATCCGACCGGGCGCAAGCTTCACGCCTTCAGCCTGATCCGCCGGCTCGAGATGCGCGGCACCGATGCCATTCTGCTGCCTTGCTTCATCAGCCAGACCTTCCTGCACGAGATCGAACCCAACATCGGCACGCCGGTCGTGGGCCTGATGGCCGCGTTGCAGGCCAAGGTGATCGCCGACTTCCCGCGGGTGAAGCGCATCGGCGTCCTGACATCGAGCTACGTCCGCGACAAGAACCTGTTCGGCCAGACGTTCGGCGCCAGCCATGAGGTGGTCTATCCGGACGACGAAGCGCAACGGGCGTTGATGGACGTGGTCTATGGCAGCGGCGGCATCAGGTCCGGCCAGCGCACGCCGGATCTTCTGCAGAAGCTGCAGCAGACATGCGACGATCTCGCCGCCAAGGGCTGCGAGATCATCGTCCCCGGTGTGACGGAGCTGTCGCTGGTCCACGCAGCGCTGGCGGCGTCGCTGGCGATTCCGATCATCAACGTCAATGCGTGTTACGCGGACTATGCCGTGAGCCAGCCGATGCAGCGGCCCGGCCGCGCCTTCAAGATCGGCGTGGTCGGCGGCGTCGGACCGTTGGCGACGGTCGATTTCATGGGAAAGATCGTCAAGCTCACCGAGGCGCTGCGCGACCAGGATCATATCAAGATGATCGTCGAGCAGAATCCGCAGATCCCGGACCGTACCGAGCATCTGCTGCATCAGGGGACAGATCCGACGATCGCCCTGTTCGCCACCTGCAAGAAGCTGGAAGCCGCCGAGGCCGACCTGATCGCGATTCCCTGCAACACAGCGCATGCCTTCGTCGCGCGGATGCAGTCGCATCTGCGGATTCCCGTTCTCAACATGCTTGATGAAACCGTGGCGCAGATTGCGGGCCGTTATGCCGGCCGGTCGGTCGGGTTGCTGGCGACGTCGGGCACGGTGGCCAGCGGTGTGTATGCGGAGGCGGCGGGGCGCGCCGGGATCCAGATCATGCTGCCGGATGCGGAGCATCAGGCGCTGGTGATGAACGCGATCTATGGCGCTACCGGCGTGAAGGCCGGGTTTACCGAAGGGCAATGCCGAACCGACCTGCGCATGGCGATCGAGCATCTCGCGCAGCGCGGCGCGGGCGTGGTCGTGCTTGGCTGCACCGAATTGCCGCTGTTGTTTCCGCAGACCGAAAACTTCGATGCCGCGGGCCGGACGGTCGCGTTGCTCGATCCAACGCTGCTGCTCGCTTCCGCCTGCGTCCGGCATGCGCAGGCCGGGCAGCACAGACGGGCAGACAGCTCCGTCCCATCGGCCATGTAATCACCGGCCGCGCCTCGGTGGCGTTTAGCAGATCTGTGGAATGACGCTCGCGGCGAAGGCTCAGCGGCTGGTGGTCTGCCGTACGGGCTGCGGCCCGGTGGTGCCCGTGGCGTCGGACACCCGCGCGCCGTTGCCGCGGTTGTTCATCTGGCCGTCGAGCCGGTCGCGCTCTTTCTCGAAGCCCGCCATCACCGGGCCTTCCAGCGAACGGCCGCGCGGCAGCTTCACGCGCATCGGATCGACGAAGCGACCGTTGACCAGGATTTCGTAGTGGACATGGGCGCCGGTGGAAGCGCCGGTGGAGCCGACGAAGCCGATCACCTGGCCCTGCCGCACGCGCTTGCCGGGCTCGAGGCCCTTGGCGAAGGCCGACATATGGCCGTAGGCGGTCTCGTAGCCGTTGTTATGCTTGAGCTTGACGAACTTGCCGTAGCCGCCTTCCCAGCCGGCGACTTCGACGACGCCGTTGCCAGACGCGAAGATGGGCGTGCCATAGGGCGTCGCCCAATCGACGCCGGTGTGCATCTTCACATAACCGAGGATGGGATGGCGGCGGCTGCCGAAGCCGGAGCGCATGATGGCGTTGTTGACGGGCTTGCGCACCAGGAACTTCTTCGCGCTCTTGCCGGTCTCGTCGTAGTAGTCGACCACGGAATCGTCGGGGGTCTGGAAGCGGTAGTATTTCTTGGTCTCGCCACCGACGGTGAGCGAGGCGAACAGCACCTCGGTCTTCTCGGTGATGGTGGCGCCTTCGTCCTCGCCGGCGAAGAACACGTCGAACGAGTCGCCGGGCTGCACCTTGCGCTGGAAATCGACGTCGTAGGAATAGATCTTGATCATGTCCTCAATGACGCTGGCCGGCACCTTGTTGCGCATCGCGGTCTCGTAAATGCTCTGGTAGAGCCGCACGCCGGTGCCGTCATCCTCATCGTCGTCGTCTGCGGCGGTCGGCGTCTCCGCCACGGTGTTCATGCTGGAGACATCGACCGCGACGTATTTGCCGAGATCGGACAGCGCCGACACCGCCTCGATGGTCGATTCGTTGGCGACGATCACGCGGTAGGGCTGCAGCCGCTGGCCGAGGCCGGATGGCGCCATCAGGATGCGCAGTTTCTGGCCTTCCTTGAGACCGCCGTCGCGGCCGCGCGCGCCGAGCGTCACGGCGATCTGCCTAGCGTCCTCGGGCGTGGCGCCCTGGTCGCGCAGGATAGTCAGCACGGTATCGCCCTTCTTGACGACATGGATGCGTTCGCCGGTGGGATTGCCGCCGGTGGCCTGGTCCTTGGTCTTCGCCAGCTGGGTGACGTTTTCCGGCACCACCCGGGTTTCGAAACCGGCGTAGGGATCGGCCGTGCTGCCTTCGGCGGCATAGGCCATCTTCATGTCGGGACGGCCGCCCATATCGTTGGAAGCGCTGGCCACGGTGTAGCGGATGCCGTTGCCGCCGCGCCAGTTCGAGGCATCGCGCACCCGCATCAGGACTTCGTCGATCGCCACGCTGGCGGCGATTTTCGCTTTCGGCAGCACCGCCGCGAGATCGCGGGTGACGAAGGATACTTCGGCGTCGGGCTCGATGGCATCGGGATTGACGGCGGCATCGTCCGGGGTAGTGGGCGTAGCGCTGCCGACATCGGTCAGCATGCGCTGCGCATTGAAGGGAGGGATCTTGGCAGACAGATCGCTGGTGGCCATCGCCAGGTTGCCGGAGATCCGGATGAAGGGGCGCACCCGCATCACGTCGCGATTGCCGACGCGCGTCACGGTCGAGACCCGCTGCACCTGGCGCGCAGCGCTGGATTCGCTGGGCGGCGGCAGGCGGTCGCTCTTGTGCAGGCTGGCCATCTTGTCGTTGGCGCTGAAGGCGCCGCGCAACGCGCCCTCGACGCGCTCGGGTACCCGCGCGAAGGTCATCTCGCCATCGAGCGACGCAAAAACGGCGCCGCCAATCAGAGCTGCGCCGCAGAGACCCGTGAGAATCGTGCCGCTGAACCATTGTACCGAGACACGACGGCGATCGATCACCGCAGCTTCCGAGCCATCGACGGATAGCGGAGGCTCGTGGCCGAGATCGATGACCCCGGTCTCGCGATTGTAGCTGCCCCCGCGTGACGACCCGTGGTTCAAACCGGCATCCCCCAAAATTCCAACATCATGCGATAAAGGCTTCCCCAAGAATCTGTCCGAGCCTCGGATCGCCCAAACACATCGCACCGATGTCCGAACACCCGCGCCAAAATGCTGGCGCAAATGCCGGACGTCAATGCTGCTCACTCACTCGCTGTATTCCAGCTCTTCGCGCATCCTGACAGGGCGATGCACCGGAAGGCCCGCCGCCGCCGGGATCGCCAAGCGAGAAATGTTCCCGAACCCTCAAAAATTCTTCGGACCCGCGAACGTTTTTTCGCTCGTCCCAGCTTCAGAACGCCGCAGCAATGTGGCTCTTGTACGGCGCGGGCGCTGTAAAACCTCAGCTTTTCGCGCTCGCACCCGTGCGAACATGGCGTGACGTTTTTCTGACCGATTGGCGTTGACAGATCCGAGTAGGAGGGCCTATAAACCGGCCACTGAGCGCGGCGGCGCCGGGGCCCACGGGTCCAGGCAGGCTTCCGTGCCTCTGATGCTCCTCATCAAGGTGCGTGACTTAACAGCCGATAGGTGTCGGTTGTGATTTGTCGTCCGGTGAGGCTGCGGGCCTTCTAGCAATAGAAGCGCCTATCAAATTTCTCCCTTCATGGGAGGGCGACGCTTCGGCGTCGGGTTGTTTGACAAGTTTAGATGAAGAAAGAGAAACGTGGACGGCGGAGTCCTTGCGGGTCTTGATTTTCGGGCATTCGGCGCAAGCTGGTGTTTGGGGATTGAGGCCGGACGAAAGACTTCGGCGGTACACGTTTTGATACAAAGGTTACACCATCGTTGTTTGCGCTGTGAAGCGCGAACGGCAGGTTGGTCGGG
>NZ_JAQGJD010000384.1 GCF_028290785.1 Tardiphaga sp. | reverse complement strand
CCGGATTTGTCGCGTCGGGATCGTTGATCGTCACCTGATCGCTGAGCTTGAAATGGGTGTTGCCGACAGGCAGCGTGACGACGACAGGCGAAACATCGATCGTCGGTGCCGTGTTCCTCGGGATTATAGTGACAAAGAGCGTGGTCGACGCGTCGGAACCGTTGTTGTTGCCCGGAAACTTGATCGGGACCAGGTTCGGTTCGTCAATCGTCAGGTTCGGCAGTTTGTCGATCCGGTCGTCCAACGGATTCGCCGGCGCCGATCCGCCGGCTCCGTTGCTGCGTGGATTCGGCGAGTAGTTCGGAAAATACTGCTGCAGCGTCTGCTGGATGATGGCCTGCGCCATGGGCGATAGCGGATCGGCCTGTCCCGTGGTCGTGTCGCCGTTACCGAGCACGCTGGTCACCTGGCCGGCCGCATTGACGGTCCCGATGGCCTGGCCACTCGTCTTGCTGTACAGCACATAAGAGCCGATCACGCCGTTGGGCTCGACCAGCACCTGGAATTTCACCGGCGGCGCGCCGCCCTGGCCGGGCACCTCGAAGCCGATTTCCACCAGCACCGCGGTGCCGCGGATGCCCATCGTAGCCACCGGCGTATCGACGCGCATGTCGCCATGCTTGGCGGTTTCGCCGGCGACGAAGGTGATGGTGCCCTGGACTAGGCTGAGCAGCGAGGAGTTAGCCGATCCATTGGGATCGTAGACCATCTCGTTCAGCACCATGCGCGCATTGGCCGACAGGCCGAATACGGTGCCATCAACGAACGTAAGCCCGAGTGCGGAATCCGCGCCGGCCTGTACCACGTCGCCCTTCTGGACGTTGTCGCCGACGTTGAGCATGACCGACACGCCGTTGCGGATCGTGGTCGCGCTGCCGGTCAGCTTGGTGACGGTGCCGATCACTTGGGCCGCAGCGGTGGCGCCGCCGAGCTGTGCGAGCTGGACTTCCCCCGTCAGGGCAGTGACGAGATCGCCGGAAAGGTGCGCGCCATCTGGAGATGCCAGCGTCGCCCGTGTGGACCCTTTGAAGTAGTCCTGCACGACGTAATCATGACCGTCCTTTGACAGAACCAGATCGACGCCGGCGCGCTTGTAGTCCCCGGAAAACAGCAGAGATGCGTAGGGAACCACGACGGCGTGACCGGTCGCGGCCGCCTCGCCGGCCGCGAGGTCGATGCCGGAATGCGTATCGGTCCCGAAATGGGAGAACTGAAATTTCCCGGTGAAGTTCAACTGCCACCGCACATGGTTAAAGATCAGACAATATTGTAGCCATGCATACCACCGCAGGGTGCAATGCGATAGTGGACGGGTACGCAACCTCCTGTGCTGATGGCCTAATTGTAGTTATCCACTTCTTCATTGGTTAATTTAAGTTAACCAAGGCGAAAAAATGAATGCCGCCGGGTGCATCGTGCGACGTCACTACGGGATCAGTCGCCGCGGTACGGGGTGCCGCATTTGATTCAAATTATCACTAAATCAGCAGGCGAGTTTTCAGCGTATTTGACGCTTTAGCGCACCGGTCGCCCTGCTTTAACAGCGCTGCAAATTTCCTCGGTCATCCTCGCCTCGAATGATCCGGCACGTGCGGGCCTGTACCCCGCCGATGTCCGGACACCGGAGCGTCAGATGACAAACTTCCCCCGCGCGCGCGGCTGCCGCGCCACTCTCGTTGCATTCGGTCTGGTTCTGCTCGCTGCCGGCAGCGCGCCGGCCGCCCCCGAGATGACGTTCCGGACCACCGGTCCGGCGGTGCCCGCGGATGAGCCGTTCGGCCAGCTTGCGACCGCTGCCTACGACCGCGTGTTGCGCGACAAATGGCTGGGCGTCGAACGCGAGATCGAGGCCGAACTGCTGGTCCTGAGCCTCTGCGACGAAGACCGTAGCCGCTGTACGTCTCCCGCTGCCTTGCAGTTTCTCACTATCGTCGCTGACGGCCGTGCCCGCGGCGGCCGTGCCCGGCTCGGCGACGTCAACCGGGCGCTGAACCTGGCGGTTCGTCCGGGCAGCGATCTGGCACTCTATGGCGACACGGACGTGTGGCGCTCGCCGCTGGCGCTGCTCGCGGTCGGTGCCGGCGACTGCGAAGATTATGCGATTGCCAAATTCGTGGCCTTGCGTGCCGCCGGCGTAGCCGCCGAAGATCTCCGCCTGGTGATCCTGCATGACAGGCTGCACGACGAGGATCACGCCGTCACCGCGGCGCGGCTCGACGGGCGCTGGTGGCTGCTGGACAACCGCCGCATGGCGATGGTCGAGGATATCGACCTGCCCAACGTGCATCCGCTGTTCGTGATCGACCACAACGGCGTCCGACAGTATGTCGGTCAGTTGCAGATGGCGCTCGGGCAGCGCCCGGCGGCAGACCTCGCAGCGCGGATGGAACTGGCGCAGCGCGTGAAGTAACGGCTGGACCGGCGCGGACGCCGGTCCAGCCTGTCGGCGAGCTTAAGCAGCGCGCACCTTGGTGAGGAATTCGGCCACTGCCGATTGCAGCATGCTGGTCTGGCCGTCGAGTTCGCGGGCGCCGGTGAGGACTTCGCCGGCGGCCTGCCCGGTGGCGGATGCCGCGGCATTGACGCTGCCGATATTACTGGCGATTTCGCTGGAGCCTGCCGCCGCCGCCTGGATGTTGCGTGCGATTTCGCGCGTCGCGGCACCCTGTTCCTCGACCGCCGACGAGATCGCCATCGAGATCTCGTTCATCTTCTCGATCGTGGTGCTGATGCTGCCGATCGCCAGCACGGCGTCGCCGGTGGTCGATTGCATGCTCGACACCTGCGCCGAGATTTCCTCGGTGGCCTTGGCGGTCTGGGTCGCCAGGGCTTTCACCTCGGAAGCGACCACCGCGAAGCCGCGACCGGCCTCGCCGGCGCGGGCGGCTTCGATGGTGGCGTTGAGCGCCAGCAGGTTGGTCTGGGTGGCGATGTTGTGGATCAGTTGCACCACGACGCCGATCTTCTCGGCTGCGCCGGACAGTAGCTGCACGGTGGAATTGGTACGGTCGGCCTCGCCGACTGCCTGACGCGCGATCTCGGTGGACTGCGCGACCTGACGCGAAATTTCCTGCACCGAGGCCGACAGTTCTTCCGCCGCCGCGGCGACGGTCTGGACGTTCGAAAGCGCCTTGTCCGACGCCAGGCTGACGCTGGCGACCCGTTCGCTGGTCTGGCCGGCGGTGGTGGTCATCGAGGTCGCCGTTGCCTGCATGCCGGCTGCCGAATGGGCCACCGACTGGACCACGCCGTTGACGCTGCGCTCGAAGCCGTCGGCGAGGCTGTTCATCGCGGACGTCCGCTCGGCGGCGACACGGTGCTGCATCGCGGCTTCTTCCTGCTCCAGGCCCTTCATGCGGATCGCATTGTCCTTGAACACTTGCACCGTCGCGGCCATCGCGCCGATCTCGTCGCGGCGGCCCGCGCCGGGGATTTCCGCGGCCAGTTGGCCGGTGGCGAGATCCTTCATCCGGGTGCCGAGCTGGCCGAGCGGCAAGGTGATGCCACGGGCGACGAACCAGGCGATCAGGCCGGCGACGACCGCGATGCCTAGGATCGACAGCGCCAGTGTCCAGATGATCGGCTTCAACTTGCTGTCGAGATCGTCGAGGTAGGCGCCGGTGCCGGCGAACATATTCCAGCCGGGAAGGGCGACGGCGTAGGAGAACTTGCGGATCGGATCGGTGGTGCCGGGCTTCATATATTCATAATACAGCGTGACATCGCCCTTGGCGGCGACGCCGTCGCGCAGTTCGCGGGTCAGGGCGCGGCCGTTGACCGCGACGTCCAGCCGGTTGGTGCCGATCTGCTTCGGATCGGGGGTCGCCAGCGCGATCCCGTTCATGTCGTAGGCGAACACGTAGCCGTTGCCGCCATCATAGCTCATGGTGCGGGCGCGCCGGCTGAATTCCTGGATCGCGGCTTCCTTGGTCAGCTCGCCGGCTTCCACTTGCTTCTGCAACCCGAGTGCTACGTTGCGCGCGATATCGACGATGCTGCGGACCTGCTCCATGCGGGCGGTGTGCATTTCCTGTCCGACCAGGCGCGTCGCCTGCAAGCCGGCGGCGCACAGGCCCAGCAGGGTAACGCCGACGAGAATTCCAAGCTTCACGGAAATCGACAGATTGTTGAACAGCTTCACGGTTGAATTTCTCCGAGGCAATGCGGCGAACCATGCGCCGTGATGGTATCAATGGCCAAATCTCGCATGCGCGAATTAGAACTTCCTTAATCGTGATAGACGACGCCGGGTGAAGATTGCGATGCGGTATGATCGCCGCTTAACGCAGAAATTGACGTGATGTGGAGGTTGCTATCGAAACGCCGAAGGCGAAATTCGCCTTGCCCGCAGGCACTTCGGCGTCGTCAAATGCAGCGGTGAAACAAAAGAGGGAAACGAAATGGGACGGCTGGACAACAAGGTGGCGGTGATCACCGGCGCGACGAGCGGTATCGGGCTCCGCACTGCAGAAATATTTATTCACGAAGGCGCCAAGGTCGTCATTGCCGGGCGTCGCTCGGCGGAAGGCGAGGCACTGGCGGCGCGGCTCGGCGACGCCTGCAGCTTTCGCCAGACCGATGTCACTGACGAGGAACAGATCCGCGCGCTGATCGACCACGCGGTGGCGAAATTCGGCCGCATCGACTGCCTGTTCAACAATGCCGGCGGCCCGGCGCAGACCGGTGGTATCGAGGGGCTTGATGTCGATCGCTTCGACGCGGCGATGGCGACTTTGGTCCGCAGCGTCATGCTGGGGATGAAGCACGCGGCGCCGCACATGAAGCGGCAGGGCTCCGGTAGCATCATCAACAACGGCAGCATTGCCGGCCACCAGGCCGGCTTCTCGTCGTCGGTGGTATATGGCGCGGCGAAGGCGGCGGTGATCCATCTCACCCGCTGCGTGGCGATGGAGCTCGGCGAATCCGGCATCCGCGTCAACAGCATCTCCCCGGGCGCCATTGCCACGGGCATTTTCGCCAAGGCGATGGGGCTGTCGGTGGAAGCCGCGGAGCGGACGCCGGTGGCGATGCGCGAGGCGTTCAAGACCGCGCAGCCGATCCCGCGTGCCGGGTTGCCCGACGACATCGCTCTGGCCGCGCTGTTCCTCGCCAGCGACGACTCCAGCTTCATCAACGGCACCGACCTGCTGGTCGATGGCGGCGTCACCGGCGGTCGCAACTGGAGCCAGCAGCAGCAGGGTTATGCCGCCATGCGGCAGGCCTTTGCGGCGCGCGCGGGGTAGGGCTGCAATCCGCGGGCAACGGCGCGCGCGGCGGTGTGCTACAGGCAACGACAACAAAAACGAAGGAAACGTCCGATGACCAGAATTCTCAGCACTCTGTTGATCGCTGCGGCAATCGCCGCCGCTGCGCCGGTTGCGTTGCAGGCGCAGACCAGGCCGAAAGTAACCACGCTAGGTCCGGATTTCCCGAAGACCGAGATGTTCGTCGGCAACAGTTTTTTCTATTACAACAACGGCCTGCCGGGCCATTTGACACTGCTGGAAAAGGCCGCCGATCCCGAAAACAAGGCGCGCTATCGCGCGACGATGGTCACGATCGGCGGCTCCGGCTTCGACTGGCATGACGTCGAGAGCTATTTTCGGCCCAAGGCGGTTGGCTCCTATTCCTTCGACGACAACAACGTCGTGGTGTTTAACCCGCCCGGCAAGCTGTTCGATGCGGCTGTCATGATGGACTGCAGCCAGTGCCCGATCCATCCGCAGCTGAAGTCGGTATTCACGGAATACGCCAGGAAGAACAGCGAGATCGTCCGCTCGCACAGCGCCACGCCGATTCTGTTCATGTCCTGGGCCTATGAAGACAAGCCGGAAATGACGCAGCAACTGGCCGAGGCCTATACCGTCGCGGGCAATGACAACAACGCGCTGGTAATCCCGGCCGGACTAGCCTTTGCGCGGATGCGGGCCAGGCAGCCCGAGCTCAACCTCTATCAGCCCGACAAGCGCCATCCGAGCTTGGCCGGGACCTATCTTGCCGCCTGTGTGACGTTCACCGCGCTCACCGGTCGCTCGCCGGTCGGCAACAGCTATCTTGCCGGGCTGGATGCACCGACCGCAACACTGCTGCAGACGGTGGCGTGGGAAACGACGCAGGACTATTACGGGAAGTAGTTATCCGTAGGATGGGTGGAGCGGATGGACGCGATCGCGCGACCGTCCGCGAAAGCCATCATGCAGGCGTTGATGGGTATCGTTTCGCTCCACCCATTCTACGATGCCTTCATTTCAGGGGCAGTTGAACGGCGGTTGCGGATCGTCCGCCCGCGTTCGCGCAGAAAATCCCGGCCACTATCGGTCAGCTTCACTGACACCTCGCGTCCCGGCACATGCTCCCGCGTCGCCAGGCCGCGATCGACGCAATCCTCCCACACCGTCAGCCGCGGGCACGACGTGCGCCACGCCTCGATCACCTCGGCATAGCTTCGCGGCTCGCGGTCGATCCATTCCAGCAAATCGAGGATCAGCGGATCGAGATCGTTGCGCATGACATTCCTCCATGGTCGAGGCGTTGGTGGTGGCGTTGTTCAAGCCTTCTTCTGTTGCAGGTCCGGCGCATTCACCAACGGGATCGCAACGCGGCCCGGGCCGGTGAGCGTCAGCGCCGCTGCAGCCTTGTCGTTTTCCATGATCTTGGCCATCACCGCCTGTCCGGCGCGCTCGAACACCTCGCGGTTGTCGATCACGAACTGCTGCGATTTGCGTAACGAAGCAATGTAGCCATTGATCTCCGGCACCACGTAGCGCGCCACCATGTCCCAGCTGCGCCTGGTGTTCTCCGGATTGGCCCAGTCGTGCACAAAGCCGACGATGGTGCCGACGCCGCCCGACACCGCCATCAGGTTCTTGATGGTCTTCACCAGATCGTCCGGCCTGCCGATGGTCGATGCCGCGTTCTCGCCGCCCGCGGTCTTCTCGACGGCGTCCTCCGGCGACGTAAACGGCTGCAGTCCGGGCCGCTGCAGGGTGCCGACATTGTATTCGTTGTGCCAGCGCATCAGGCCGGGACCGGCCTCGCGGGCCGCCTGTTCGCGCGTCTCGGCGATATGCCAGCTCAGTAGCACGCGCCAGTTGGCGCGATCGACGATGGTACCATGCTTCTTCGCCGCGTCTTCGGCAAAACCCCATTGCGTCGGCAGCGCCATCAGGCCCTGAGTCGACATCGAGCCCAGCGAGATGATGCCGATGCCGTATTTGCCGGCCAGCGTCATGCC
>NZ_JAQGJD010000363.1 GCF_028290785.1 Tardiphaga sp. | reverse complement strand
AAGGGGTTGCCGCTTGGCTGCGTCATGCCGGCGTCCCAGCCGAAACGCTCGACGGGGGATTCGAGGCTTGGAAGGCCGCGAAGCTGCCGGCGGTGCCGGTTGCCAAGCTGCCGCCTCCGGACGCGCAAGGCCGCACCGTATGGGTCACCCGATCGCGGCCCAAGATCGACCGCATCGCATGCCCGTGGCTGATCCGACGGTTTGTCGATCCAAATGCGGTCTTCCTGTTCGTCTCCCCGTCGGAGGTTGAAGCCGTAGGCGAGCGTTTTGGCGCGGTGCCGTTCGATATCGAGAACGTGTTCTGGAGCCACCGCGGCGAACGCTGCACGTTCGACGTCATGATCGAGGAGTTCGGGCTTTCGACGCCGCCACTCGACCGGTTGGCGACGATGGTGCGTGCGGCCGACACGGGTCGGCCCGAACTGTCTCCGGAAGCCCTTGGCCTGATGGCCGCGTCCCTCGGTCTCTCCCGCATGTTCGATGACGATCTCGCGCAACTGGACGCTGGGATGCTGGTTTACGACGCCTTCTACCGATGGTGCCGCGACGCCACCGGCGAGACCCACAACTGGCCGACCAACAAGGGAAAATCGTGATGACCGACGTTCCCGCTGCCCGAGCGATTGTTTCCGGCGAACCTTCCCACGGCATCAGCTTCGGGGAGGCCTTCCGCGTCTGGCTGAAGATTGCGCTGCTCAGCTTCGGCGGTCCCGCCGGACAGATCGCGGTCATGCACCGCATCCTGGTCGAGGAAAAGAACTGGATCTCGGAGAGCCGTTTCCTGCATGCGCTGAACTACTGCATGCTTCTGCCGGGGCCCGAGGCGCAGCAGCTTGCCACCTATATCGGTTGGCTGCTGCATCGCACCGTCGGCGGCATCGTGGCGGGCTGTCTGTTCATCCTGCCGGGCGTCGTCAGCATCATGGCGCTGAGCTACGTCTACGCGGCCTATGGCAATGTCGGATTCGTCGAGGCGCTGTTCTATGGGCTCAAGGCCGCGGTCCTGGCGATCGTCGTTCAGGCCGTCGTCCGCGTCGGCAAGCGGGCGCTACGCAACAACGCGATGCGGGCGATCGCCGGGACGGCTTTCGTCGCCATCTTCTTTTTCAACGTGCCGTTCCCGGCGATCATCCTGGCCGCAGGCTTGATCGGCTATCTCGGCGCACGGGCGGGACGCCCGGAATTTGCCGCCGGTGGCGGCCACGGCGGGCCGAAATCGACCGCTGCCGTTGACAGCTTGATGAGCGACGAGTTGCCGGACCACGTGCGGCCCAGCGTCGGACGCGCGCTACGCGTGAGCGCCGTCTGGCTTTTGTTGTGGCTGGTGCCGGTTTTCACCCTGCTGGCCATCTACGGCGAGGCCAACGTCTTCAGCCAGATCGCTGTGTTCTTCAGCAAGATGGCGATGGTGACGTTCGGCGGAGCCTATGCGGTGCTGGCTTACGTGGCGCAGCAGGCTGTCGAGCACTATCACTGGGTTCAGCCGCGCGAGATGCTGGACGGTCTAGGCATGGCGGAGACCACGCCGGGCCCGCTCGTCATGGTGCTGCAGTTCGTGGGTTTCATGGCCGCGTTTCGCGATCCCGGCTCGTTGTCACCCATGGTAGCCGGAACGCTCGGCGGCCTTCTGGCCACCTGGGTCACGTTCACACCATGCTTCCTCTGGATTTTCCTCGGCGCCCCGTTCATCGAGGTCATGAAGGGCAACAAGGCGCTCGCCGGCGCGCTATCGGCGATCACGGCGGCGGTGGTCGGCGTCATCCTCAATCTGTCGATCTGGTTCGCCATCCACACGATCTTTCGTGAGGTCCTGCCGGCCCGGAACTTCGGCCTGTCGTTCGAGATGCCGGTCTTGACCAGCGTCGATCCTGCAGCGCTGATCCTGGCCTTGGCGGCGGCGACCGCGATCTTCCGTTTGAATATCGGAATGCTCACGGTGCTCGGAGGCGCATGCGTTGCCGGGCTTCTGCTCCGCGCAGCGGGGGCGATCTGATGTCTGTCGCCAACCGGGCGGCGCGCATCTGCATCTTGATGATTTTGGTTTTCGCAGCATCGTCGAGCGCCAGGGCGGATACGTTTCGCAAGCTGGCCGGCGGGCAGATCGCCTCTAAGTTGGGCGGTATGGAGTTCACGGACGAGGTTCATTGGCGCGAGGTCTACGAACGCGGCGGCGCACTGCGAAGCTACGACATGGGCAAGAACCGCGTTGGCAGGTGGCGGGTCGCGGCGGACCGGGTGTGCGTTGATCGCGAGGGGACCGGCTACGAAAACTGCTACCAACTTTGGGTCGAAGCAAATCGCGCGGAGATGCGGCGCGAGGCGGACATGCGCGACCCCGCGCCGGGCATCCTTCGCGCGCCCACCGATCAGGCCAAGCCGACACCGGGGGGACATCGATGACTTTCCGCTGCTGGGCTCACCGCGTCGCATTCGTGGTCCTGGCATTCGTCGGCACGACAGCGGTGGCCTCGGCAGAGGTCGTCACGTTTGACGCTGCGACAGGACTCGGAGCCTTCGAGTTTTTGGCAACCGGCGACGGCAAGCCGGGCGAATGGTCGATCATCAAAAGCGACGCCATCCAGGGGTTGGCGCAGACCGGGACGGACCCCACGGACAATCGCTTCCCGATCGCCGTCTACCGGACGTTCTCGGACCGCAACGTCGATCTCTCCACCCGTTTCATGGCGATGAGCGGGAAAGTCGATCAGGCCGGGGGCGTCATCTTCCGGTTGACGTCGGCGAACGATTACTACGTCGTGCGCGCCAACGCGCTGGAGAACAACGTTCGCTTCTATCGAGTTAGGGCTGGTCGGCGCGAAATGATCGCTGGGGCGGACGCTCCGGTGCCCGGGAAGGCGTGGCACACCCTCGGCGTCGTCGCGAAGGGCGATCGCTTTACCGTCTCGTTCGACGGCCAAGAGCTCTTCACGGCGACCGACGGAACGTTCCCCGACGGCGGCAGAGTTGGACTGTGGACCAAGGCCGACAGCGTCACCTGGTTCGAGCGCTTCGAAGCCAAATCACTCGACTGACCCAGAAATTGGGGCTGAAAAGCAAACAGGGAGTTGAATATGACCAAGCTCGTGGTAGCAGCCTTGCTAGCGACCTTAGCCCTTCCATGCACGGTTCAAGCCGCGGAGATCGATTGGAAGAAGGTAGACTCCGCCATGGGCAAGACGGCGGCGGTGTCGGGAGACGTTCATCGATATGGATTGCCCCGATCCGACCTCAGCGTGACCCTGGAAGGCGTGGCCCTCAAACCGGCGTTGGCACTGGGCGGATGGGTGGCGTTCGCGCCAATGCATGGCGAAGCGATGTTGATGGGCGACCTGGTGCTGCTGGAAACGGAAATCACACCCGTCATGACCAAGCTGCTCGACGCCGGACTGGACGTCACAGCCCTTCATAATCACATCCTTCGGGCCACGCCGGCGACCTTCTACATGCACGTCGGCGGTCACGGCGATCCGGCCAAAATGGCCGAAATTATTCGTGCTGCCCTGTCGGCTGCGAGCAAAACGCCGTTCGATCCGCCGCCCGCTTCGCCGGCGCCGCAGCCATCGATCGAACTGGATACTGGAAAATTGGACGAGGCAGTCGGCGTCAAGGGCGTCGCGAACGGCGGGGTCTATCAATTCAATGTCCCGCGGCGGGATCCGATCACCGAAGGAGGAATGACGGTGAACGCTGCGCTCGGCGGAGCCAACGCGATCAATTTTCAACCGACCAGCGCTGGCAAGGCCGCCATCACCGGTGACTTTCTCGTCACCGGCGACGAGGTCAATCCCCTGATCCGTGCGTTGCGCGCCGGCGACATCGAGGTGACGGCGATCCACAGCCACATGCTTGACGAGAATCCGCGGCTCTTCTTCATCCATTTCTGGGCCAACGATGATGCTCAAAAGCTTGCACGGAACGTCCGCGCAGCATTGGAGAAGACGGCAATCACAAAGAACTAAGCCAGTGTCCGATTCGGCCGTACCGCCGGACATTCATTTCCATGCGTTTCAAGGAGAACTCCATGAAGATCGGGACCAACATCTTTGCCTTCGCCATCTTGTCCGCCGTGGCAACAACGGCAGCGACAGCGCAGCAGACCCAGGAAGGCTCGATTGCAAACGCGGATGCCGTTATCGGTGGACGTGCCACGCTGTTAGGCGCGTCCGAGAGGACCTGAGGGCATCTTCGCCGGCATCGTGCCTCGATAGACCGATGTCAGCGAGCAGATGGTCATTGAGGTCGAGCAGTTCTGGACGCGAACTCCGTCGCTCAAAATACCGAGAAAATGCCGTCAACCGTCCAAAGAGAAGTTGCCAACGTCGCTCTAGGCGTTGGAGCAACGTCGTTATGAGTTTCGCATGATTTATCGATGCAGAAGTCGCGTTGGCGCAAGACATGTTCCAACTCCGAACTGGAGAGAAACAACGCTTGGCCTCGAAGGCTCATCGGGTGGTTGTCGATAGCCCGAGTAAAAACCCTATCACTCCGGGTAAGGTTTCTCAAGCTACGCATTAATGGGAACAGTCGCGGCTTATTCTGCAGGCTGGCTAACGCGGCCATGTGGACGCAGTCGTCGAAAAACGGATGAAGCCGTCCTCCTATTACGATCGCATCGTTGATGTGGCCGAGGAGTTGGTGAAGTTCACGCTGCTCACGCGGGGTATCTCGGCACATCTGACAGACCGCTATGTGTGCGTGCGGAATGCCATAGATGAGCTCATTCGACGGCACCTCGCCTGCCCCACGGACTTGGGCAATACGTCGGTTGCTCGTTGCGCCTTCGATTTCGCTGAGGGCATCGAGTTCGGACTCATCGACCAAATCGCGCAGCACAGAGTCCCGAAGCCGTGCGGTCGTAACAAGCCGAACGGTCCGCTCGATGGCCTGGCGGTTGATCGTCAAACCTTCAAGCATCGATCACAGGCCGCCGCCCGTCAAATGACGCGGTTTCAAACGTCATTTGACGGGCATCTCCACGTAGCTCGTCGTCCGGTCGTCAACAGGCCGCTGACTCACGCACCCTACCCGCCATGATTGCTCAGTCATGGGACGATCGCGCGTGGGTGGTTTCCGGCACTGGAAACCGGAACGTGGTGCCCACGGTGATCCAGTTGGCATTCTCGCCGGTGATGTTGTGGCCGTAGATCACATCGATGGAGAAAATTTCGTTGGGCCGGTAGCGAATGCCGGTCTGGAATTTCGGCTGCACCACGCTGCGAATTTCCGATGCGCCGGCCTGGCCGTACATCTCGATCGTGTACTGAAACAGATCGGTCAGCTTCCAGTCGAAGCCGACGCCGTAGGTGAGATAGTGCCGATCCACGGTGCGGTCCCACAGCCAGCCGGCGTTGAGATTGATCCGCATGATTTCCGACAACCGATAGGTGGCCGGGATTTCGCCGAACATGGCGGTGTTCTGCCCGGTCTGGGCATCGAGCGTAACGCCGCCCAGCGCCGATACGCCGAACCGGCCGATGCCGGTCGGGATCAGGTTGATCTTGGCCTTGGGCGCGACGCTGGTGCTCCAGTCGCCGTCGGAGCGATAGCGGTTGGTCATCACGCTGAGTTCGACCGGGCGGACGATGTTGACGACGCAGGACGGATTGGCGACCGCGGAGAAATCGGTGTTGGTGGCGGTCGATAGCCAGCTTTCAATCTTGCACGAGCCGAGGTCGGAGATGTCGGCAGCGTCAACCGCATAAGCGCCGTTGGCCGCGTGGGATTGTTCGGCGGTAACGACAATCGCGGCAACCGTGAAGACGATTGCGGCGGTCGGAAAGCGGAACGATCGATAGGCCATCGCCTAGCGCTATCAGAGTCCTGGTATCGCCCACCACTGTTTAATGGCGCAGCTACCCGGCGCTGGCCGCAAATTCATTCCAACCCTTGGCGCGCAATTGGCACGCCGGGCATTTTCCGCAGCCGTAACCCCAGTCGTGTAGCGCGCCGCGCTCGCCGAGATAGCAGGTATGGGAGTGTTCGCGGATCAGGTCCACCAGGCCCTGCCCGCCCAGTTCCTGGGCCAGCGCCCAGGTCGCGGCCTTGTCGCGCCACATCAGCGGTGTGTGCAGTTGGAAATTCCGGGCCATGCCGAGATTGAGTGCCTGCTGCAGCGCCTTGATGGTGTCGTCGCGGCAATCCGGATAGCCGGAATAGTCGGTCTCGCACATGCCGCCGATGATGTGGGTGATGCCGCGGCGATACGCCAGGGCGGCGGCGAAGGTCAGGAACACCAGGTTGCGGCCGGGCACGAAGGTGTTCGGCAATCCGTCGGCGCCCATCTCGATGGCCACGTCGCGGGTCAGCGCGGTGTCCGAGATCAGGCTCAGCGTCGGGATGTCGAGCGTGTGGCTGTCGCCGAGCTTCGATGTCCAGCCGGCGTCGAGCGCCTTGATAGCCTCAAGCAGTTTTTCGCGGCTGTCGAGTTCGATCAGGTGGCGCTGACCGTAGCTGAAGCCGAGCATCTCGACGCGGGCAAAGCGCTGCAACGCCCAGGCCAGGCAGGTCGCGGAATCCTGGCCGCCGGAGAACAGCACCAGCGCGGTTTGATCGTGAAAGGTCTCGTTCATGGGCCACTTGTAGCCCGGATGGAGCGAAGCGCAATCCGGGATAGGTCGCTCCATGGATACGGCGGCCCCGGATTTCGCTTCGCTCCATCCGAGCTACCATGACTTTTTGCGTGGCATGCGGCATACCGTGACGACCTGCCGTGGAGCCTTCTCAATGATCCCTTCTCGCGATATTGCCGGCCTGATCGAGATCATGGCGCAACTGCGCACGCCGGTGACCGGCTGCCCGTGGGATGTCGAACAGACCTTCGCGACCATCGCGCCCTACACCATCGAGGAAGCCTATGAGGTCGCCGACGCCATCGCGCGCCATGATCTCGGCGATCTCTGCGAGGAGCTTGGCGACCTCCTGCTGCAGGTCGTGTTCCACGCCCGCATGGCCGAGGAGCAGGATGCGTTTGCGTTCGGCGATGTGGTCGAGGCGATCACGCGAAAAATGATCCGCCGCCATCCGCATGTGTTCGCCGACAAGGACGGCCAACTGACCCCGTCCGACGTCAAGGGCGTCTGGGAGCGCATCAAGGCCGAGGAGAAGGCTGAGCGCGCGGCACGGCATCCTTTGGGCAGCGCGGCGCCCTCCTCGCTGCTGGCCAGCGTCAAGGCCGGGCAGCCGTCGCTGTCCCAGGCGATGGCGTTGCAGAAGAAGGCCTCCAGCGTCGGCTTCGACTGGAACGATCCGCGCGCCGTGCTGGCGAAGATCCGCGAAGAGGCCGACGAGATCGAGGCGGCGCTGGATCGCGGCGATACGGAGGAAGTGGCGGCGGAAACCGGCGACCTGATGTTCGCGCTGGTCAATCTGGCGCGCCATGTCGGCGCCGACCCGGATCTGGCGCTGCGCGGCACCAACGTCAAATTCGAGCGGCGGTTCGGCTATATCGAAGCCGCGCTGGCCGCGAAGGGGCGCACGTTGCAGGACGCGTCGCTGCAAGAGATGGATGCGTTATGGGATGAGGCGAAGGGCAAGGAAGCTCAGCCCGTCGTCCCGGCCAAGTGAGCGCAAGCGAACGCCGAGCCGGGACCCATACCCTCCGAGTGAAAAATAGAGACGCCGGCGTTTCAACGGCCAACGCGCGGCAACGTTCTCCAGCACCTTGAATTCGGAGGGTATGGGTCCCCGCGTTCGCGGGGACGACAACCATAGCGGCCTACGCCCGTTGACACTACGCCGTTGCGTCATCGACCGGATGCAACACCGCGCCGAACTTGGCCATCACTACATCGCGCTTGGTCTCATCGACGCGCACCACCATGTCGAAATGGCCCTCGTGCAATTCCTTCACCAGCACCTCGGCATTGCGGTGCAGCCAGCTGACGCCGGCGCCGTCACTGGCGTCGATCGACAGGTCGAGCGTGATGCGGGAAGCCGCAAGCCGCGTCTCGATGGCGTCGAGCAAACCGTCAATGCCCTCGCCGCTTTCCGCGGACACCAGGAAACACGGCTTGTCCGGTGGACGTCGCGCCGCGATGTTGCCGAGGTCTTCGCGCTGCTCGGGAGTGAAGCGATCGATCTTGTTCCAGACTTCGAGAATGCGTGCGCTGGCATCGGTGTCGATGCCGAGCTGGCGCAGCACCTTATCGACGTCGCTCTGTTGCGCGTCGGCGTCCTCATGCGAGATGTCGCGAACGTGCAGGATGATGTCGGCTTCCAGCACCTCTTCCAGCGTCGCGCGGAACGCCGCCACCAGTTGCGTCGGCAGGTTGGAGATGAATCCGACGGTGTCGGACAGCATCGCCTTGCCGCCATGCGGCAGCGTCAACGCGCGCAGCGTGGGGTCGAGCGTGGCGAACAGCATATCCTCGGCGGTGACCTCGGCATGGGTCAGGCGGTTGAACAGCGTCGATTTGCCGGCGTTGGTGTAACCGACCAGCGCCACGACACGGTACGGCACGCGTTGCCGGCCGGCGCGGTGCAGCCTTCGCGTCGCCTGCACTTTCTTGATCTCGTTTTCAATCCGCGTGATGCGGTCGCCGATCAGCCGTCGATCGGCCTCGATCTGCGTCTCGCCGGGGCCGCCCATGAAGCCGAAGCCGCCGCGCTGCCGTTCCAGATGGGTCCAGGAGCGCACCAGGCGGCTGCGCTGGTAATTGAGATGCGCGAGCTCGACCTGCAGCGCGCCCTCCTTGGTCTTGGCGCGGCGGCCAAAAATTTCCAGAATGAGACCGGTGCGGTCGAGCACCTTGGTGTTCCATTCCTTCTCGAGATTGCGCTGCTGGATCGGCGACAGCGCGCAGTCCATCACCACCAGTTCGATGTCATGTCCGGTGATCAGCCCGACGATTTCCTCGACCTTGCCCTTGCCGAGATAGGTGGCGGGCCGAATCTGGCCGAGCGGCGCGACGACCGCTTCGGCGATGGTCAGACCGATGGCGCGGGCGAGGCCTGTGGCTTCTTCCAGCCGCGCCTCGGAATCGCGGGCATGAGTCTCCGATTGCGCATCGGCATTGCCACGCCGTTCACGCAAGTAAGGGCCGATGACCACCACCCGCCCTGTCGATTCGCCTGGCGCTGGCCGCGGACGGTCAACGCTCCCTTCGAAGCTCCGGTGTTCCAATTAGTTCAATCTCAAGCTGGAGCGTCCTCGCCGCCTTCGAACAGCTGGATCGGTGCGCCCGGCATGATTGTCGAAATCGCATGCTTGTAGACAAGCTGCGAGTGGCCATCGCGACGGAGCAAGAGGCAGAAATTGTCGAACCAGGTGACAATGCCCTGCAGCTTTACGCCATTCACCAGAAAGATCGTCAGTGGCGTCTTGGTCTTACGAACGTGGTTGAGGAAGGTGTCCTGTAGATTCTGTGCGCGGTCTGCCGCCATTTTTTTAATCCCGCAGTCTGATTTTCATCTTTTATTTTTAAACCGGACGCAGCCCTCTTCGGGGCGTCATCCAGTTGTCCCGCTTTCCCCTGAGATCCCCCTCCGGGAGCGCGACGGATTGATTAGAAGGCAGGCGCCGTTTTTAGGCAAGCGAGTTCCGCCGGCGATGGCCCAAAAGCCCGCCAATTCTCAGGAAATCGCTGCGAAGTGATGGAACTGGTCGCGCAACCGCTTCGCAATACCGCCGGGCTTGCCATCGCCGATGGTCTTGCCGTCGATGCTGATCACCGGCATCACGATCTGACTCGCGGACGAAACGAAGGCCTCGGCGGCCTCGCAGGCCTCCTGCGGCGTGAAGTTGCGCTCCTCGAGCGTGAGCTGCATCGAGGCCAGCACATCGATCAGCACCGCCCGCGTGATGCCGGCGAGAATACCCGACTTGGCGGTGCGCGTTACCACCTTGCCGTCCTTGGTGACGATCCAGGCGTTGCAGGACGCGCCCTCCGTGACGAAGCCATCGGCATCGACGTACCAGGCCTCATAGGCGCCCTTGTCGCGCGCCTCCTGACGCGCGAGCACATTCGGCAACAGGCCGACGGTCTTGATATCGACGCGTGGCCAGCGATTCTCGGCGGTCGTGATGACCTTGACGCCGCGCTCTGCCTGCGCCTGGTTCTTGGCAAAGTTGAGCGATTTCGCTGTGACGACGATGCTCGGCTTCACTTCGGGCGATGGAAAGCCGTGGTCGCGATGGGCAACGCCGCGGCTGATCTGCAGATAGACGATGCCGTAGCTGATGCGGTTGCGGCGAACCACTTCCTGCATCACGATCTTCAGCGACGCTAGCGGCATCGCCTCGGCGATGCGCAGTTCGCGCAGCGAGCGCTGCATCCGCGCCATGTGGCGCGGGAAATCCACCATCTTGCCGCCGATGATTTCACAAACTTCGTAGATGCCGTCGGCAAACTGGTAGCCGCGATCTTCGACGTTCACGGCGGCGTCGCGGAGGTTTTGATAGTGACCGTTCACGTAGGCAATGCGCGACATAGTTCTTCCCGATGTTGATGATGCGTGGAGTTTGAAGTGAGAACTCAGCCGACGCCGAGCGCCTTGAGCTTGCGGTGTAGCGCCGAGCGTTCCATGCCGACGAATTCGGCGGTACGCGAGATATTGCCCGAGAATCGGCTGATCTGGGCGATCAGATAATCTCGCTCGAAGACTTCGCGGGCCTCACGCAGCGGCAGGCCCATGATGTGCTCGCCATTATTGCTGGTGGGCATCGACGGCACCATCGAACCGACGTCCTGTGGCAGCATGTCGGCGGTGATGATCACCTCCGGCCCGCCGCCGGCGAGGATCATCACGCGTTCGACATTGTTGCGGAGCTGACGGACGTTGCCCGGCCAGACGTGTGATTGCAGCACCGCCATGGCGTCCTGGCCGATCTGGCGCTTCGGCAGGCCGGTGGCAACCGAGATCTGCTCCATGAAATATTCGATCAGCTCAGGAATGTCCTCGCGGTGCTCGGACAGCGGCGGCACCCGGATCGGAACGACAGACAGTCGGTGATAGAGGTCCTCGCGGAAACGGCCTTCGGCGATCTCTTCCTCGAGGTTGCGCGCGGTGGACGAGATGATGCGGACATCGACGTGGACCTTGGTGGTGCCCCCTCCCCGCATGAAGGTCTGATCTACCAGTACGCGAAGAATCTTGTTCTGGGTCTCGCGCGGCAGGTCGCCGATCTCGTCGATGAACAGCGTGCCGCCATGGGCCTCCTCCAGCGCGCCGGCCTTGCGGGCCTGCTCGCCGTTGGACTGCTCGATTCCGAACAGTTCGAGCTCCATGCGCTCCGGTGTGATCGCCGCGGCGTTGATGACGACGAACGGGCCTTCGGAGCGTTGCGAGGCATTATGCAGCGTGCGCGCGGCCAGTTCCTTGCCGGCGCCTGACGGCCCGACAATCAGGATGCGGCTGTTGGCCTTGGCGGCGCGATCGATGGTCTGGCGCAACTGGTTCATGGCGGCGGAACGACCGGTCAGCGAACTGGCCACCGGTGCCATCTGCTTCAGCTCCTTGACCTCGCGCTTCAGCCGCGAGGTTTCCAGCGCCCGCGTTGCGACCAGGATCAGGCGGTCGGCCTTGAACGGCTTTTCGATGAAGTCATAGGCGCCGCGCTTGATTGCGGCGACTGCGGTTTCGATGTTGCCGTGGCCGGAGATCATCACCACCGGCAATTCGGCGTGGTCGCGCTTGATCTGTTCCAGCAGTTGCAGGCCATCGAGCTTGCTGCCCTGCAGCCAGATGTCGAGGAACACCATGCTGGGGCGGCGGTTGGAGATTTCGCCGAGCGCCGAATCGCTGTCGCGGGCGGTACGTGTTGTGAATCCCTCGTCATCCAGAATGCCCGCGACCAGGTCGCGGATGTCGGCTTCATCGTCGACGATCAGAATGTCATTGGCCATGATCTTGCTCTGTCTTGTCAGCTGCCGGTGACGGCTTCAGGTGTAACTTCGTTGGTCGGCACGGCTTTCGGTTCAGCATTTTCCGCATCGGGCTTCTGACCGGAAATCGCGAACCGCAGCCGCATCCAGGCGCCACGCGCACCGGGACGAATGTTCGAGGCGTCGTTCAGTTCGATGCGTCCGCCGTGATCTTCCAGAACGCGGCCGACGATGGCGAGGCCGAGGCCGGTGCCTTTCTCGCGGGTGGTGACATAGGGCTCCAGCAGGCGCGAGCGACTCACGGTCGGCAGGCCGATGCCGTTATCGATGACATCGATGACGATGTCTTCATTCTCGCGGAAAGCGATGACCTCAATGCGACCTTTGCCGAGCGTTTCCGCGGGCACCACCTCGATCGCCTCGGTGGCGTTCTTGATGATGTTGGTGAGTGCCTGCGAGATCAGCCGGCGGTCGAACCGCGCCCGCATCGGCTCGTCCTTGATGGTGGCTTCGATATCCACGTCGGGATGGCCGACCCGCATCAGGAACACCACCTGACGCACGGCGTCGGCAACGTCCTCGCCCTCGATCACCGGCTTCGGCATCCGCGCGAAACGCGAAAATTCATCGACCATGCGGCGGATATCGTCGACCTGGCGCACGATGGTGTCGGTGCACTGTTCGAAGATCGCCTTGTCGGCGACGATCACCTTGCCGAACTTGCGCTTGATGCGTTCGGCGGAGAGCTGGATCGGCGTCAGCGGATTCTTGATCTCGTGGGCGATCCGGCGGGCGACGTCGGCCCAGGCCGAGGTCCGCTGCGCCGAGACAAGTTCGGTGATGTCGTCGAGCGTGACGATGTAGCTGTCGCGCGACTGGCTGGTCTGTTCGGCGCTGACCCGCACCGACAGCACGCGCTCCTGGCCGTCGCGGGTAATGGTGATCTGGCCCTGGATCAGGCGCTGCTTGCCGTCGCGGGCGTTCTGCATCATTTCATCGAGTTCGGGCACGACCTCTGACAACGAATGGCCGAGCGTTTCAGATTCCGAGTGGCCGATCAGTTTTTCCGCCGAGCGGTTGAGGATGCCGACCAGCCCTGCGCCATCGACACCGATGATGCCGGCGCTCGCGGATGACAGCACCGCCTCGATGAAACGGCGGCGGCTGTCGATGACGTCGGAGGCCGAGACCAGCTCGTCGCGCTGGGTGCGCAATTCCTGGGTCATGGTGTTGAAAGTCTCGCCGAGATGGGCGAGATCGCCCTCCGACTTGATCACCGGTACCTGCACATGCAGATCGCCGGCCGACACCGCGTTGGCGGCGCCCATCAGGCGGCGGATCGGCGTCACCAGCCAGTTGGCGAAGTTCAGGCCGATCAGCACCGACGACATCAGCACCGTCAGCGCGATGACGGTGAACATCAGTGCGAACGCCACCTGGATGCCGAGCCGGCGCGATTCCAGGTCGGCATATTCGGCGACGCTGGCCTGGGTCTGGCGGAGCTGCGCGACCACGCGCGGATCGAGCAGCCGGGCCACATAGAGGAAGGTGTCGTCGAACGCGCGCAGTCGGATCACGGCGGCGACGTAATTGGCCTCGATGAACACCGCGATCTGCGGCTCGCTGTCGTTGACGTTCTTCAGAAAGTCCGGCGCCGGCGTCGTGAAATCCTGCCTGATGCCGGTATTCGCGGAGGCGATGACGTTGCGGTCCTTGTCGATGATCATCGCGCCCGGCAGGTTGCGCGACGCCGCGCTTGCCGTCAGCAGGCTGAGAAAGGTGCCGCGGTCCTGGTCGAACAGCGGCCGGGCGTGGGAAATGTCGTTGGCCATGCCGAGGATGTCACCGCGGATCAACTGCGCGTGCTCGTGCAGATAGGCGTTGGCGACGATCAGCGAGTTGCCGATCACCTCGCGGGTCGGGCCGGAGAACAGCCGGTCGAGGCCGCGGTCGAGGGTGACATTGGCGACGATCGACACCAGCACCGCCGGAATCACGGCGATGACCGAGAAGAGGCTGACGATCTGGACGTGCAGCCGGGCCGCCGCGCGACCGCGCCGGCGTGCCTGCACCACCTTCCAGACCTCGCGGGCGATGATCAGCACCAGCAGCAGCACGGCGGCGGCGTTGATCAGCAGGAAGGTGACGACGACGGTGTGGGTTGGCGAGATCGGCGTCAGGCCGTTGAGAACGACAAAGGTCAGGCAGGCCGACAGCAGCGCCAACCCAACCGCAAAAGGCACAAACAGCCGGCGCAGCGGCGATGTGCGCAGCTCGGCGGACGACGGTTCAACTGCTGGGGCCGACGTGTCTACGCTGGTCATTCCGGAATTTGGTGAGCGTGAAAGCCTTGCAGCTGTCGATCACCGACAGTGCACTGATGCAATCATACAACAATGTTGCTCAATTACGACAATTCCGCGGCGTGTGGAAGCGGCGGAAAACGCAGTGAACGCGTTTTCGCGGGATTGCAGCTGGAATTGTTTGATTGTTTTCGCGGTGTTCCGACGCGGCGGCAATCCCTTGTGCCGCCCCGCACAGGTGCGACGCCATTAGCGCAACGGGGCGATGGCTCAGCCGCCGGTGCGATAGACCTGAATATCGAGGTCGCGAATCTTCTTCCGCAGCGTGTTGCGGTTGAGACCGAGCAGGTCCGCGGCACGGATCTGGTTGCCCCGGGTCGCGGCCAGCGCGGCGGTCAACAGCGGGACCTCGATCTCGCGCAGGATGCGGTGATAGAGGCCGGGCGGCGGGACGCCGTTCGGGAAGCTGGAGAAGTGCGTGGACAGGTAGACCTCGACGGCGCCGCCGAGGTTATCGACGCCGTTCTGGGTGCTGCCGCCGGAGACCACCGCGGGAGGCGCCAGCTCGCCGTCGATCACCGAGCCGGTGATGACGTCCTGGGGATAGAGGGCCGCGAGACGGCGGGCGAGATTTTCCAGTTCGCGGACGTTGCCCGGCCAGCGGTGCTGCTTCATTCGCTCCAGCGCCAAAGCGTCGAGCTTCTTCGGCGGCAGGCCGTCCTTTTCGGCCAGTGCGAAGAAGTGCCGGATCAGGTCCGGCAGATCCTCGATGCGTTCACGTAGAGGAGGAAGACGCAGCGGTACGACGTTGAGGCGGAAGAACAAATCCTCGCGGAACAGGCCCTGCTGGATGAGGATACGGAGATCCTTGTTGGAAGCGGCGACGATGCGGACGTCGGTCTTGATCGGGGTGCGACCGCCGACCGTGGTGTACTCGCCCTGCTGCAGCACGCGGAGCAACCGGGTTTGGGCTTCCATCGGCATGTCGCCGATTTCGTCCAAAAACAGTGTGCCGCCCTCGGCCTGTTCGAAACGCCCGGAAGCGCGCGAGTTGGCACCGGTGAAGGCGCCGCGCTCGTGGCCGAACAGTTCGGATTCGATCAGGTCGCGCGGGATCGCTGCCATGTTAACGGCGACGAACGGGCCGTTGCGGCGCTTGCCGTAGTCGTGCAGCGCGCGCGCCACCAGCTCCTTGCCGGTGCCGGATTCGCCGGAGATCATCACCGTCAGGTCGGTCTGCATCAGCCGCGCGAGCACGCGGTAGATTTCCTGCATCGCCGGCGAGCGGCCGACCAGCGGAATCGAATCGAACTCGCCATCATCGGCGTGGCTGGCGACGCGTTCCTTCGGTTCGGCCAGCGCGCGGCCGACAATGGCGATCAATTCCTTGAGGTCGAACGGCTTCGGCAGGTATTCGTAGGCGCCGCGTTCCGACGCGCGGATCGCGGTCATGAAGGTATTCTGTGCACTCATCACGATGACCGGCAGGTTCGGCCGCATCTTCTTGATGCGCGGCAGCAGGTCGAACGCGTTCTCGTCCGGCATCACCACGTCGGTGATGACAAGATCTCCCTCGCCCTGACTGACCCAGCGCCACAGCGTCGCCGCCGTGCCGGTGAGCCGCACCTCATAGCCGGCTCGCGACAGCGCCTGGTTAAGAACCGTCCGGATCGCGGTGTCGTCATCGGCGACCAGAATGCTACCTGTCGGCATCGATAATCCTTAGTTCGCCTGAGAAGAGACTTTCTGCTGTGCGAAGGCACCCGGTGAAGCGTCGGCGGTCGACCCACTGAACATCGGCAGCAGCACGCGGAAGATGGTTTTGCGGGGCTGGGACTCGCATTCGATGATGCCGCCGTGGTCGCCTACGATCTTCGCCACCAAAGCAAGACCCAAGCCGCTCCCCGTCGGCTTGGTGGTCACGAACGGATCGAACAGATTTGGCATCAAATCATCGGGCACCCCGGGACCGTTGTCGCGCACGCAGAATTCCAGCGGCAGGCTGACGGGCTGGTGCGAGCCGGGCGTCTTAAGCCGCACCCCGGGCCGGAAGGCCGTCGTCAGCTCGATTTCGCCATTGATGGCGTCGTTGAGCGCCTCGGCGGCGTTCTTGACGAGGTTGAGAAACACCTGGACGAGCTGATCGCGGTTGCCGT
>NZ_JAQGJD010000326.1 GCF_028290785.1 Tardiphaga sp. | reverse complement strand
GCCTGGCCGGCCGCCTCGTGCGCCGCCCGGACAAGACGCTCGCGACCGCGGACCACAACGTCCCGACGGACGGCACGCCCGTCGCGGCGCGGATCAAGGACGTCCTGTCGCGCAAGCAGGTCGAGAAGCTCGAGGAGAACTGCGCCGAGTTCGGCGTGCCGGTCTTCTCGCTCGGGTCCGACCGCCAGGGCATCGTCCACGTCGTCGGTCCCGAACAGGGCATGACCCAGCCGGGCATGACGATGGTCTGCGGCGACTCCCACACCGCCACGCACGGCGCGTTCGGCTCGCTGGCCTTCGGCATCGGCACCTCCGAGGTCGAGCACGTGCTCGCCACGCAGTGCCTGGTGCAGAAGAAGCCGAAGTCGATGCGGATCAACTTCGTCGGCGACCTGCCCTTCGGCGTCACCGCGAAGGACATGATCCTCGGCGCGATCGGTCAGATGGGCGTCGACGGCGCCGTCGGCCACGTCGTCGAGTTCGCAGGCCCCGCCGTCGAGGCGCTCTCGATGGAGGGCCGCATGACGATCTGCAACATGACCATCGAGGGCGGCGGCCGCGCGGGCATGATCGCCCCGGACCAGACGACGTTCGACTACGTCCAGGGCAAGCCGGCCGCGCCGACCGGCGCCGCGTGGGACGCCGCCGTGGAGACCTGGAAGCAGCTCTACACCGACGAGGGCGCGACCTTCGACCGCGAGATCGACGTCGACGTCACCGCGCTGTCGCCGCGCGTCACCTGGGGCACCACGCCCGACATGGTCGTCGGCGTCGACGGCACCGTCCCCACCCCCGACTCCTTCGACGACCCGGCCGAGCGGGGCCAGGCCGAGCGGGCCCTGGAGTACATGGGCCTGCAGGGCGGCGAGCGGATCGAGGACATCACGATCGAGCGCGTCTTCCTCGGCTCCTGCACCAATGGCCGCATCGAGGACCTCCGCGCTGCGGCAGCCGTTCTGGGTGGCGGCAAGAAGGTGCGCGAGGGCGTCAATGCCATGGTTGTCCCCGGTTCAGGGCTGGTCAAGGAACAGGCGGAAGCCGAGGGCCTCGACAAAATCTTCCTCAAGGCCGGCTTCGAATGGCGCGAACCGGGCTGCTCCATGTGCCTGGCGATGAACCCCGACAAGCTGCTGCCCGAAGAACGCTGCGCTGCGACCTCGAACCGCAATTTCGAAGGCCGCCAGGGCCACAAGGGCCGCACCCATCTGGTGTCGCCGGCAATGGCTGCGGCTGCGGCCATCGCGGGGCATTTCGTGGATATCCGCGAGTGGCGCTGAGTTAGCTGCTCCGGCCATGGTTGTTGCGCGCAGCTCTCATTGGGTCGTCCCCGCGAAGGCGGGGACCCATACACGCTGTCGATTCGTGCCGGCACGCGGCTGATGGCTTCCTCCAATTGATCGGACAGAGGCTATGGATTCCCACATCCGCGGGGACGACGGTTGAGAGGTCGGTGCACTGTCAAAGCTGACGGTGAATCCTGCTATACTCCGGACGATGCCCCGCAAGCCCGCCGATCCAATCCCTGTCAGCAACGCCGCCGCCCGCCGCATCTGGCTGCGGGCGCAGCGGCTTGATGTGCGCGCGCCGTTCGGCGAGGGCGCGCAGGGTGTTGCCGACGCAGTGGCGCATCTCGGCTATGTGCAGATCGACACCATCAACGTGATCGAGCGCAGCCATCACCACATCCTGTTCTCGCGCATGCCCGGCTACAGGCGCGAGCATCTCAAGCACGCACAGAGCCGCGACAAGAGCGTGTTCGAGTACTGGACGCACGCGCTGGCCTACGTGCCCGCGGCGGACCTGCGTTTCTTCGTGCCCGACATGAAATACTACCGTAGCAACGGCCACGCGTGGTTCGCGACGGTGACGCCGGCGGACATGCGAAAAGTGATGCGGCTGGCGAAGGCCGGGCCGCTGTCGATCCGCGACATCGACGACGACGTGCTGCGTGAAAAGGATCACGAATGGGCCAGCCGCAAGCCGTCGAAGCGCGCGCTGCAGCTCGCGTTCTACGAAGGCCGTCTGACGATCTCCGAGCGCACCGGCATGCTGAAGACCTACGATCTCACGCTGCGGCACTTCGGTTGGGACCGACTGCCGAAGGCCGCTACCACCCTCGAGAAGATCGCTTATCTGCTGGATCGCGCGTTACGCTCGCAGGGCATCGTCAGCCTGGATTCGATCTGTCATCTCGATGCGCCCAGCAAGGCCGCGGTGCGAAAACTGATCGAGGCGCGGACGCGGCGCGGCGAGCTGGTGCCGGTCGCGCTCGACGGCTCCGGCAAGCAGGAGCATTGGGCGGCGCCGGCGACGCTGCAGGACGACGGCGCGGGCGAAAGCGGGCTGGTGCACATCCTGTCGCCGTTCGATCCGCTGATCATCCAGCGCAAGCGGACGAAGCTGTTCTTCGGCTACGATCACCGCTTCGAGGCTTATGTACCCAAAGAGAAGCGTCAGCTCGGCTATTTCGCACTGCCGGTGCTGGTGGATGGCGAGATCGTGGCCGCGCTCGATCTGAAGACCGACCGGCAATCGCGAAAAGTGCTGATGCAGAAATGGAACTGGGTCGGCGACGGCGCGAGGAAGGCGCCGCGCAAGGAATGGAAACGCCGCATCGAGGAAGAGCTTGGCCGATTCGAGCGATTTCAGCTCGGCGATTGAGTGGATAGCCGTGCCCCGGACGCGATGCAGCACGAAGTGCTGCTTCGCTGAGCCGGGGCCGTCGCAAACGCCGGCCCCGTAACGGTCCCGGCTGTGCGGAGCGGTACAAGGGCGCCGCACCGCGTCCGGGACAAGTACGTCTTACCAATAAACGTTGAACCGATGGTGATGCCGCCGGTGCCAGTGGTGCCGCAGCCACGGCCGATAGCGGCAGATTTTACGCGGGCCGTAATAGGTCATCACGATCCGGCAGAAACGGCGCGGATGGTAGTAGCGCGGGTAGTAGTAGGACGGCTGGTAGCCGTAGTAGCGCGGGCGAAAGTGATGCCGGCGGTGGCCGTAAAACACCGGTGCCGCGTAACGAAAGCCGCCGCCGTGAAACGCGGGACCGCGTCGGAACCCGCCGCCGTGAAATGCCGGGCCGTGACGAAATCCGCCGCCGGCAAAGGCCGGCCGGCCAATCGGTCCGCGAAACGCCGGCGCTGCGGCGCGAAATCCACCGCCGCCGCCATGAAAAGCGGGGCCGCCGCGAAATCCGCCACCCCCTCCGCCACCGTGGAATGCGGGGCCGCCTCCGCGGAAACCGCCGCCGCCGGCATGCGGCGCGCCCCCACCTCCGCGAAATCCACCACCACCGCCACGGTGCTGCACCTGGGTGGTGAGCGCATCGCGCGCCTGCCCGGCGGCCGGCGCGGCGCCGGGGCCGATCAGCGACACCGCTCGCGCGGCCGGCACGGCCGACAGCATCATCGCCGCGGTGGCGGCCATTCCGAGCGAACGCACCAGTCCGCGCCTCAAACCTCGCATCGCCGTCATCTGCATCATCCTTCCGGATTCTTGCAACGCATCGAACTGCGCCGGCGCATGCCGGCGAGGCGTTGCTTCACTCGCCCTTGCGCAAAACTATCGATGCCGATCTGAACGCGTCATGAATGCCGCTGCGACAAAACGTGCCAATGCTCGCGCGCACGGTTCGCTGCGCGCACAAAAAAGCAGGCTCGCTTGCGCGAGCCTGCTTGTCGAACGAATTATTGATTCGGCGTTGCCGGCTCACCAGCGATGGCGATGACGCCAGTGGCGGCGGTGATGCCAGCCGCGATGACGATGCCAGCCATGATGACGATGCCAGCCGCCGCGATGCCAGCGCACTTCGGTGGTTCCGGCTACTGTCTCGCTTTGCACCGCGGCCGCGATGCCCGGGCTGGCCAGCGACATCGCACTGGCGCGCTCCGCCGGCGCGGCGATCGCCAGCAATCCCGCCACTGCGGTCAGGCCCAGAATACTTTTCACATTCATGTGCATCCTCCTTGGGGTCTGCGGACATCGTGCCGACGTCAACCAGCGCTACTTGCGTCGTAGGATCAGGCTAGGACTGGCGACGTGAATGAAAACTGAATGGCGATGCCGCTCACATGAATGCAAAAGCGCCGCGCTGGTTCCGCAGCCATGGCGCAAAACCGGTACGCGGCGTCATGCGTATCTCTCGTAACTCAGAGACGGGAGGTCACCATGTCGATATTGCCATCGCGGAAACTGAACGTGGTTGCGGCGCTCGCATCGGTGGGCGGAACGCTGGTCGCGGCGGGAAGTGCCATGGCCTCGCAGGGTCCCGGCGTGATGCCCGGAACCGTCAGTGCATCGCTGCAACTGGCGATGGCCATCGTCGTCTATGGCGGGTGCGCGCTATTGATCGCCGCAGGATTGTTCGGCGCCGTCAGGCGGCGCCGAGCTTCTAGCCTGGACGCCAGAAGCAGTTCATCCGCGGAACGATAACGGTGCCGCTCGGGCGGAATTCCTGCACGTAGGTGGCAGTGCAATCGCGCACCGCATTGGGGCCGGGATTGTAGCGCGGGTAGACGCCGCGCACGTCGTAGTTGCGATAAATCCGGACCCGCGCGCGAGGTCGGCGGGTTTGCGCCGAAACGTCGGGGCCGGGCTGCGCCTGCGTGACGCGCGCGGTGGTTTGAGCCTGTGCGACGCCGGCCATCGGTAAGCCGCCGAGCGCCGCCGCCAACCCCATCGCTGCAAAGCTGATCCGCATCCTACGCCCCGAACCTGACATCCACGACCGCAACGTCACCGATTGCCGCCCGCCCGTCAACCGCGGGCCGGCGGCTTTGCCGAATCCGGTCCGGTTGTCTACAAAGGCCGGATGTGGCCCGCCGCAAAAGCCCCCGATCTCGCCGAAATGGAAGCCATGGCGCACGACATGTTCGCGCGCCTGCCTGCCGGTTTTCGTCGGCTCTGCGAAGGCGTCATCATCCGGGTCGACGACTTCCCCACGGAAGAAGTGCTGGAAGAGATGCAGGCCGAGACCGAATTCGACCTGCTCGGCCTGTTCCAGGGCGTGGGCCTGCCGTTCCAGAGCCACGACAACACCGGCCAGATGCCCAACATGATCTGGCTGTATCGCCGCCCGATCCTGGATTACTGGGCCGAACACGACGAAACCCTCGGCCATATCGTTCGCCACGTCCTGATCCACGAGATCGGGCATCACTTTGGCCTGTCGGACGACGACATGGAGGCCATCGAAGCCCAGGTCGAGGATTGAGGTTTTTACTTCCCTCTCCCCTTGTGGGAGAGGGTGGATGCGCGCAGCGCGGCCGGGTGAGGGGTAGCCGCAAGCTCCGAGCCCAGTAACCCCTCATCCGTCACGGACTTCGTCCGTGCCACCTCGCCCCAAAAGGGGGGAAGGAAGAGGAAGCCCTGCGCAAATCAGCCTTGGACGTCACGCCCAATCGGGTTAAAACGCCGCCTCAACCGGGAAGAGAACCATGGACAAGTTCACCACGCTGGAAGGCGTCGCGGCGCCGCTGAAGATCATCAATGTCGATACCGACATGATCATCCCCAAGCAGTACCTCAAGACCATCAAGCGCACCGGACTTGGCAAGGGCCTGTTCGCCGAAGCGCGCTACAAGGACGACGGCAGCGAGAACCCCGACTTCGTGCTCAACAAGCCGGCCTATCGCAATGCCAGGATCATGGTGGCCGGCGACAATTTCGGCTGCGGCTCGAGCCGCGAGCATGCGCCCTGGGCGCTGCTCGATTTCGGCATCCGCTGCGTGATCTCGACCTCGTTCGGCGACATTTTTTACAACAACTGCTTCAAGAACGGCGTGCTGCCGATCCGCGTCTCGCAGGACGATCTCGACAAACTGTTCGACGACGCCGAGCGCGGCGCCAATGCCACCGTGACCATCGACCTGCCGAACCAGGAGATCCGCGGCCCCGACGGCGGCACGGTGAAGTTCGAGATCGACGCGTTTCGCAAGCACTGCATGATCAACGGTCTCGACGACATCGGCCTGACCAAGGAAAAGCAGGCTTCCATCGACAGCTACGAAGCCAAGGCAAAGACCGCGCGCGCCTGGGCCTGATTGTTGGACCTGATGGTCGTGGAAGGTGACGCGCGTGATTCCTGACGTCGCCACCTTCTGGGACGGGCCGCTCGATGCGCTGCGGCTGCTGTGCCTGCGCTCGCAGGTTGCCGCCGGCCACCGCGTTACACTTTACAGTTTTGCGCCGCTTGCGGGCCTGCCCGATGGCGTCGTCAATGCCGACGCCGAAGCGGTGCTGCCGCGCGCTTTCGCCGAGCGGCTGCGGCCCTCCGGCCCTGACGGATCGTGGCGCGACTGGACCACGCTGCAGTTCAGCGATTTCTTCCGGATGCGGCTGATGGCCCAGGGCGCCGGCCTGTGGCTCGACGCCGATGTGCTGCTGCTGAAGCCGATCGAGATCGATCCGGCCAAGCCCTACTTCGCCTGGGAGAAATCGCGGCAGCTCGGCAATTCGGTGCTGTACCTGCCACCGGGCGATCCGATCATCAAGGCTTTCGATGCGCTGATGCAGCAGGACGAACTGACGCCGGACTGGCTGGCGTGGCGGCACCGACTGACGTTTGCCTGGCGCAAGTGGCGCGGTGGATCGCAGCGGCTGTCGGATATTCGGGTGGCGATTTTCGGGCCGGCTTCGCTCACCGCGCTCGCACAGCGCTTCGGCTATGCGGACTACGCGCTGCCGCGGAAGTCGTATTATTCGATTCACGCCGAGCCAAAACGGTTCTTCGAGCCGTCGGATTTTTCGGCGCTGCTATCGGATCCGGAGATTCTCGGATTTCACATTTCGCCCAAGGGGCGCGGCAAGGAGCAGCCGATCCCTGGCAGCTTCTATGCCTGGGCGACGGCGCGGATCGCGAAACCGTAGGCTGGGCAAAGCGAAGCGTGCCCACCACCGATGTGCGGAGCGCGCGATGGTGGGCACGGCGCAAGCACGCCTTTGCCCACCCTACGCACGCTCACCCCATCGCGGCGATCGCAGCAGAGATCGCGATGGTCCGCTTCGCCATCTCCGCGTGCAGCCGTTCCACCATCTTGCCGTCGAGCTGGATCGCGCCGCGGCTGGCGTTTTCCGGCTGTTCGAACGCTGCGATGATTCTTCGCGCCTGCGCCACTTCCTCGGGCGGCGGCGTAAAAATCTCGTTGCAGGCGTCGATCTGGCTGGGATGGATCAGCGTCTTGCCGTCGAAGCCGATATTGCGGCCCTGGGTCGCTTCCTCGGCGAAGCCTGCGGGATCTCCGATGCCGCTGTAGGGGCCGTCGAGGATTTCGAGCCCGTGCAGGCGGGTGGCGAGGATGCAATGCGTGATCATCGGCAGCATGGCGGCGCGGCCGGGCATCATGCGGATGCGGGTCTCGCGGGCGATGTCGTTGGGGCCGAACACGAAGCCGGCCAGCCGCATCTCGGAATCCCGCGACGAGGCGGCGAGCTCTTCGGCATGCAGGATGGCGCGCGAGGTCTCGATCATCGCCCAGACCTTGATCGACATGTCGGCGCCGATGTCGCCGAGCCGGTCGGCGATCGCCGAGAGGTCCTCGACGCTGGAGATCTTGGGAACCAGAATGCCGTCGGGTTTGGCCTTACCGGCCATGGTGACGTCGTCGATCCACCACGGCGAATCCAGCGCGTTGATGCGGACGATGACCTCGCGCTTGCCGAAGCCGCCGGCCGCCAGCGTCTGCGCGATGGCGTCGCGGGAGGTGGCCTTGGCGTCCGGCGCCACGGCGTCTTCGAGGTCGAGGATGATGCCGTCGGCGGGCAGGCTGCGGGCCTTCTCCAGCGCGCGCGGGTTGGAGCCCGGCATGAACAGCATGGTGCGGCGCGGACGGATCATGAAGCTTCCCTGTCAGCTATAGCTGGTTGTTTTTCAGGCATTCGCGATAACATTTCGGCCCGGCGCCCGAAAGGCTTGTTCGCGGCCGGATCCTATGGTTAGCCGGGGCAACCCAGAGGCAAGCCATGACAGCATTTCCGCCCAGCCTGATTTCCGGTTACCAGACCTTTACCTCGCAGCGGCTGCCCACCGAGCAGTCGCGGTTCCGCGAATTGTCCGAGCGCGGCCAGTCGCCGGAGGTGATGGTGATCGGCTGTTGCGACTCCCGGGTGTCGCCGGAGGTCATCTTCGATGCCAGCCCGGGCGAACTGTTCGTGGTGCGCAACATCGCCAACCTGGTGCCGGTGTATCAGCCCGACGGCGGCGCCCACGGCGTCTCGGCGGCGCTGGAATATGCGGTTCAGGTGCTGAAGGTGAAGCACATCGTGGTGCTCGGCCACGCCCAGTGCGGCGGCATCCGCGCCTTCGTTGATAACGCCGCGCCGCTGTCGCCGGGTGATTTCATCGGGCGGTGGATGTCGATGTTCATCAAGCCCGGCGAAAAGGTCGAGATCCGCGACCACGAGAGCATGACGGAATTTGCCACCCGAATCGAAAAGGCCGCGGTGTTCCGCAGCCTGGAAAATCTGACGACGTTCCCGTTCGTCAGCGCAGCCGTCGAGCATGGCGATCTGCAGCTGCACGGCGCTTATTTCGGCGTCGCGGTGGGGTCGCTGTCGGTGCTGGATCAGGAAGCGAAGGAATTCGTGCCGGTGAAGTAAAGTGCGTAGGGTGGGTTAGCGCGAAGCGCGTAACCCACCGCCTTTCGATGATCGCACGCCGGCAGGTGGGTTACGGCGCAAGAGCGCCTAACCCACCCTACAAATTACGCCGCTTTTTTCTTCGCGGTGATCAGCTTGCGGTTGATCAGGCATTCCGCGATCTGGATCGCGTTCAGCGCCGCGCCCTTGCGCAGATTGTCCGACACGCACCACAGCACCAGGCCGTTCTCGACCGTGTTGTCCTCGCGGATACGGCTGATGTAGGTGGCGTCTTCGCCGGCGGCTTCGTAGGGCGTGACGTAACCGCCAGGCTCGCGCTTGTCGATCACCAGGCAGCCCGGCGCATTGCGCAGGATGTCGCGGGCTTCATCGGCCGAGATCGGGTTCTCGAATTCGATGTTGACCGCTTCGGAATGGCCGACGAACACCGGTACCCGCACGCAGGTCGCGGTCAGCTTGATTTTGGGATCAAGAATCTTCTTGGTCTCCATCATCATCTTCCACTCTTCCTTGGTGAACCCGTCTTCCATGAACACGTCGATCTCGGGGATGACGTTGAAGGCGATCCGCTTCGGGAACTTCTTGTTGATGAGTTCGGAGTTCGTGTAGACGGCCTTGGTCTGCGAAAACAGCTCGTCCATGGCATCCTTGCCGGCGCCGGAAACGGACTGGTAAGTCGAGACCACGACGCGCTTGATGACAGCCTTGTCGTGCAGCGGCTTGAGGGCCACCACGAGCTGCGCGGTCGAGCAGTTCGGATTGGCGATGATGCCCTTCTTGGTGAAGCCGGCCACCGCGTCGGCATTCACTTCCGGCACGATCAGCGGCACGTCGGGGTCCATGCGCCAGGTCGACGAGTTATCGATCACCACGGCGCCGGCCGCGGCGATCTTCGGCGACCATTCCTTGGACACCGCTCCGCCGGCCGACATCAGGCAGATATCGACGTCGCTGAAGTCGTAATGCTCCAGCGCTTTGCATTTCAGGGTACGGTCGCCATAGGAGACTTCAACGCCCATGCTGCGGCGGGAGGCCAGCGCCACCACCTCGTCAGCGGGGAATTTGCGTTCGTCCAGGATGTTGAGCATTTCACGCCCGACATTGCCGGTCGCTCCGACCAGCGCGACTTTGTAACCCATCGTTCACTCTCCGAAGAAAAATGCTTCGCCTCCGCAAGCTGCGGAAAGGGAAGAGCCGCGCTTCTATGCGAGAAACGCTTCCAAGACAACGCCAACACCACGTCTCACGACGATTTTGCGACCGCCAGTGTGCCAGATGCGTTCAATTCGGCTTTCCGAACCCGGCCAGTCCGGCATTCATCCGGCCCTGCAGAGCTTCGCTGACGAGTGCGGCGCCATTGCCGTGCGGCTGCTTGCTTATATGGGGAGCCTGGCGCTGCTTGTCATCGTCGCCGTCAATCTGTGGGACGGCGTCGAGCTGGAGGCCGCCACCGAGCCGGTGGCCAAGGCGGGCTGGAGCGCAGCCGCCCGGTCGCATCCGGCTTTCGCCGTCAGCCAGTTCGATTCGTCAGGAAAGACAGAGATTTACGAAATCTGGCGGCATCCCGACGGCGGCCGCAAGGACGTCATGCGCTGGGCTGCGGCGGGCGAAAAGCCGATCGCCGAGCTGGAAATCTATCGGCCCGGCGCTGAAGCCGGCCCGGCCGGACTGCCTGCAGACGAAATCGCCGGTCGCATGAACCCTGGCGGCGCCCGGGAAGTTGCCGGCGAAGGCATCGTGGACAGCAAGTTCGGCCCGGTGACGCTGTTCGGTTTCGCGGACCGGCCCGGGGGCAGCAAGCGTTGCCTCGGCTTCATGAAGGGCTTCGAGGCGGCGAATCTGAAGATTTCCGGCTGGTCGTGCCAGGGCGACAACCTGCCGGCGCAGCGCGCCGCCGTCGCCTGTACGCTGAACCGGCTGGTGCTGCTGGCCGCCCGCAACGATCCCAAGCTGGCGGAGTTGTTCGCCCATGCCGAGTTGAAGCGCAGAGGCTGTGCGACCGGCTCGGCGCTGCCGGCGACCTCGGCCGACTGGGTCACCGGAGCCCAGAACCCGCTGCTGCGCGGCAGCCTGTGACGCGCCATCC
>NZ_JAQGJD010000317.1 GCF_028290785.1 Tardiphaga sp. | reverse complement strand
TCGCAGTGGCCCTGCAGGATCAGCGATTTGCCGGTATTGGTGGTCGGGCGATAAGTGCCGACCACGCTGCGGGCGCGCGAGAAATCGTGCTCGATCGGGCCGAACCCGCGCAAGTCCTTGAGATCCTCGACGTCGATGTGCCAGTCGTCGACCTCGTAATCGCGTTCGCGCAAGAGATCGCCAATCATGTCCTGGCACGGGCCTTCGGCGCCGCGGGTCGAGGGGATCGCAACGAAGTCCCGGGTGGTGGCAAGCTGCGCGTCGAAGGCGGCATCGACGGCGTCCAGGATCTTGCGTTGCGTATCGGCGGCAGTCATTCGGCAGCTCCCGTTGGGAATTTGGATCAAGAGAGCCGGCACCCTAGCCCGATCTCAGCTGCCGGGGTATTGCAGAAAATAGGCATCTGTCAGCGCGTCTTCGAGCAGGCGGCCTTCCGAGTAACCGTGCAACGATGCCGGCCGTTCGACGCCGTCCATCAGTCGTGGGCACGGCTCCGGCGCGCCGATCACCGTGCGCACCGGAATCCGCTCGGCGTAGATCGGCAATTCATAATCCTCGTCATCGTCGGCGACGCCTTTGGCGCGAATTTTCGCCGAAGCTTCCTCGATTTCCATGGCGATGAACGAGGTGGCCTTCATCTCCTGAGCCGTGCTCGCGCGCAGGCTGGCGGTGCGGTCCGGAAAGAACCGGTCGACCATCGCAATGCCGGCGCGCTCCTTCTCGTCGGCATCGGTGACCAGGTAGGCGTTTCCAAAAGCCATCACCGCGCGATAATCCGCCGAATGGTTGAAGCCGCAGCGTGCCAGCACCAGGCTGTCGAGAAACGCCACGGTGAGGCAGACGCGCTGATGCGCGGTCTGGTTCTTCAGCATCCGGCTGGCGCTGCTGCCGTGCCAGTACAACTTCGTGCCTTCGCGCCAGAAGAAAGTCGGCGTGCAATACGGCTGGCCGTCGATCACGTAGGAGACGTGGCACATCATCGAGGCGTCGAGAATCTTGTGCACCGTGTCGTGGTCGTAGAAGCCGCGGTCGTGGCGGCGCTTGACGCGGTTGCGCTGGCTCAGCGGATAGGCGGTAGGCTCGGTGGCGTCGGTCACGGCATGTCCTTGCGGTCTGGAAACGTTCAAACGAGTTGTATCGGCGATTTTGGTCTGCGATAGTGCCAATTCAATGCGAAAAATTCCGACCAATTCTCCGTCGTCGCTGCAGAGGGACGAGCTGCCGCTCGACCTGCTCGGCCCGCACGTCACCCAGGGTGCCTCCTCGCAGGAACGGCTGTATCAGGCGCTGTGCCACGCCATCGTCGGCGGCATCGCCAAACCCGGCGAAGCGCTGCCGCCTTCGCGCAGCCTGGCAAAACAGACCGGCTTCCGTCGCAACGCCATCACCGACGCCTATGAGCGGCTGATCGCGGATGGCTTTGCAGTGGCCCGCGTCGGATCCGGCACCTTTGTCGCCGCGCGCATTCCGGCGAAGGTGCATGACAAGCCGAAAACCAGAACCGTCATCGAACAGCCGCCGCACGGTGCGCTGGCACTCGGCTGCACGCATATCGACAGCCAGGCCTTGCGGCGCTTCAGAGCCTTTGCCGGACGGCGGCTGCGCGCTTTCGGCAGCGAACATCTGCACTATGGCGATCCCCGCGGCAGCCACGAGTTGCGCGCAGCGATTGCCGACCATCTGCTGACGGCGCGCGGGCTGCGCTGCGATCCCGACCAGATCATGCTGACCTCGGGTACGCAGCACGGACTGCGCATCGTGCTGTCAGCCATTCTCAAGGCCGGCGATCAGATCTGGTGCGAGGATCCCGGCTATCCCACCGCGCGCAAAGCGATCGAGCATTGCGGCGCTCGCCCGGTCTCGGTGCCGGTCGATGCGTTCGGCCTGCGCGTCGCCAGGGGCCGTGCCGCAGCGCCGCGCGCACGCGCGGCCTATGTGACGCCGTCGCATCAGTTTCCGCTGGGCGTGCAGATGTCGATGCCGCGCCGGCTGGAGTTGCTTGATTGGGCAAAGGAGGCCGATGCCTGGGTGTTCGAGGACGACTACGACAGTGAGTTCAGATATGACGGCGCGCCGCTGCTGTCGCTTGCCGGCATCGATCATCTCCGTCGCGTGATCTATATGGGCACCTTTGCCAAGACGCTGTTTCCGGGATTGCGCATCGGTTATTGCGCCCTGCCCGAGACGCTGGTCGGCCCGGTGACGAGCGCTCGCGCCGCGCTCGATCGATATCCCGGCACATTGCTGGAAGGCGCCGTCGCGGACATGCTGAACTCCGGCGCCTTTGCCGCCAACCTGCGCAAGATGCGCGGGCTGTATCGCGAGGCTCGCGACGTGCTGGCACAGACGCTGTCGACGGCGTCGAACGGACGGCTGTCGGTCCCGGTTCCATCGCAAGGCCTGCATCTGGTCGCGCGGTTCGACCCTTCCACCGAGCCGGCCGTCGCGTCACAGGCCAAGGCCGCTGCCGGTGTCGAGGGATGGTTGCTGGCGGACACCTATCTGCGCGCCCGTCCGATCCCCGGCTTCGTGCTGGGCTTTGCCGGACATCCGATTCCGCAACTGATCGCGTCGGCGGAAAGACTGGCGAAGGCGTCGCTGGCCGCGCTGCAAGTACAGCGCAAATCGGAAAGTGGAACCGGTCGCAGCGGCATCGTCAAAGCCTCGAAGCCATCACCGGCGCGATTGAAGCGCTAACGGCCCGGCTTTGAGAATCGGATGCGCGTCTCTAGAGTGCGTATTAAATCAGCCCTGTGGAGATTTTCATGCCGGCCAACCGCAACATGCTTTTTCTGATCATCGGCGCGCTGATCGTCGGCATCGGCGTGCTCGGCTACAATCTGTACCAGACCAAGAAGGAACCGACCGGCCTGCAGATCAATGTCGGCCCGGACGGCCTCAAGGTGCAGAACAAGTGACGCGCGTGCATCCCCTCCGGCCGACCGCCTGGCTGTTCGCCGCGCTCGCATCGCTGGCGCTGGCTGCGCCCGCGATGGCGCAGATGCAGATTTTCCCGCGCGAGCAGGACGTCCCCGACGTGCGCCTCGGCCAGCGCGTGCAGGTCGATGACGGGTCCTGCCCGGCCGGCCAGATCAAGGAAATCTCCGGCACCACGCTGACCACCGCCGGCGTCACCCGGGTCAAGAAATGCGTGCCGCGGCTGGGAACCAAGAAGCGGTAGCCGACCTCGTGTCCCCGACGCGGTGCATTGCGCCGCTCTTGCGGCGTAGTACGCGCCAAGCCGGGACCGCACGAAACTCCGCGCTTGGTACGATCCCGGCTCTGCGGAGCGGCACAAGGGTGCCGCACCGCGTCCGGGACAAGTAGAACGCCGAACTGGCGATGCTCCCCGCAGGCTTCAGAACATCGTATTGGTATTGGCGGATTTTTCCGGGATCGGCTGCACGACATCCCAATGCTCGACGATCTTGCCATCCTCGAGCTTGAAGATATCGATGATGGCGTTGCCACGTGTGCCCTTCTCGCGCACCGCATGGACGTGCAGGATCACATAGTCGCCGTCGGCGAAGACCTGCTTGATCTCGCTGTGGGAGTCCGGGAATTTCTCTTTCAGGAAACCGAGAAATCCCTTGAAGCCTTCGGCACCGTCTGCTGCGTTCGGATTGTGCTGCACGTAACGCGACCCGAAATATGTTGACGCGGCGTCAAAGTCCTTCTGGTTCAGGCCCTTTTCGTAGAACTCCAGGACGGCCTTCTTGTTGGTGTCCTGCTTCGTCGCGTCGGCGGCCCCTGCCGGCGCGACAAACGCCAGCGTTGCCACCGCCAGACCGATCCACACATGCCGCATCGAAACTCTCCCTGTCGCGCGGACGATCCCCATGACGGCCGCGGCGTCACGCTATCATCGGCAATAGCAAGGAAACGACCGCAATTCGGCGGCAAAGCCGCCGATCTGGATCACTTCGCAGCGATCATGAATGGTTGGAGAGGCTGTCTGAGGTGAAAAGGCGGTTTGTCGCGACGCCGCCTACGTCGCCGGGTCGTAAAGGCATTGCAGCGTCGGCTTGGCGATCCGGGTGAAGGTGGCGCTGATCATCGACTGTTTGGAGGCCGGCACCCAGTCGTTCTCGATGGTCGGCACGCCGCGCTCGCTGATGCCGCGCAACAGCGCCTCGCGCAGGTCGCTGTCTTCCACCATCGCCACCGCATGGTCGTGCAGGCAGACGCAGACCGACTCCGGATGCGCCCAGCGCCCCACCATGTGCGGCGCGCACAGACGCACGAACTCGCCGCGCTGATCCGGCAGTTTCTTCCACGACCAGATCTGTGCCTGGGCCGCACTGCCCGTCACGAAGCTTCCGAGGGTGGCGGCGAGAACAATGGCGGCAAAGGGTCGAAGTCGGATCATCGGATGGCTTTTCTCGTTGTCGGGTTGGGGTCGGGATCAGCGCGCGTAAGCGACAACCATCGGCGCGGCATCGGCAGGCGCCGGCGCGCCGTTATAGGCGAAGGTGCCGATGCCCGGCAGGTTGCCATCAATGGAACCGGCCATCGACGGACCGGCGAGAACGAAGGCAAAAGCGAGGATGAAGCTGAGGGTGCGCATCTGACGGTCTCCGGGTTGGCAGCGCTGTCCGCCGCCTCGTTGCCGAATGGATAACCATCGGCTGTTTCCGGATGTCTGCGCCGGGCCCGAAAACGGTTTCGTCGGCAACAAGAATTGTTTCATCGCGCGGGCGGCGACGACACATGGCGATGAAAATCCGAGATGTTTCAGCCGCCTGACGCAGCCACCGCCACCCGCCTACCGGCAGGCTTCGATCAAAAAAATACAGCTGCCCGTGAAAATAAAGCGTCTGATGGCGCCGACCCTAGCGCGTTGCGGCGACCATGATCGGCGCCGGACTCGCGGGCAACGGGGTTCCGTTATAGGCGAAGCTACCTGCCCCCGGCAGGCCACGTTCTGCACCGGCCATCGACGGACCGGCGAGCACAAAAGCGAAAGCGAGGATGAAGCTGAGGGTGCGCATCGGACCGTCTCCTGAAGCAATGGCTGAACCGTTGCTTCTCTGACGCCGTCGCGCGCGGACCGGTTCGAACGGCGTCAGCGTTTCTTAACCGTCCCGACCGGAAGGATTCCGAACGACCTGAAGAATTTGCAACTGTCGCACGCCGTTAACAAAATTGAACCAGAACACCGCTAAAGCGACTGTAGCGGTGCGTGTGCAACCTTTTCAGGCGATGGCGCGTTTGTATTCACCTCATCAAAAGGAACTGCAGCCGTGGAAACCAGCAACGCGCATGTAGGCAACGAAGCCTCGGTCGATGCTTCGGGACGCCCTGTTAACGCCAACACCCATAACGTGAAGATGCGTGCGCCCGCGAAATGCCAGGGCGCAATGTCGCAGCAGGGCTATGGCGCCCATGGCAACGAATGCTACCCGCAGAACATGGTGCAACTGGTCGGGTATCGCGACCCGCAGGCGCTGGTCGATGCCCGCAGCGAAGCCACGGAACGGCTGCGGCTGCAGCGCTCCTTCAACCAGGCAGCCGAATAGCAGCTACTGCACGAAATCGCCGCATTTGGCGATCGCGCTGTCCGCCTGCCCCCACGGCATGATCGGCACCGACGACGTCGAGTTCTTCGGCGAGCCCTCGATGATTCGGTCCGAATACACCATGTAGACCAGCACGTTTCGCTTGGCGTCGCAGCCGCGCACGATCTGCATCTTCTTGAAGAACAGCGAGCGGCGCTGCCGGAACATGTCGTCGCCCTGCTCCATCTTGCCCTTGAACTTGATCGGGCCGATCTGCCGGCACGCCAGCGAGATGTCCGAGACCTCCTCGGCCAGTCCCAGCCAGCCCTTGAAGCCGCCCTTTTCCGGCACCGTGAAGTGGCAGGCGACGCCCTCCACTTCGGGATCGTCCACGCCGTAGGTGGCCAGCTTGTCGTTGGGGCTGATCCACTTGAACACCGTGGAGCGGCGGAAGATCAGGTCCGGTTCGTCGGCCGCCTGCGCCGGCGTGGCCATGAGCGCGACCAGCGTGAACAGCGCCGCCACGCTGCGTGGCAGCACGCCGGGTCTGAACGATCGGGCCGCTGCGTCGGAACCATCGAATGTCATGCAACTCTCCGTGAGTGATCCCAACTATCTAGTAATTCCAATGCGATTCGGAAGCGGCAGGGCCTCGCTGTTAATTCAATGTGAGGCTTTTTTGATACCCTGACCGGGCAATCGGTCGGTAACCGGATATCTCGCGCTGGTGAACCCATTTCGCATCTGCGAGACTAATGTTTTTAAGCGGATTCGAGGATGTTGAGCGTGGCAATACGACGGCTGGATACTACGTTCGACACGAGTCGGTTTCTCAACAGTACTGTTTTTTCAGGACGTGCATGGCGGATCGCGCTGGTCGCGGTGGCGGGCCTCGCCGGCACCGTGAGCGCGGAGGCCGCGGTGTTCTGGTCGGACGACGACCCGATGATGATGTCGCAGCCGATGCCGCTTGAGCCGCAGCCGCGCCCGCGCAAGCCGAAGCGCGCCGGCCCCCGGATCGAGAAGCCGATCAAGGAAACCGCCAGGCCGGTCGGCCCGCTGGTGATCGCGATTTCCATCGACCGTCAGACCCTCAAGATTTACGACGCCAACGGCCTTTATGCCGAAAGCCCGGTCTCCACCGGCATGAAGGGCCACTCCACGCCAATGGGCGTGTTCTCGGTGATCCAGAAGAACAAGTACCACAAGTCCAACATCTACAGCGGCGCGCCGATGCCGTTCATGCAGCGCATCACCTGGTCGGGCATCGCCATGCATGCCGGCGCGCTGCCGGGCTATCCGGCGTCGCACGGCTGCATCCGCCTGCCGATGGCCTTCGCCACCAAGATGTGGAGCTGGACCCGGATGGGCGCCCGCGTCGTCATCACCCCCGGCGAAGTTGCGCCGTCGGACATCGCCCATCCGCTGCTGGTCGCGCGCAAGGCCGAGCCGGTGGCGGCCGCGCCGACCAAGGATGTCGCGCCGCTCGCCAGGGCGATGCGCGTCGCCGCGCCGGCGATGTCTTCGGCCAGCCTCGATCTCAAACCCTCGATGGAAACGCCCGCGGCCAGGACCGCCGAAACAAGGCGCGATCAGACCCAGACCGCCGACGCCAGCGCCACGATGATCCCCATGGCGAAGTCGCCGGTGGTGTCGGACGCCTCCCTGGCCAAGCCGGCCGATGCGGTCCGCGTCACCCGCCGCGACGTCGATGAGGCCGCGGCCAGGACTGTCGAACTGCCGCCGGTGCTGGACGTCAAGCCCGC
>NZ_JAQGJD010000300.1 GCF_028290785.1 Tardiphaga sp. | reverse complement strand
GCCATGTGCGCTATGTCGAGCGCAGCGAGAAGACCGCGCTGGTCGCCGTGCAGGCCGGGCTCGGCCGGCCCGAGGCGACCATGGCGGCGCTGATCCCGATCAGGAAATCCGCGGCGTGGTGGGATCTGACGCAGGAGGAACGTCGCCACATCTTCGAGGACAAGTCGCGCCATATCGCCGACAGCCTGAAATATCTGCCAGCCATCGCGCGGCAGCTTTATCACTCCCGCGACCTCGGCGAGCCGTTCGACTTCCTCACCTGGTTCGAATTCGCCCCGGAGCATGCACAAGCCTTCGAGGAGCTGGTGGCGACACTGCGTAGCACCGAGGAATGGAGTTATGTGGAGCGCGAGGTGGATGTGCGGCTGGAGCGGCAGAGGGTTTGAAGGCAACGGTCAGGCGTAGGGTGGGTTAGGCGCCCTTGCGCCGTAACCCACCATCTTCACGGCCTCAACCGATGAGCGGTGGGTTACGCGCTTCGCGCTAACCCACCCTACGAAGCTCCGCATCGCATGGCACGTATCCCCTAGCCTGCCCTTTCGCTGGCAACGCGAATATTCCATATGTTGGAAAAATCCTGCCTTCGAAAGTCTCCATGTCTGCATCTCCTGAAACGTCCGCCCGGGACGACGGTCCCGGCGGCTGGCTGATCTTTGCGTTTGCCGTGGCCTGCGGCGTCACCGTCGCCAATGTCTATTATGCGCAGCCGCTGGTCGGCTCGATCAGCGAGTCCTTCGGCATCGGCGTCGATGCCGGCAGCTTCATCGTCACCATGATCCAGCTCGGCTATGTCGCGGGGCTCTTGTTCCTGGCGCCGCTCGGCGATCTCGTCGAGAACAAGAGGCTGATCCTGATCACGCTGTCGGCGCTGATCGCCTGCCTGCTGATCTCCACGCTGGCACCCAATGCCGGCATCTTTCTCGCCTCCTCGCTGGTGCTGGGCATTTCCGCGGTCGGCACCCAGATGATCATCCCGATGGCCGCGCATCTGACGCCGGTGCATCGGCGCGGCCAGGTGGTCGGCACCGTGGTGTCCGGCGCGCTGTTCGGCATTCTGCTGTCGCGGCCGCTGGCGACGCTGATCGCAGGCGCGTTCGGCTGGCGCGCGGTGTACTGGAGCTCGGCGCTGGCGATGTGCGCAGTGCTGGCCTTGATGGCCTGCGTCTTGCCGCGGCGAAAACCCGAGCACGCGCTGACCTATCCCAAGCTGATCCACTCGCTGTGGGACCTGCTGATGTCAACGCCGGCGCTGCAGCGGCGCGCCGCGATGCAGGCGCTGTTCTTCGGCGCCTTCAGCCTGTTCTGGACGTCGTCGCCGCTGCTGCTGGAGGCGTCGCCGTTCTCGCTCGGCCATCTCGCGATGTCGGCGTTCCTGCTGTCCGGCGTGGCCGGCGCGCTGATCGCGCCGCTGGCGGGCCGCCTCGCCGACCGCGGCCACAGCCGCGCCGTCACCGGCGTCTCCATTGCCGCGATGGGGCTGAGCTTCGTGCTGACCTGGATTGGCGGCAACACGGCTTCGGTGGCGGCGTTCGTGCTGGCGGGCATCGTGCTCGACGCCGGCTCGCAGGCGCATCTGGTGGTCGGGCAGCGCGCCATCTTCGCGCTGGCGCCGGAGATCCGCAGCCGGCTCAACGCGCTGTATATGGGACTGTTCTTCTTCGGCGGCGCGATCGGCTCCGCGGTGTCCGGCAGCGCCGTGTCGCACGGCGGCGCGACGGCGGTGAGTTTGATCGGGCTGGGATTCACGGCGCTGGCGGTGGTGTTGTTTGCGGCCGAGTTGGCGGGGAAGCGGAAATAAACGCCAAACTCGATGTCATCCCGGGCCAGCGAGCAAAGCGAGCGCCGACCCGGGACCCATAGCCTCCGTCCCATCGTCTCCAAGCTGTGGCGCCCACGTGGTTCTAACTTCAGACTCGGAGCGTATGGGTCCCGGCTCTGCGTTCGCTGACGCTCACTTGGCCGGGACGACAGAGTTACTTCTCCAGAAACCTCCCCGACACGATCCGCTTCGATTCATCCACCGGACGATTGTAGATGTACGTCCACGCTTCCACCACCGTGCTATCGCCGAGCGTCACCGGCACCCGCTCGCGCAGATACAGCGTCGGCGCCTCATACCCCGGGCCGACACTTTCGTAGTCATCCAGCGCGGCCATCAGTGCATCGACGTCGCGCAGCCGATACAATTCGCCGAACACCACGTCATCAGCATCGTCCGAGTGCAGCAGCCCCGGATAATGCGCGACCAAATACAGCCTGCCGCGGCAGCTGGCCTCGCCGAGAAAGTCGGCACCTGCCGACAACAGCCTCGACATCGGATGGTCGAAGCCGCGCATCAAGGTGCCGTAGACGAAGACGCGATCCAGCACGCCCATCGAACGCTACGCCGCCTCGTGCGTGATCTCGTCCGAGATGACGAAGAATTTCACCAGGTCCATGCGGCCGAAGCTGGTGGTCAGCGCCACGTCGGCGGCGTCGCGGCCGGTGCCCATCAGGATGCGGCCGATGCGCGGCTTGTTGTGGCGGGCGTCGCAGGTGTACCAGCGGCCCGACAGGTAGACCTCGAACCAGCCGGAGAAATCCATCACCGAACCGTCATAGGGAATGCCGATGTCGCCCATGTAGCCGGTACAGTAGCGCGCCGGAATCCCCATGCAGCGGCAGAACGTCAGCGCCAGATGCGCGTAGTCGCGGCAGACGCCGTTGCCCTGCTCATAGACGTCGTGCGCCGACTTCATGGCATGGGCGTGCTGGTAGCCGAACTTCACGTGGTTATGCACGAAGGCGATGATGGTCTGGACGCGGCCCCAGCCCGGCTCGGTATGGCCGAACAGCGACCACGCCACGTCGGTCAGCTTGTCGGTCTCGCAATAGCGGCTGGCCATCAAATAGAGCAGGCATTCGTCGGGCAACTGATCGATCGGCAGTTGCTGCGCCGAGGGCACCACCAGGTCGGGCTGGCCGGAATCGCGCACCAGCGTATTGCCGTGGAAGGTGATGCCGCCGGCCGGCGCCACCAGCCGGCCACAGACATTGCCGAACGAGTCGCGATAGTAGGTGATCGGCACGTTGGGATCGGTGGTGATGGATTCGGTGCCGACGATATCGCCATAGCGCGACGGGTGAATGCTGAGCATCGTCACCATCGGCGTCGGGGTAACGGCGTAATAGGTGATCTCGAAGCCGACCTTGATGAGCATGTTAGCTTTCCACCTTTGCTTCTTCGCCGGCCGAGACCACGTTGATGCTGACATCCATGCCGAGGAAGGCGTCAGCCGAACCCAAATAAGTCCCGTGCAGCGGGATCGCCTGGCGCGGATCGCGCGCCACCGCGACGCGGATCAGATCGCGGCTGCCGATGATGCCATTGGTCGGATCGAACTCGATCCAGCCGGCAGCCGGCAGATAGACCTGCACCCAGGCATGGGTCGAGCCGCCGCCGACATAGCCGCGCTGGCGGTCGCCATGGATAAACAGGTAGCCCGAGACGAAGCGCGCGGCGATGCCAAGCCGACGGCAGGCCTCGATCATGAACAGTGCGAAATCGCGGCAGGTGCCGGATCGCGTCTGCAAGGTATCGAGCGGATGCTGGGTGCCGTGTTCGTAGCGCTTGCGGTAGTTGAACTGCTGGCGGATGCCGTGGGTCATGCCGCTGAGGATATTGAAGGTCGGCGTCGGGCCTTCGGGATCGAGAAAGCCGCGCGCCCAATAGGCCAGTTCGCCATCGGGGTCGCCATATTGCGGGCGGATGAATTCCTGCAGGTCGGGCAATTCGTCGGAATTATACATGAACGGATAGAAGTAGGCCTTGTCGTCCGGCGTCAGCGCGAACTCTTCGGACGGCATGTGCTCGATGGTGGCCGTCGAGGTGAATGTCAGGTTGCGGGCGCGCTCGTCGAAGGTGGCGATGGCCACCGAGTTGCCGAACACGTCGTGGATCCAGCGCAGCGACATCGGCTCCGGGGTGATCTCCAGCCTGCCGGTAAGCATCCGGAGATCGTGGCCATCGCGCGGACGCAGCATGATACGGTGTTCGCCGAACGCAACCGGCTGCGCGTAGCGATATACGGTCTTGTGGTTGATGGTCAGCAAAGGCATCGTCAAATCATTCATTGGGTGACTTCATAGAGCAAAATCTATACCGGTCGCTGCGGATTGACAGGCCGGTCTGCTGCCTCGTTAGGCAATGGAGGGGGAAAACGCCTTGAATAGCGTAGGCGACACATTACTACGTCTCGGAACCCGCGATGTTCCGCCGGTATTGGAACAAAACACCGGGGGCCGTTCGCCGTTCCTGCTGACCTGCGACCATTACGGCAGGCTGATCCCCGATATGCTCGGCGACCTCGGCCTGCCGGACAGCGACCGCCGCCGGCATATCGGCTGGGATATCGGCATCGCCGGCGTGGCCGAACAGATGTCCGCGGCGCTGGATGCGCATCTGGTGGCGCAGCGCTATTCGCGGCTGGTGATCGACTGCAATCGCCCGCCGGAGGCGGCAAGCTCGATCCCCGTGATCACCGAAGCCACCACGGTGCCCGGCAATGAGGGGCTCGATCGCGCCGCTGCGCAGCGCCGCCGCGAACTGATCTTCGATCCGTATCACCGCCGCATCGACGACGTGATCGACGCGCGCTTGCGCGAGGGCCAGCCCACCGTGCTGGTGTCGCTGCACAGTTTTACGCCGGTTTACGCGGGCATCGCCCGGCCGTGGCACATCGGCACGCTGTATCAGCGCGACAAGGTGCTGCCTCCGTTGGTGCTCGAAGGGTTGCGCGCCGAGCCGGATCTGGTGGTCGGCGACAACGAGCCCTACGCGGTCTCCGACGACACCGACTACACCATCCCGGTTCACGGCGAAAAGCGCGGGCTGATGAACACCGGCATCGAAATCCGGCAGGATCTGATTTCGGATCCCGCCGGCGAGACGCAATGGGCCGAGCGGCTGACGCGGGTGTTTCGCGAGATCGAAGCGAGGCTGAAACAGCGCGGGCTGATCTAGGCGCGGCCCTCACCGCGGGCGCACTTCCCTTCTCCCCCGCGCGAAGCGAAGCTTCGCTAGGTGGGAGAAGGTGGCGCCGACGAAGTCGGCGACGGATGAGGGGTAATATCGGGCTCGGAGTTCGTGGCCCCCCTCACCCGTCTCGAACCGCTACGCGGTTCGATCCACCCTCTCCCTCCCAGCGAAGCTTTGCTTCGCGTGGGGGAGAGGGAAGGAAGCGAAGCGCGCAGCATTCGGGGAACGACGTCAGCCGTGCGTGGCCACGTAAGCCGATGCGACGGCAAAACCCAGCGCGACCGCCCACAGAAACCAGGCCGCGCCGCCACCCGGGCTGAGCGTGGAATCGGACGGATTGTCCGGATTGACGAACACCTTCACCGCCGCGCCATTCTGGTAGTCCATCCCGAACATCCGCATCTGCCAGCGCGGCGGCGACGGGTTGCTGGTGCTGATGCTGCCGGCATTGCCGCTGTAGGCGATGTGGTTGAAACGATAGCTGTAGGCCACCTTGCGCTCGTGCATCATCGGCCCCGCGCGGCCGGTGTCGCTGTCGGCGCCGCGATAGGTTTCCACGCCGGACAGCTTGATGACGCCGGGCACCACCGGCCAGCGCCGCGCCAGCGACGCCTGGCGGTGCAGCGCCAGCCCGAACAGCGCGATGAAGAATCCGAACGCACCGAGCGCGACCACCAGCGGCGACAGCTTCGGGTCGGCCAGATGCGCAGCAACGAAGTCGGAGATGCGTTTGCCGCCGATGGCGCCGCCGAACACCACCACCAGCACGATCACGGTGCCAATGCCGAGACAGCCGGCGGTGCCTTTCGGCATCTCGCGCTCCAGCACCGCATCGCGCGGCTGCCGCGGATTGTAGAACACCGTCACGGCGGTGCCCACCGGATAGCGCGCGATGGTTTCCGCCACATCGACATTGCCGCGATTCTCGCCGATCTCGACGCGGTTGTTGCGCAGCTTCTGTCCGCTCACGGTGTATTCGTAGACGATATCAGCAAAATTGCGCTGCTCGACGCCCTGGCGATCGTCGCGGGTATCATCGATCACCTTGACGTCGCGCACTTCCGATCTGGAGACCACCACCGTGCCCGGCGTCGATGGCCAGTCGCGGGCGGCACGGACCTGAAGATATTTGTAGCCCGCGGCAACCAGGATCAGGCCGAACGGCGCCAGCGCCATCGCATAGACGAACCACGGGATGTCGGGCAAAGGCGCTCCTCATGTCGGCCGACGCCGATCGACGCCTGATCGATTGGACGCCGCGACCGCGAGGTCGGTTCAATCCGCGCTCAGCGCGCCCGGGTCAGCGCCAGCCAGACGCCGCCGCCGATCATGAAGCCGCCGGAGATACGCGACAGCAGTCGGGTCCGCCGGGCCGAGAAGAATTGTCGCGCCCGGCCGGCGGCGATCGCGTAGATCGCATCGGTGACGCCCGCGATTGCCATGAAGGTCGCGCCGAGCACCACCACCTGGGTGATGTGGTTCTTCTCCATGTCGACGAATTGCGGAATGAAGGCGCCGAAGAACACCAGCACCTTCGGATTGCTGAGCAGTACCACGAAGCCCTGCAGGAAGAAGCCGCCGCGCGGCGGTGGCGGCGCCTCGGTGTCGATGCCCTCGACCGGCGCGCGGATCAGCTTGATGCCGAGCCATACCAGATAGGCGGCGCCGGCGAAGCGCACCCAGTCGAACCAGTAGCCCATGGTGGCCATCATGGTCGCCAGACCGAACGCCACGATGCCGATGACGATCGCCAGCCCAGCCTGCGTGCCGGCAACGGTGGTCAGCGCGGCGCGGGTGCCGTAGCGCAGCCCGCTGGCGATCACCAAAGTGACGTTCGGCCCCGGCAGCAGGGCCAGCGCGATGCAGGCCACGACGAAGGCGAAATAGGTCTGAAGCGACACCGGGCGCTCTCCCTTCGAGAGGAATTTGAACTGCACTTATGCACGGCCCCGCGGGCGTGAAAAGCGCGCTTGACATGCAACCATTTGGTTGCCTATTATCCGATCCATGGATGAGGTCTTCAAGGCGCTGGCGGATGCTTCAAGGCGGTCATTGCTGGACAGGCTTCATGCCAGGAACGGACAGACGCTGAACGAACTGTGCGACGGCCTGGCGATGTCGCGGCAGGCCGTGACCAAGCACCTGGCGATCCTGGAGGCCGCCAATCTCGTCGCCACGCATAAGCACGGCCGCGAGAAGCTGCACTACCTCAACCCGGTGCCGATCCATGAGATCGGCGAGCGATGGATCAGAAAATTCGAGCACGGCAAGCTCGCCGCGCTCAGCACATTGAAACGTCAACTGGAGAAGCGTGATGAGTAAGCCCGAATTCGTCTACACCACCTTCATCAAGACCACCCCGGAGAAGCTCTGGCATGCGCTGACCGACCGCGCATTCACCGAAAGCTACTGGTTCGGCTGCAGTCTGACGTCGGACTGGAAGGTCGGCTCCCCCATGCAGATGACGCGCGACGGCAGGGTCATGAACGAGTGCGTCATTCTCGAATCCGATCCACCGCGCCGGCTGTGCTATAGCTGGCTGACGGTCTTCGACGAGGTCATGAAGAAGGAACAGCCATCGCGGGTGACGTTCGTGCTCGAACCCAGCCAGGGCGCTGTCAAGCTTACGGTGACGCATGAGGACTTCGCCGAAGGCAGCGCGACGCTGCCCAGCATTTCCACCGGCTGGCCGCTGGTTCTGTCCAGTCTCAAGAGCATCCTCGAGACCGGCGAGCCGCTGGCGTTCGAGAAGACCGTTGCTGCGTAGCACCGGCGCTTGGGACGGCCCCGGCTCAGCGGCGCAGCACTGCGTGCTGCTCCGCGTCCAGGGCACGAGAGTTGACGCACTCGTCCTACCCTAGCGCGCGCAATTCGCGGCGCAACACCTTGCCCGTGGGCGTCATCGGCAGCGTCTCTGCGAACTGCACATGCCTTGGATATTCGTGGGCGGCAAGTTGCACTTTGACGAAATCCTGGATCTCGCGCGCCAGCACATCGCTTGGCATGAAGCCCGGGCGCAGCACGATCCAGGCCTTGATCGCCTCGGTGCGGATCGGGTCGGGAATCCCGACCACCGCGGCATTGGCCACCGCGGGATGTTTCAGCAGCGTGTGCTCGATCTCGGACGGGCCGATGCGATAGCCGGCCGAGGTGATGACGTCATCCTCGCGGCTGACATACCAGAAGTAGCCGTCGTCATCCTCGATGCCGAGGTCGCCCGTCAGCAGAAACGCGCCGGCGAATTTCTTGGCGGTGCCTTCCGGATTCTGCCAGTAGCCGAGCATGGTGCAGGGATTGGGCTGCCGGATGCCCACGATGCCGCGCTCGCCCCTTGGCACTTCCTCGCCAGCTTCATTGACGATGCGCACGTCAAAACCCGGCGTCGGCCGGCCCATCGAGCCCGGCCGGATCGGAAACAGGTTGGCATTGTTGCCGACCACGAGATTGCACTCGGTCTGGCCATAAATCTCGTGCGCATCGATGCCGAAGGTCGCGCGCACCCAGCCGAGCAGTTCGGCGCCCAGCGACTCGCCACCGGTCAGCATGCTGCGCAGCCTGACCCCGGGATGACTCACATCCGCCTGCCGCATCAGTTTCAGCGCGGTCGGCGGCAGGAACACGTTGCGCACCCCATGATCGGCCATCAACTGCATCGCGGCCTGCGGCTCGAATTTTTTCGCGCGATGCCCGACGATGGGCACGCCGTGATACCACGCCGGAAACAACGCATCGAACAGCCCGCCGATCCAGGCCCAGTCCGCCGGGGTCCAGTAGACATCGCCGGGTTTTGGGAAGAAGCCGTGCACCATCTCCACATTCGGCAGATGGCCGAGCAGCACGCGATGCGCATGCAGCGCGCCTTTGGGATTCCCTGTGGTTCCGGAGGTGTAAATGATGATGGCAGGATCGTCGCAGGACGTATCGACAGTGGTGAAATCTTCCGATGCCGCGTCGATCGACGCCCAGAACGATTGCGTGCCGGCCGGCGGCGCGGCGCCGATCACATAGACCTGCGCGAGATCCGGCAGCCGGTCGCGGATTTTGGCGAGCTTCTCCCAGCCTGACACGTCGGTCACCACCGCACGCGCGCCGGAATTCGCCAGCCTGAATTCCAGCGCGTCCTCGCCGAACAGGGTGAACAGCGGCACCGAGACCAGCCCCGAGCGAAACGCGGCGAGATGCACGATCGGCAGTTCCACCGACTGCGACAGGAACACCGCGACGCGGTCGCCGCGCGCGAGGCCACCCGTCGCGAGCACATTGGCGAAGCGGCGCGAGAACGACTGCATCTGGTCGAACGAGAACCGCGTCGTGGCGCCGTCTTCGTCCACATAAACAAGCGCGAGGCGTCCGGAGCCGTCGGCATGGTGATCGCAGGTCGCCGAGGCGATATTGAAACGCTCCGGCACCTGCCAGCGGAAATCGCGGCACAACGCGTCGTAATCGGTGGTTTCGGTCAGCATGGGCATTTCCTGCGGCGCTGTTCTTAATTGGATTTTTTCGAGAGGTCACGGCCGCTGCCTATTGTAGCGTCCGATTCGACGCGATGGGAACGTTCCCCGGACGCGTGCGGATTGAAGTCCCTTGAATTTCGCGCCGCGGCATGGTCTCAAGCAGGCATTGCAGCCCGGCGCCGGCGCGCGTCTTCCCATTCGGCAGTATCCCCATGGCCCGCAGGTTTTCCGCAGCCTACCAGTCGGAGCCGGTGTCCAGCCTGGCGGCGTGGGCGCGGCGGCTGGCGGTGTTCGCGGCGATCGCCGCGGTGGCCTCCATCGCCATCGTGCGGTTCGGCTTCCTCGAGGTGAAGCCGGCGCTGATGACGTTCTTCGGCGCGCTTGGCTTTGCCGGCCTGTCGATCCTGGTGGCGCTCGCCGGCTTCGTGGCGATCTGGCGCAACGGCACGCGCGGCATGAGCCGCATCCTGCTGGCGCTGGCTCTCGACGTGGTGATCCTCGCCTACCCCGCTTACCTCGCTCTGCAGTACCGCAAGCTGCCGGCGATCCACGACATCACCACCGATCCGATCGACCCGCCGCGCTTCGAGGCGCTGGCGCGGCTGCGCACCGGCGACGGCGCCAACAGCGCGGTCTATGCCGGGCTGTATTCCGCCGAGCTGCAGCGCGCCGCCTGGCCGGACATCGAGCCGGTCGATCTCGATGTCAACGTGCAGCGCGCCTATGAGGTGGCGCTGGCGGTGGTGACCAAGCGCAAGTGGCTGATCATCGACGAGCGCGCGCCGCAGCCGCCGCGCCGCATCGGCCGCATCGAGGCAGTGGCGCGCACCCCGATCATGGGTTTTCGCGAGGACGTCTCCATCCGCGTGACGCCGGACGGCGAGGGCTCGCGCGTCGATATCCGATCCTCGTCGCGCTATTTCGAAGGCGACCTCGGCAGCAACGCGGCACGGGTGGCGAGACTGATCGAGGATATCAACACCGCGGCGGAAAATACGCCGGCGGCGAAGAAGCCGGCAGCGCCGGCGAAGGCAGCGCCGAAAGCTGTGAAGAAGTAAGGCCACGAGTCTCTCCCCGTCATTGCGAGGAGCCCTTGCGACGAAGCAATCCAGTCCTTTTCACGCGTGCGGCTTTCTGGATTGCCGCGTCGCTTCGCTCCTCGCAATGACGGGGGAGAAGCCGGAGTGCCCTCAGCAATTCGCCATCCGGTAGCTGCCACCGATCACCGGATCGCCCGACGTCGCGACGATGCCGCGCGCCACCAGATCTTCCAGATGCGCCAGCACCGAATAACCGGCCGCACCCGTGAGCCGCGGGTCGATGCCGATATAGATCGCGCGCACCAAAGTCGGGATATCCGCTTCGCCCTTGGCGAGGCGGTGCAGGATCGAGGCTTCGCGAGCCTTGCGATGACGGATCA
>NZ_JAQGJD010000297.1 GCF_028290785.1 Tardiphaga sp. | reverse complement strand
CGCCGCCTGCTCGGCGGCTATACCGGCGACGTGTTAGGAGCGATTGAGCAGGTGTTCGAGATCGGCTTTCTGCTCGGTGTGGCGGCGGCGATGAGCCTCTGAGCTCAGCGCTTGTCCCGGACGCGGTGCGGCATTCTTATGCCGCTCCGCAGAGCCGGACCATCCCAATTTCTGTCGCGCGCAACGGCCCGGGCTCTGCGAAGCAATACCGCGTATTGCATCGCGTCCAGGGCAAGATGTCAGCGATCCGACAGCGGCCACTTCAGCGGCATTTGATACGGCGTCCCTTCGAATGCGGCCTCGCCGCGGCCGATCCGCGCGATCGCGTCCACCATCACGCCGCGACGGCCGAGCAGATCGTCCGCCAGTTGCACCATCAGCCGGTTTGGTGTGACGCTAGGCGAACGCCTGCGCAACTCGGCGGCCATCTCGCTTTCGAAGCCGGGGTTGCGATCACAAGCGATCACATAGGCGGCCGCACTGGAGCGGCTGATGCCGGCCCAGCAATGAATCAGCATCGGCCGCTCCGGCGCAGCATCGCGGCCGAAGCCGAGGATCGCCTGCATTGTCTCCGTATCGGGCGGGATCAGGCCCGGCGTCGGGACAGTGATGTCGTGAAACGTCAACTGCAGGTGGCGCGCATGCGCGAGCCTGGTCCAGTCATGCTCGGTGGCGCTGGGCGACAGCAGCGTGAGAAGGTCGAACGACTCGAGCGAAGCCGCGACAGCCGGGAGGCCGCCGAGGGAGCTGACATACATCATCAGAACGTAGCTCCCGCTTTGACCATGTACCTGCGGCCCGGCAGCGGATAGGCGTTGAAGCGGCCGGGCGTAAATGTGCTGGCGACGGCGTAGTCGTAATATTGCGCATCGAGCAGGTTGTTGACCGCGAGCGACCAGAAGAAGCGATCGTACTCGCCGCTCAGCTTGAGATCGATGGTCGCATTGGCGGGGATCACCGGCTGGGTATTGAACTGGTCGTTGTCCATGCGGCGGCTGCTCCAGTAGCGCACGGTGGCATCGAGCACGATGAATCTATCCCACACGTTCCAGGTGACGCCAGCATTGGCCGTGAGCGGCGACACGAGCGGCACGTCGTGGCCGGCAAACACACCCTCGCGAAAGACCGCGCGGGTCAGCGCCAGCCCGCCGCGCAGTAATACCGGTTCACTGAGCTGAAGCGACGCGCTGGTTTCCGAGCCGTAACGCCGGGTCGCATCGAGGTTGGTGTTGTAGAACAGCACAGGGTTGTAGTGAATCTCGTTACTAAGATCCATGCCGTAGATGCTGGACTGCACCGCGAAGCCGCCGGCCTTGATGCGGAAGCCGGCCTCGATGTCGCGCGAGGTCTGGGTCTTCAGCGAAAAGGTGCCGGGGATCGGGTTGAAGTTGGCGTCGAAGGACGGCCCGGACGCCACGCGCTCATCGACATTCGGCGTGCGGAAAGCGCTGGCGACGCGGCCGAACACGGCGAACACGTCGTTGAAGCGATGCTCGAGCCCGGCATGCAGCGCATGCTGGGTCTCGTCGCTGTTGAGTGGCAGCGCCTGGGTATCGAAGGCGCCGGGCGCATTGATGTCGAAGCGATCCCGCGCGCTCAGGCTGGTACGCTGAATACGGCCGCCATAGGACACGTCGGTGCTTGGCAGCAGGCTTACGGTCTGCTGCCAATAGGAAGCCAGCGTCCGCTGCGAGAGGTCGTAGACATGGATCGGCGCCGTGCCTTGCAACTGGCTGCGGTTGGAGTGATAGGTCGCGTCATAGTAGTCGATGCCGGTCAGCACATCGGATGGCAGGCCAAACACGATGTTCTTGATGCTCAACCGCGGCGTCAGCGACCAGGTCTGCAGGTTGGTATCGACATAGCTGGCGTTGAAACTGGACAGCGGCAGCGGCCCGAAGAAGCCGGCCTGCTGGTCCTTGTTGCGGACGCCGCCATCGACGATCAGCTCAGCGCCGCTCCACAGCGTCTTCGTGAAACCGGCGGTGACGTTGACGCCCTGCTTGTCGGTGTAATCCAGCGGCGTGGTGGCGCCGCGACGATCGGTGAGCAACTGATTGAGGCCGATCGAGGGATCGACGGTGCGCCCGCCGGGTAGCCCGAGGTGCTGGTTGTCGCCGGAAAGGGTTAGGAATGCCGAGAAGTCCGGCGTGGCGTAACGGATATCGCCCACGCCAGCGCGCTGGGTCAGCGCGTTGTTGTCACGATAGCCGTCGGAGCGAATGCCGCTGCCATAGAACGATGACGACCATGGCCCGGCATTGGCGGCCACCGACGCCGATCCCAGCTGCTGCCCGAACGAACCCGCGCCGCCCTCGACGCGCATCGCAAGCGGCTTCGCCGAACCGGTCTTGGTGACGATGTTGACGACGCCGCCGACCGCGTTGTCGCCATACAGCACGGCGCCGCTGTTGCCCTTGGTGATCTCGATGCGTTCGATCGAGTCGCGCGGGATGGTGGACAGATCGACGCCGGCGAGATCGAGGTCGTTGAGCCGCCTGCCGTTGATCAGCACCAGCGTATTGGCCGTGGCGAAAGCGCCGAAGCCGCGCAGATCGACCGAGGTGCCGGCGCCGTTGACGCCGCCATACAGACTCTGCACCTGCACGCCCGGCGTCCGGGCGATGATCTCCTGCACGGTCAGCGCCGGCGAATGCGCGATGTCATCGGCCGATATCACCGAGGTGGACGCGCCGACGATGCCATTAAACAGCCGGCTGGCAGTGACATTGATAGCCGGCAGCTCGGGGCTCTGCTGCGCAAAAACCGGCGCGATATCGAGAGACATCAGCGGCACGAGAAGCGTGCACGTGAGAAGGCAGCGACGCTGCCGCGCAACGGCGGAAAGGGAAGACATCGTTCGACCTCGGCTTGACGTTGTGGCACGTCACAGCGAACGAAGTCTCACCACGATGCCGTCGGCATCTCCGATGAAGCCAATGTCTGCAATCCCCGACCGACATCTTCGCGTGTGACCACGTTTGACGGCAGGTCTCCTGGCTCGCGGGTCGATACCTTGCGTCGCCTTCCCAGGACCGAGTTTCCCAGTGGCATGTGACGAAAGATTCACCGCTTACAGTTGCGGGGGCAGCCGCGGCATTGGGGAATTCTCCAGGAAAAATTTGCCCCGCACCGCATTCCCTTTTGATCCCCAAGCAGGGAACCGTCTCCGTGATCTAAGGTTTGCGGCAATGGAGAGTCAATGATGTTGCAGCTAAGGCCCGTTTTTACCGCAAGTTGTGGCAGAATTGTCGGTGGCTTGGCCGGCCAAGGCCCCTTACAAGCGGGCTTGGTTTGCCCTTCCGTTCAAGCAGATTTCTGCCATGCCCGCATCCGGTCCCTACCTCGAAGCGCCGCGCTGGCTGCGCACTTTCGTGCGTTCGCGCGAGATCAGTCTGGTGGCCGTCGCGGCCCTGATCGGCGGCATCGCCGGACTGCTGGTGGCAGCCATGAGTGGAGCGGTCAACCTGTTGCACGTGGTCCTGTTCAACCTGCCGTTCGGCGAGCGGCTGTCGAGCCAGACCACGATCGATCCGGTCCGCGCCATCCTGGTGCCGATGCTCGGGGGACTTCTGCTCGGCATCGCGCTGCTGGTATTGCTACGCTGGCGGCCGGGCCGCGAGATCGATCCGATCGAGGCAAACGCGTTGCATGGCGGCATGATGTCGTTCCGCGGCAGCATTATCGTCGCGCTGCAGACGGTGTGGTCGAGCGGCGTCGGCGGTTCGGTCGGACTGGAAGCTGGCTATACACAGATCGCCAGCGGCGTCGCCTCATCGATCGGCCGCGCGCTGCACCTGCGGCGCAACGACCAGCGAATTATGGTCGGGTGCGGCGCTGCCGCGGCCATCGCCGGCGCCTTCGGTGCCCCGCTGGCAGGCGCGTTCTATGCATTCGAACTGATCATCGGCGGCTATACCCCGGCCAGCCTGACGCCGATCGGCGTCGCCGCGGTGGCCGGCTATGCGGCGACGCGGCTGTTCTCGCCGCTGTCGCTCGGCATTTCGGTCAACCAGATCGGTGAAGTCACCGGCCAGGACCTCGCGGTCGCAGCCCTGCTTGGGCTGATCGCTGCGCTGGTCGGCATAGGCATCATGCGCGGCGTAGCGCTGTGCGACGCGGTATTGGCAGAGGTCCGGCTGTGGCCGCCGTTGCGACCGGCGCTGGGAGGCCTGATCGTCGGCCTGCTGGCGCTGATCACGCCGGAAGTCCTGTCCTCGGGTCACGGCGCCCTGCACGTCACCGGCGGTATGACGGCGCCGCTCACCGCACTCGCGACCGTTTTTGCGCTCAAGGCGATCGCCTCGGTGATCTCGCTCGGTTCGGGTTTTCGCGGCGGACTGTTCTTCGCCTCGCTGCTTCTCGGCGCGATCGGCGGCCACCTGTTTGCCGCCGGCTTCTCTGCGCTGTTGCCGGCCTTGCATCTTGATACCAGCGTCTATGCGGTGATCGGCATGAGTGCGCTGTCGGCTTCGGTGATCGGCGGCCCGCTGACCATGACCTTCATCGCGCTGGAAGCGACCGGCAACCTGTGGCTCACGACCGCAGTGCTCATCGCGGTGATCGTCTCGACGCAAACTACGCGCGAGCTGTTCGGCTACTCGTTCGCAACCTGGCGGATGCATCTGCGCGGCGAGACGATTCGCAGCGCGGCCGATGTCGGCTGGATTCGCGACCTCACTGTGCGCAGCATGATGCGCGCCGACATGGTGACAGTGAATGCCGACATCAGCATCGCGCAGTTTCGCGAAAAATTTCCGCTGGGGTCCAAGACCCAGGTGATCGCCGTCGACGGCAACGATCGGTACGCCGGCATCGTGCTGGTCGCCGATGCCCACGCGCCGGAGCGCAATCCTGCCAACGGGCTTCGCGAGATTTTGCGCAGCCGCGGCTTCACGCTGCTGCCGGACTGGAACGTGCGGGAGGCTGTCGCGGCGTTCGACCGCGCCGAGGCCGAGTCGCTGGCGGTGCTGGATACGCTCGATCGCGGCCGGGTGATTGGGGTCCTCACCGAGGCCCATGTGCTGCGGCGTTATGCCGAGGAGTCGGAAAGGCGCCGGCGCGACGTGCTAGGCGAAGTCTGAAAGCGACCGATCGTCGCCGACGAATTTCCATGGATGTCGGCTCCCGACATAGCGGAGCACCGTCGATGCTCGTTCAACACGCTGGGGCGCCAAGCCATTTAACTTGCACGACGATATTTGGTGCCTCGTTACCCATTTGGCCGGGCAGCGAATGCCGGCGGGTGCTCGAGTACCGCGCGATGAAAGGCTGCCAACCGTCGCCACTGCGCTTCCCGGGATACCTATGTCGGTAGCAGAACGCGCAAGGGAAGTCGTTGTGCCACAGCGACAACTTCGATTCAGAATATCTCCTCGTTAAGCAATCTCCGATAGGTACTTAGAGAACCTTCGATGACGGAATAGCAGAATGCTTATCAATATCGTCTCCTCCCTCAAGACCGTGCTTTCGCCGCCCGACGACAATCCCGAACTTTTGCAAGCCAAATTTTCCGCGTTCAGCCGGCAAGTACCGATCATGTATGCGCTCGTGGTGCTCAACACGCTGGCGCTGGCTGTCACACACTACGGCCGCGCGCCGGACTGGCTGACGCTCTATCTGCCGGGCGTACTCGACGCGATCTGTATTTGGCGGACGGCGATGTGGTGGCGTTCGCGTCATCGCACCATCAGCTTCGAACAGGCGATCCGATGGCTGCGCAGCACGATCGCACTGGCCGGATTGCTCGGCGCCGGATTCAGCGCCTGGAGTCTCAGCCTGTTCAGCTATGGCGACGCCTACATGCAGGGCCAGGTCGCATTCTTTATGGGCGTGACGGCGATCGGCTGCGGCTTCTGCCTGATGCATCTGCGCTCCGCCGCGCTGCTGGTGATGGCGCTGGTGGTTGTTCCGTTCACAGCGTTCCTGGGCTCCAGCGGCAATGTCGTCCTGGCGTCCATCGCCATCAACTTTGCGATCGTCGCCATCGCCGTGACCTTCATGCTGCTGACTAACTACAGCGAATTCGAGCAGCGCGTGAATTCCGGGAGCGCGTTGCGTGCCAAGCAGGCGGAACTGCAGGCCATGAGCGACACCAATCTGCGCAATTCCAATACCGACATCCTCACCGGCCTTCCCAACCGCCGGCATTTTTTCGCCGAGCTGGAGCGGCGGATGGCGGTCGCGGCAGCGGATCCCGCCAACAAGCGGCTGAGAGTAGGCATCATCGATCTCGATGGCTTCAAGCCGATCAACGACGTCCACGGCCATCTCATGGGCGACCGCCTGTTGATCGCCGTTGCCAAGCGGCTGCGCGCGCGCCTCGATCCCGCGGTCTTTCTCGCACGTCTCGGCGGAGACGAATTCGTCCTGATCAGCGACCGTGTCACGGACCGGCAAGCCGCCGTCGCGGCCCGCAAGCTCCTCATCGATATCTTCGAAGCCCCGTTCGAAATCGACGATCTCACCGTGCGCATCGGTTGCTCGATCGGCTATGCTGAATTCCCGAAGGTCGCGAAGAGCGCGGAGGATCTGTTCGAACGCGCCGACTACGCGCTGTTCTATGCCAAACAACACGATCGCGGCGGCATTGTCGGCTTCTCTGCCGTACACGAGGCGACGATCCGCGAAGCCAGCGTGATTGATCAGGCGCTGATGAATGCCGACCTGGAGCGCGAGTTATGGATCGCCTATCAGCCCATCGTCGAGGCCAAGACTTTCCAGACAGTCACTTTCGAGGCGCTGGCGCGGTGGAAAAGCCCGGCGCTCGGCAACGTTCCGCCGATACGCTTCATCGTCGCGGCCGAACGCTCGGGTCTGATCGCCCAGCTCACCCCGATGCTGCTACGCAAGGCTCTGGAGGGTGCGGCGACGTGGCCTGAGCAGGTCCGGATTTCGTTCAACCTCTCCGCCATCGACCTCACCTCCCCGCTATCGATCCTCAAGATTATCAGCGTGGTCGAGAATAGCGGCGTTAAACCCAGCCGGATCGATTTCGAGATCACCGAGACCGCCGTGATGGGCAATCTTGCTTTGGCCACGGAATCGCTCAATGCCTTGAAGGCGCTTGGCGCGCGGATTTCGCTCGACGATTTCGGCACCGGCTATTCCAGCCTGAGCTGCATCCGCGAACTCCCGCTGGACAAGGTGAAGATCGACCGCAGCTTCATTACCAAGATCGAAGATGATCCGGCCGCCTGCCTGATCCTGCGCACCATGATCGGTCTGTGCACCGGCCTTGGCTATGAATGCATCGTCGAGGGCGTCGAGACCCATGAGCAGGCCCAGTTCCTGCGCACCGAGGGCTGCCGCTTCATGCAGGGCTACTTCTTCGCCAAGCCGATGAGAGTCGATCGCGTCCGCGACTATATCGCCGCGTCCAACTGCGGGGCGTTGCAACTCGAGGAGGCAAGTGGCTGGACGAGGTCGGTGGTCTCGTCGATCGGCGCTCCGCAGCGTTAGATGTTTTGCCCGTCGAGCAGCCGGATGGTTTCGAACAGCGTCGCGGCACCGACCGCCAGTTGCTCGGGCTCGGACCATTCTTCGGGGCAGTGACTTTTGCCGTCCCTGGACGGAATGAACAGCATCGCACTAGGTCCAATATGCGAGATGAACGCGGCGTCATGTCCGGCACCGGAGGCCAGCGTCGTGGTCGAGTAGCCGAGTTTGTCGGCGCTGCGGCCGAGCAGGTCGCGCAGGTGCGCATCGCACGGCGCTGGCGGATTCTGCGACAGGATCGCGAAACCCTCGCGATCGACATTCAGACGCCCGGCAATCGCCGTGCTCTCGCGGTCGAGCAGCGCGACGAATTCATCGACAAGCGCGACCTTCTCGGCGCGGATGTCGATGATCATGCGCGCACCGCCCGGTACCACATTGGCGGCGTTCGGGCTGATCTCGAGCACGCCGACCGTGGCAACGAAGTGGCCCTCATTTCGCCCAGCGAAGGCGCGGGCCTCGCGGTCTACCAGCAGCAACAGTTCGGCGGCCGGCAAGCTGGCGTCGCGGCGATACCGCATCAGGGTGCTGCCGGCATGATCGGCCGCGCCCTTCAAGGCGATCTCGACGCGGGTAATGCCGGCGATCCCGGTGACCAGGCCGAGATCGAGCTTGTTGCGCTCCAGCACCACGCCCTGCTCGATGTGCAGTTCGAGATAGCCGGCGATCACCGGCTTCTCCATGTGCGGGATCGCCGCGGGGTCGCCGCCGACGCGGATGATGGCATCCGCCAGCGTCTCGCCCTGCGCATTGGTGTAGGTCAGCATTTTCGCATCTAGTTCGCCGACCATGGCGCGGCTGCCGACGCAGGACAGGCCGTATTCGCTGGGTTCCTCGGCGAGGAAGTCGACGATCTCGATCGGGTGCCGGAACGGATAGTTCGAAGCCTGCAGCGCGCGCACCGCTTCCAGCGCGGTAAGGATGCCAGAGATGCCGTCGAAACGACCGCCGGACGGCACGGTGTCGGAATGCGAGCCGAGCATGATGGGCGGCGCGCCTTTCACGGTGCCTTCAAGCCGCGCGATCAGATTGGCGCCGGCGTCGAGCCGCACCGTCATGCCGGCAGCCAGAAACTGTTCGCGTAGCCATGCGCGGCCTTCGAGGAAACGCGGCGAGAACGAGCGTCGCGTCCATGGCTTGCCGGGATCGGTGATGGCGGCCAGCGCCATGTGGTCGTTCCACAGGCGGTCCTGATCGATCGGCGGCTTGCTGTCGGTGGTCGTGTTCAAGGCTGAAACTCGCTTCGGTGGGCCGCCGGCACTGGCGTCTTCGCGGCAATTGTTGAACACTTTGCGCGCCATGAATCAAGAAACCAACGGGAGACGCTGAATGGACGGCACCACCAAGAAAATTGCCTGGGTTACTGGCGGCGGCACCGGGATCGGCAAGGCCGGCGCGCAGGCGCTGCTGGCCGATGGCTGGACGGTGATCATCTCCGGCCGCCGCGCCGACGTGTTGCAGGGCGTCGCCGACGAACTCGGCCACGGCGGCAAGCCCGTCGAGGCGATGGCGCTGGATGTCAGCCATGCCGCCGACGTCCAGAAGGTCGCCGACGCGATCCTTGCCAAATACGGCCGCATCGATCTGCTGGTCAACAGCGCCGGCGTCAACCTACCGAAACGCAGCTGGCAGGACGTCACCCAGGACGGCTGGGACCAGATTGTCGATATCAACCTCAACGGCGTGATGTATTGCATGCGCGCGGTGCTGCCGGCGATGCGCGCGCAGCACGACGGCTGCATCATCAACGTCGCCTCGTGGGCCGGCCGCATCGTCTCGAAGATGACCGGGCCGGCCTATACCGCGACCAAGCATGCGGTGCTGGCGCTGACGCACTCCTTCAACATGGACGAATGCGTCAACGGACTACGGGCGTGCTGCCTGTCGCCCGGCGAGGTGGCGACTGACATCATGAAGAACCGCCCGGTGCCGCCGAGCCAGGAAGTGATGGCGCGGATGCTGCAGCCCGACGATCTCGGCAAAACCATCGCCTTCATCGCCAGCATGCCGCCGCATGTCTGCATCAACGAGGTGCTGATCAGCCCGACCTGGAATCGCTCGTTCACGGCGATGTGAGCACGGGCAGCACTCTTTCTTCTTCCTTTTCCCCCGCGCGAAGCGGCGCTTCGTTAGGTGGGAGAAGGCGGCGCGGACGAAGTCCGCGACGGATGAGGGGTTTCTTCGGAGCAAGACACTACCTCTCACCCGTCTCGAACCGCTTCGCGGTTCGATCCACCCTCTCCTACAAGGGGAGAGGGGAAGAACGAGATCACCCCTTCTGCGACGTCGGCGTAAACGGCCCCTTCGGCGCGTTGCCGATCAGCGCGACGCAGACCAAGGCTGCGATGGCGAACCAGACGGTGAGCCAGAAGCCATCGATATAGGCCAGCGTATTGGCCTCGCGCTGCACCAGCCCTGCCAGCGTGCCGACGCCGCGGGCCTGCGCGAGGCCGGCGCCGTGGCTGGAAAAGCGTGCGGTGAGCTGCGCCAGGATGCCGGTGACGTCGGCGTCGCCGCTCGCGACATGCTGACCGAGCAGGTTGGAGTGGATCTGTTCGCGTATCCGCAGCCAGGTGCCCATCAGCGCGATGCCGATCTCGGCGCCGCCAAGCCGCATCACCTGGATATAGGCGGCAAACGCCGTGGCGCGGCTAGGATCGGAATTCGACAGCGCGAGGATCACGATCGGCAGCAGCGTGAAGGACTGCCCGAGCGAATGCAGCAACACCATCGGGATGAAGTCGCCGCGCGACCAGTCATGGGTCAGTTGCGTACCGAGCAGGCCGGCGGCGGCAAAGGCCGACAGGCCGACGATCAGTGTCAGCTTCACGTCGTAGTGCCGGATCAGGTAGATCGACAGCGGCACCAGTACGACCATCGGCAGCACGGCATAAATGAGAAACAGCATGCCGGACTGTTCCGGGCGAAGCTGCGCGATGGTGACGAGGAAGTTCGGCGCCAGCGAGGAGTTCGACAGGCTGGTCAGCGTGTACAGCAGGATCACCACCAGCGAGAGACCGATATTGCGCGACAGCAATACCTCGGCATGGGCCCAGGGCCGCGCCACGATCGACTCGTTGATGAAAAAACCGATCGTCAGAAACGCGCCGCCGGCGAGCAGCGCCGCCACCGTGCCGGAGCCGAGCCAATCGAGCCGGTTGCCCTGGTCGAGCCCGGCATAGATCATAGCCATGCCGGTTCCGAGTAGCAGCATGCCGGCCCAGTCGGCCTTTTCGACCAGGTCCCGGTTGACCGGCTCGTGCGGCGTGCCGAGCCAGACGAACAGCGCGAGCAAAGGCGCGATGAAGCAGTCCTGCCAGTACAACCATTGCCAGCCGACATGATCGACATAGAATCCGACCAGAGAAATGCCGGAGTTGAGCGTGAAGCCAACCCGGATCGAATAGATCGCGATCGCCGGCAGCCACCATTTCATCGGCAGGTTGCGAAAGATGATCAGCAGTGTCGCGGGAACGAAGGTGCCGAGCAACAGGCCGTGCACGATATTGAGCGTCATCAGCACGCTGTAGTCGCGGACCAGCGGGATCAGCAGCGAGATCACCGCATAGACCAGCGCGGGGATGCCGAGCACCCGGCGCAGCCCGAACGCCGTCGCCATCCAGGCCACCGCCGGCGCGATGAAGATCTGCGACGCGGTCGCGGCGGTGCTGAGCCAGGCGCCTTCGTCGAAACTGAGCGACATCGCGCCGCGAATATCCGGCAGGCCGATCGAGAACAGCCTGGTGTCGAAATTGGCCAGAAACGCCCCGAGCAGCACCGCGCCGACCGCGAAGATCGGCCGGTGCGAAACCTCGCCGGTCGAGACCGGGCCGCTTTCGATAACCTTATTTTCCGCCATTGCTGTCGGCCACGGACGCATCGGTGTTGATACTGGCGGTCACCGACATGCCGGGCAGCAGCCGCTCCAGCAGCGGCTGGCCCTTGTCGAGCACGATCCGCACTGGCACGCGTTGTACTACCTTGGTGAAATTGCCGGTGGCGTTGTCCGGCGGCAGCAGCGCAAATTGCGAGCCTGATGCCGGCGAGATGCGCTCGACGCGGCCGCGTAGCGGCTCGGTGGAGAACGTATCGACGACGATCTCGACAGGCTGGCCGGGCTTGACGCGTGTCAACTGGGTTTCCTTGAAATTGGCGATCACATAGACGTCGGGCAGCGGCACCACGCTGATCAGGCTGGAGCCGATATTGACGTAGTCGCCGGGCTGCACCTGGCGCTCGCTCACGACGCCATCGAAAGGTGCCAAGATCCTGGTGTAGCCAAGCCGCAACTTGGCGGCGTCGAGCGATGCCTTGGCGCCGAGCAGATCGGCGGCGCGCTGCTTTTTGGTGCCGGCCAGCACTTCGAGTTGATGGCGCTGCGCGGCAATGATGGCGCCGCTCGCCTTCACATCGGCCTGCGCCTTGGCGTAGGCAGCGACGGCCTGCTCGAACTTCTGCCGCGTGCCGGCCTCGGTCTTGGTCAGCGACTGCTGGCGTTCTTGTTCCTGCTGCGCCTCGACTTCCACGGCCTGCGCGGAGACGCGCTGCGCCTCGACCTGCGCAATGGTGGCGTATTGCAGCTCGACCTGGTTGGCGAGATTGTCGAGCGCGGCCTGCGCGCCGGCGACAGAGGCCTCGGCCTGCGCGACCTGTGCTGCGTAGTCCGCGGGATCGATCTGGATCAGCAGGTCACCGGCCTTGACGCGCTGGAAGTCGTTGACGGCGACGGCCTTCACTTCGCCGGCGACGCGGCTGCTCAGCCGCGAGGTCTGGGCGCGGATATAGGCGTCGTTGGTGGTCTGGATCGCGCGACCGCCGACCCAGACATCCCAGCGCACCGTCGCCAGCACGATGAAGACGACGAC
>NZ_JAQGJD010000292.1 GCF_028290785.1 Tardiphaga sp. | reverse complement strand
GCGATCGCCGAGGAACGAAACAATGGCTGAAACGCGACACGTGAATTCCGAACCGGTGGAAGCCTGGATCACCGGCATCGGCCTGGCGACGTCCCTGGGCGAAGGCCCGGACGCGCATTGGGATGCGTTGAACAACAAGCGCATCAACATCGACGAGACCAACTTCGCGCCCTACCTCGTGCATCCGCTGGCGCCGGTGTCCTTCGACTCGCAGATCCCCAAGAAAGGCGATCAGCGGCAGATGGAAGCCTGGCAGCGCATCGGTACCTATGCCGCCGGCCTCGCGCTGGAATCGGCAGGCCTGAAGGGCAACAAGGACATCCTGTCGAAGATGGACATGATCGTCGCCGCCGGCGGCGGCGAGCGCGATCTCGCGGTGGATTCCGGCATCCTGAATTCCGACGACCACGGCGCGACGCCGCCCGGCTTTCTCAACGAACGGCTGATGAACGACCTGCGGCCGACATTGTTTCTGGCGCAGCTCTCCAATCTGCTCGCCGGCAACATCGCCATCGTCCACGGAGTCACCGGTTCGTCGCGCACCTTCATGGGCGAGGAAGCCGCCGGCGTCGATGCCGCGCGGATCGCGCTGGCGCGCATTGCCGCCGGCCAGAGCGACATCGCGCTGATCGGCGCGGCGCATAACGGCGAGCGCAAGGACCTGCTGCTGCTGTACGAGTTCGACGACTTCAATCTCAAGAACAAGTTCGAGACGGTGTGGGCGCGCGAAGCGGCCAGCGGCTTTGCGCTTGGCTCCGGCGGTGCGTTCCTGGTGATCGAATCGCGGGCGCACGCGGAAGCGCGCGGCGCAAAACCCTATGCCCGGCTGAAGAACGTCGTCGCCGATCAGGCACGGCGCAAGCATCCTGGAGAGATCACGGCGTCGCTGGAGAAGCTGTGGACCAAGCTCGGCCCGCTGAAGGGCGATACCGCGATAATCACCGGCGCGACGGGGGCGGAGCCTGCGACGTCCGAAGAGCGCACGTTCCTGAAAGAACATGCCGACCTTGCAGTACGCGGCACCGGCACGCTGTTCGGTCATACGCTGGAGACGCAGTTTCCGCTCGGGCTCGGCCTCGCCGCCCTGACGATCTCGCGCAAAGCGATGTTTCCGCCCAACGATTCGACCGGCCTCGAGATTGAAATGTCGAAGCCGCCCACCCAGATTGTGGTGATCGGCGCCGGCCATTGGCGCGGCGAAGGCATGGCGCTGGTCGAAGCGATCGATTGAAGCGAACGGCACGACCGACGGGGAATACAGCATGACAGCCACGCGCGATAAATTCGGCCGACCGATCGTCGTCGTCACCGGCATGGGCGTCGTCACCTCGCTCGGCGCCGGCAAGACCGACAACTGGAAGAAGCTCACCGCCGGTGAGTCCGGCATCCGCACGATCACGCGTTTTCCCACCGACGGCCTGAAGACCACCATGGCCGGCACCGTCGATTTCGTGCCGGTGGATCCGTTCTCCTCCACCGATCTCTCCGAAAAGCTCGGCGACCTCGCCACCGAGGAAGCCATCGCGCAGGCCAATATCGGCAGCAAGGGCGACTTTCCCGGCCCGCTGTTTCTCGCCGTGGCCCCGGTCGAAGTCGAATGGCCGCAGCGCCAGGCCGTGGCGCGCGCGACCGGCGCCAACACCGCGATCGATTACGACGCCCTGCTGCGCGTCGCCTCGGGCGGACAGTTCAAGGACTATCACCGCCGCTTCATGTTCGGCTCGGTCGCCGATCATATCGCCGACACGTTTGGAACCAAGGGCTCGCCTATCTCGCTGTCGACCGCGTGCGCATCCGGTGCCACCGCGATCCAGCTCGGCGTCGAGGCGATCCGCCGCGGCGAGGCCGACGCCGCTTTGTGCGTCGCCACCGACGGCTCGGTCAATCCGGAAGCGCTGATCCGCTTCTCGCTGCTCTCGGCGCTGTCCACCCACAACGATCCGCCGCAGGCCGCGGTGCGGCCGTTCGCCAAGAATCGCGACGGCTTCGTGATGGCCGAAGGCGCCGGTGCACTGGTGCTGGAAAGCCTGGAAGCCGCCACCGCGCGCGGCGCCAAAATCCTCGGCATCGTCGCCGGCTGCGGCGAACTCGCCGACTCCTTTCACCGCACCCGCTCCAGCCCCGATGGCAAGCCGATTGTCGGCTGCGTCAACAATGCGCTGTTCGACGCCGGCATCGTCTCCGACCAGATCGACTACATCAATGCTCACGGCACCGGCACGCCGGAAAACGACAAGATGGAGTATCTCGGCATCTCCACCGTGTTCGGCGAGCGCGCCAAGCAGATCCCGGTGTCGTCGAACAAATCCATGGTCGGCCACACCCTCTCCGCGGCCGGCGCCGTCGAAGCGGTGTTCTCGCTGCTGACGCTGGAGCATCAGCGGATTCCGCCGACCATCAATTACGATGTTCCGGATCCGGCGATTCCGTTCGACGTGGTGCCCAATACCGCTCGGGACGCGCGCGTCACCGCCGTGATGTCCAATTCGTTCGGCTTCGGCGGCCAGAACGCCTCGCTGATCCTGACCCGCGAGCCGATTTAGGCTGCGCCGGACCGCTCGCCGGTTGACGCGCTAGCGTGAACCGGCGATACGCACCCCATCAGATATTAACCTTTGTCCGGAGACACGGTGTCATGCGTGCGCTCAATCTTGTTGCCGATCGTGAGCTTGTCGTCGTCGATCAGCCCGCCCCGCCGCCACCCGAAGCCGGCGAAGTGCAGATCCGCGTCAAGGCGGTAGCGCTGAACCACATCGACGTCTGGGGTTTTCGCGGCATGGCGTTCGCCAAGCGCAAACTGCCGCTGGCGATCGGCGCCGAAGCCTCCGGCGAAATCGCCGCCGTCGGCGAAGGCGTGACCAACTTCAAGCCGGGCCAGAAGGTCGTGATGTACGGCGCCAAGACCTGCGGCGTCTGCAAGGCCTGCGTCGAAGGCCGCGACAACTTTTGTGAGAACGTCGGCGGCCTCTACGGCTTCCATCTCGACGGCTTTTCCCGCGAGTTGATCAACATGCCGGCGCGTCTGGTGATCCCGGTCCCCGACAATGTCAGCCTGCGCGATGCAGCCTGCGCGCCTATCGCGTTCTCGACGGTGCAGCACATGCTGTTCGACAATGCCAAGCTGCAGCCCGGCGAGACGATCCTCGTGCATGCCGGTGGCTCCGGCATCGGCACCGTCGCCATCATGATGGCGAAGAAAATCGGCTGCACCGTCATCACAACGGTCGGCGACGATTCCAAGATCGAAGGCGTCAAGGCGCTCGGAGCGGATTACGTCATCAACTACCGCAAGGACCGCTTTGAAGGCGAAACGCGAAAGATCACCAAGAAGAAGGGCGTCGATGTCGTGTTCGAACACGTCGGCGCAGATACTTTCAATGGCTCGCTGCTGGTGATGAAGCGCGGCGGCCGCCTGGTCACCTGCGGCTCGACCTCGGGTCCGACCGCCACGATCAACCTGATGCAGTTGTTCCAGCAGCAGTACCGTATCTTCGGTTCGTTCGGCGCGACCATGAAGAACATCAGCGAGAGCCTCGACAAGATGGCCGACGGCATGCTGCCGGTGATCGACACCGAAGTATCGATGGAAGACGTCGAGCCCGCGCTGAAGCGCATGGAGAGCCGCCAAGTGTTCGGCAAGATCATCGTTCACTTCTGATGCTGCGGCTGTTCCTCCGCACCCGGGCCAAGATCCGCGATGCCATCAAGCCGGCGGGCGAAGCGGTGGTCGGCGCGCTGACCATCGCTTTGCTGCGTACCACGCGCTATTTCGACCCGATCAAGACCGCCAACCTGTTCGCCAAAATCACGCAGAAGATCGGCCCGCTGTTTCGCGAGGACAAGATTGGTCGCGCCAATCTAACCGCGGCTTTCCCCGAGAAATCTTCCGAAGAGATCGAAACGATTCTGGCGGGGGTGTGGGGAAACCTCGGCCGCTTCGCCGCCGAATTCGCGCATCTCGATCATGTCTGGGAGCACGACCCCGCGCATCCCGAACTCAGCCGCATCGAAATCCCCGAGCGTACCCACGAACTGTTCGCCCAGCTCCGCCTTGACGGCAAGCCCGCCCTCATTTTTGCCGCCCATCTCGGTAACTGGGAATTGCCCGCCCTCGCGGCCGTCGCGCACGGGCTCGACGCCACCGTGCTGTATCGCCGCCCGAACATCGAGGCCGCCAATCGCATCATCGAGCAGATCCGCGCCGTCAAGATGGGCACGATGGTCGCGGCCAGCCATGACGCGCCGGTCAAGCTCGCGCATGCGCTGAGCGACGGTCAGCACGTGGCGATGCTGGTGGACCAGTGGTTCCGTAATGGCGTTGAAGTGAATTTCTTCGGCCGCAAGACCAACGCCAATCCGATGCTGGCGCGGCTACTGCGCCAGGTCGATTGCCCGATCCACGGCGTTCGCATCATACGCCTGCCCGGCCACCGTTTTCGCGCCGAACTCTCGGAAGAAGTGAAACCAGTGCGTACCGCCGACGGCAAGGTCGATGTGCAGGGCACGATGCAGGCGGTGACTTCGGTGCTGGAAGACTGGATCCGGGAATATCCGGAACAATGGCTGTGGCTGCATCGCCGGTGGCGGTAGCGTAGTTATGTCTACACGCACTCTCGCGTGTCGTCCCGGACAAGTTCGCGAAGCGAACGCTGATCCCGGACCCATACCCCGAGCCCGTGGCCGACACGGGACGGCTGCCATACCGCCTCATGCTGACAGCGTGCATGGGTCCCGGCTCGCGCTCGCAAGGGCTCGCTTGGCCGGGACGACAGGAGTTACCTCCCCGTCTTCACTTTCGTCCATAGCCGATTGATCACCCGCTGCGTCGCCGGATCGCGGGCGGTGATGACGAACAGCTTTTGCA
>NZ_JAQGJD010000412.1 GCF_028290785.1 Tardiphaga sp. | reverse complement strand
CCTTTCATCACGTGATAGCGGTCTATTCATCGGCACAATCCCGCGTCTGACCGTATAGGCAATCGATTCGAGACTGGCCTCAACCGCCAAGCGTGTTCTTGTAAACTTTGCCGTCCTTCATGATGATCTTGAAGTTCTTGGCGGGGTCGGCGACCAGGTTGATATTCTCGAGTGGATTGCCATCGACAAGCAGCAGATCGGCAAGTGCACCCTGCTCCACGACGCCCAGCTTTCCAGCATACGGACTGCGTTTGCCTGACAATGCGAGCAGTTCGGCGTTGGTCCCGGTCGCCATGGCGAGCGCTTCGGCAGGACTGTACCAACGGACGAGCGAGGCCAGAATGGCCCCCTGTTGCTGCGCCAGCGCCTGGGAGAACAGGACATCGGTGCCCCACGCTGTCTTGATCTTGTACTTCTTCGCCAGCTCATATGTTCGAGCGATGCCGGGCCAGATTTCATCAGCCTTCGCGCGTTGGACTGAGCCTTCGGGAAAGCCTTGCCTCAACGCCTCAGGCAGAGGCTGCAAACTAAGCCACACGTCCTTCTCGACCATCAGTTTGGCGGTCGTCTCGTCCATCAGGAAGCCGTGCTCGATGCACTTTACACCCGCGGCAATCGATCGCTGAATCGCGGCCGGCGAAAAGGCGTGCACGGTGACGTAAGTCCCCCAGTTATCGGCCGCTTCGACGGCCGACCGCAATTCCGCCTCCGTGAAAGTCGACACATCGATCGGGCTGAACGGCGAGGAAACACCGCCACCAGCCGTCAGCTTGATCTGGGAGGCGCCCTGCATAAGTTGCTCGCGGACGCGGACGCGGACCTCGTCGGGGCTGTCGGCGACCATACTGCCGCCAAGCTGCTCCATGCGGCTGAGCATGCCGCCGATCGTCCGCGGCAGTTCGGACAACTGGCGGAAATCCCCATGCCCGCTGGTTACCGTGATTATAGCCCCTGATGGGTAGATACGGGGACCCGGGATAATCCCCGAGTCGATAGCGCTTTTCAGTCCGAATATGGGACCACCCACGTCGCGGACCGTTGTGAAGCCGCGCATCAGCGTGTCCGTCGCTTCAGCGCCCGCCGCGATATTGTTGTATCCCACGTCACCGTTGATTGACTGAACTGGAGTGGGCCGTATCAACATCGCATGCCAGTGTGCATCGATCAGGCCGGGCATCAGCGTTCGGCCATTGCCAGCGATCACCGCCACGCCTGGCTCGGCAGTGATCGGCGCCGTCGAGATGCGTTCAATGATGTTGCCTTTGACAAGCACACTGGACGGCCCGGAGAGCGAGCCACTCTTGCCATCGAAGATACGCACATTCTGGAACAGCGTGGCGGTGGAATTCGCCGGCAGATCACCTTGCGCGTGAGTGGCTGAGGCCAGCCCGACGGCCATGAGCGGAAGAAGCGTTACGACGAACATCCGTCGGGACATGGAAGTCATGGGGACACTCCCTGGATCACAAGTCGAATTTTACCGTAGGATCTTGGACTCGACGCCGATACTTTCGAACTAGCGGACCCACACTACTGATGCAAGCTGACGCGTGGGACTAACATCTCGAATGGACCACCCTCGGGGGCTCGTCAAAAAGATCTGACGGATCATTGCAATAGACCCTTCACGGATTCTGAAAACAGACGACATTCTAGACGCGATCTCGATTAGCGGGCGCGGAAGATCTGGCCAACAGGGGAGAATGCCGCCTTACAAGACGCCTTGGATTGGCCGGCGGGTCTGAAACAGTCTGAGGATTGCGAACGCGGCGGAAGCGGCAGCGAGATGCTTGAGCGTATGTCCGCTCACAATCGAGCCAACCGAAAAAATCTTCTCGTCCAGATATTCCAGCAGCTTGGCGAACGCATAGAGGGCTGCAGCGACGACCCAAAAGGATGCTCCAGTGTATTTCGGTGGGAAGAGCCGAAGAATCAAGACCAATGCGAGAAACGGAAAAAATTGCGCCCATGCATAGAGTCGCAAATCATCGGTCCAACGCCACAGCAGTAGGCTGAAAATGCCGATTCCCAGCAGCGGCCGCAGCAACATCGCTCCCGCTCTCGCATCCACGCGCTCCTCGACAACGGCGGCAAGAATTGCGGCGAAGCACAACGTCATGGGCAGCCGATCCCAAAACAAGGTACTGTCACTAGGATTCAAGTGATAATACGACGAACCGAAGCCGGTCAGAAATAGCCCGGTAAACAATACAGTTGTTGTTGCGTCGCGACGAACCTGCAACAGACCTACGGCTCCGACAGCGATAAACGGCAGATTCGAGACTACGTTCCAGAAATTCGATATGCCGAACAATTCACGCTGGTCGGCAAACTCATGGTAGTTTTGATCCTGCAACAATGGGGGAAGCGGCAGCAATGCCGCAAGTGAGACAATCATCAGCCCATACATAACCGGGACGGGCCGATCTCGCACGGTGCTCCTGATTGTCATCGGGCTATACGCCGTTGATCAAGTGATACGCGGTCGACGATTATCCTAAACGGCCGACAGGTCCGGCGCCGGCAACACTGACATTGCACCTCGACAGCCCGGCAGGCAGGAAATCACTGCGCCTACTGAATGCCTTGCGGCAACTCCACCGCGCTCATCGACGTCAAAAACCTGCAATGAAGCGCGGTCGCCACGGTGCATCCTACCAGAGCAGGCTTAACAAGTGAAGTCCGCTCGGTGTAGGTTACCCTGCAGTCGCCTCGGCTGTGAAATGACGGATACCTTTTCGGCCTTGCGAACGACAACGCCGATATGCGGTCGGTAAAACGAACCGGCGCGGGAGAAGCCAATGAGTTCGCTTCGCAGCCTCCTGTTCAGGCCCCTCGGCTGGCTGGTTGCGATCATCGTGTCTCTGTGCTGGGCCATACCGATCGTGTGGGCTACGCTGGCAATCTACTATTCGAACCTGCCATCGGGCGCCATGCGTTTGGCGTTGGCCATCGCCTTCGCGGCGTTCACAGTATGGGCCGCCTGGTTCTCGCGTCGGCGACGCATGTCCGCGATCGCGGTCGCGTTGTTCGTCGGCGTGGTCGCATGGTGGATTTCCATCCAGCCTTCACATGATCGCAACTGGCGACCGGAAGTCGCGGTGATGCCCCGAGCCATCATCGACGGCGACCGCGTGCGCCTCACCGGTGTTCGCAACTTCGACTACCGTACGCGGAATGATTTTACGGTTCGCTATGAAGACCGGGAAGTGTTGATATCGCACCTGATCGCCCTCGATTTCTATATATCCTACTTCACCGAAGGGCCGGTCGGGCATACATTCGTGAGCTTCATTTTCGACAATGCGCCGCCGTTAAGCATCTCCATCGAGACCCGGCCCGAGGTCGGCGAGGGCTTCGCGCCTATCGCCTCGCTGTTCAAGCAATTCGAGTTGATCTACGTGGTAGGCGACGAGCGCGACATCGTGCGCGTGCGCACCAACTACCGAGGGGAGCCGGCGTACCTCTATCGCCTCAATACCTCGGCCGACGATGCGCGCCGGCTGTTCCTGGTCTACCTTGGGCGGATCAACCAACTCGCTGATCACCCCGAATTCTATAATCTGCTGACCAACAGTTGCACGATCAATATAGTGCGTTACGCGAACGCCGCTGGGAGGAGCGGCGGATTTGACATCCGTCACCTCCTCAACGGCCTGGTCGACGGCTACCTCTACTACTCAGGCCGGATAGACACGACGCTGCCCTTCGGCGAACTGCGCAGACGCTCACGGATTAACGACGCAGCACTGGCGGCCGATGGCGCAGCCGACTTCTCGGATCGAATTAGGGCATCCCTGCCGACGATGCCCCGCTGAGATGGTTGAAATCGCTCGGCGATACTGCGGCCACTCATGGTAGCGAAGGGCGGCTCGACGCCAATCCAGCGACAGGAGTTGCCAGCGTTGCCCTGCGCGGCTGCCTGTGCCGTGGAGGCGCGAATGCTTCGCCCCCTCATGAACTAACATCCATCATGGACCACCTGACTGAGAGCAGCGTTGACTAAAGCGACATGGGCGTTGCATTCAATAGCTGCACAAACAGGACCTCCGGCAGCTTCGCATGAAGTTCAGAATGACGGCAACGCAGCACGTCGACTCTCGTTCTCTCCTGCGAGGAATGTGGCGCGCGACCGTAACAAATCAGACGTTTTGAGGAGTGCCCGATGCATCGGATTCTATCGCTGTTGTTTTTCCTGGTGCTGGCAACGACAATCCCGCTGGCGGATGCGCTCGCACAAAGTTCGGCGGGACGCGGCGCGGTGAACGGTGCAATCATCGGCGGCGCGATCGGCGGTCGTCGAGGAGCAGCCGTCGGGGCGGTCGCAGGTGCCGCCGCGGGGAGCCGGCATATGCGTAGCCATTACTACTGGCGCCATGGCCGTTGCTGGGTCCGCACGCACCGCGGATCCCATCCGGTATCGTCTCGATATTGCCGCTGAGGTCCAAGGGTCGCGCCGGCGGGTCTCATCGGACTGACAACTGGTGAAATGAGGCAATTACTCTGGCAATAAATTACTCTGGCAATAATTGTCAGCCTCTTCCTAAGCGCGGCAATAAGTGGTTTGCCGTGAATGTTGGTAGGGGAGCAATTGTCGAAACTTTTCCATTCAGCAATGCTTTCGGCACTCGTTGTGGCCGCTGCAATGCCGGCGTTCGCCCAGACGCAACGTGTTCGAGTGGGTGGGATAACCTGCGTTGCTGGTCCAAGAGCAGGGTTGCTGTTAGGCTCGCGGCGAGATCTACAATGTGTCTTCCGCTCGGACACAACGGGACACCAATACGTCTATGCGGGCAAGATAAGGCGGATCGGCCTCGATGTTGGAATCACCAGAGGGAGCCGGCTATACTGGGCCGTGTTCGCCCCGACAGCGCTTGTCGGCCGAAGTACCTTGAGAGGTAGTTATCGGGGCGCGAGCGGAAACGTTGCTTTGGGCGTCGGCCTGGGTGCCAAGGTGCTTATCGGCGGATCCCGTCGGATGGTATCCTTGCAGGCGCTATCGATTGAAGGCCAGATCGGGATCAACCTTGCGCTCGGCGTAACAAATCTGTCGCTCCAGTAGCCGCAAATTGGCGGATGCTTCAGGTTTAAGCGGCGGCCGTACAAATCGCCCGGGGTGCCGGAACCAATTGCGGTCACTCCCGCGCTTCGAGCGCGAACCCACGCTTGTCTGCAATGCTGCGCGAACACTCCTCTCGCGCGAGCTCGGCGCGCGTCAACTCGCGTTTACGGCTGACGGCTCCGGTTGGGTTGTGGCCGCCTTGGCGAGGGCTTCGCGCAGGGCGCTCTCCTTCGCGTCATCGAGGGACGTTTTCAGCACCGTGCCGCCGGCGCCCTGGATTTCCTTAAGCACCTTGTCCGCGGTCATATTCTGGATCAGCACAAACAGAGCCGCGTCGCCGGGCTTAAGATTGACCGCGAGCTCCTTCATGAATGCATCGTTGATACCATAGTCCGTGAACGCCCCGCTAAGCGCGCCGGACGCGGCACCCAAGGCTACGCCGATCAACGGATTCAGAAAAATTACTCCGATCAAAAGGCCCCAGAAACTGCCTGAGGCCGCACCTGCCGCCGTCATATTGACCAACTGGTTCAGTCTGACGGCTCCAGCGTCGGTTTTGACGGCGATAACGGCGTCGCTGAATTCGATAAGATACTGTTTCCTTAAATCGAACAGGCGCTGACGGACCTCCTCGGCTTTCGCTTCGGACGGATAAACAATAGCAACAAGGTCTGACATGAGATTTTCCTGACAAATTGTAAGGAACCGTATGGGCTTTCCGGCAAGCATTGTATCTTGGGCAGCCAAGCGCGTAAATAAAGTGGCCGTGGGCTTTAACTAAGTGGTCCGTTCGAAACGTAAGTTGAGCAGGACTCCCCTCGTCCGACCTCAACGAAGCCGGAGCATCCGCCTTCATCGCGGCCTTGATGCAAGCGAAGCCATCCGCCGTCTATCGCAGCGTCAACCGGGCCACCCCCAGCGCCAGATTGACACCAAACAGGCCTTCGACCGACAGCGGCTGCAGGGAAATCGTGCGACGGGATCCGCCAACGAGTACGTTGGCGCCCAGACCGAGACCGAACGACGCATTGCCACTGGCGCCTACATAGGTTCCTCTCAACGCCCCATATCCGACATGCGAGGTCGGTGCGAACACTCCCCAGAATAATCTTCCGCCGCCGGTGATTCCGACATCGAGGCCGACCCGGCTTATCGTGCCGGTGTAGCGGTATTGTCGCCCCGTTGCATTCGACCGAAAAACACACCGCAGATTCTGCCGCGAGCCAACCAGCAATCCCACGCGCGGAGCGGCGTCACAGGTCAATCCTCCGACTCGACTCGGCTGAGCCTGCGCGAACGCGGATCCTGCGAGGAGAAGTATCGACGCACACAGCACTGCTAAACGGCAGATTTTCGACATCAACTTCTCCAACGATCGTTAATTATTGCTTCGACCAACAGTGTGTATTCAAGTCCGCGTTGTCCCCTGCAACCACGGTTCCATGGCCCTGCTTTCAGATCGCCGTGATGTCCGACAACGACAACCGGACTTCGCTGATCGATGACTTGGCTTGCGATACCCCACTCGGTTAATGACCGAAACAGTCCGCTGCAATAGCGGAAGCGCTGCTCGGCGCCCCGAGTGGCCCATGTCGAACGTTAGTCCTACAACGTACGGTTAGCTGCTCCTTGTGGCGACCGCAGCGCAAAATCCGAGGCTGTAGCTCGGGACCGGTGAACTGATACGTCAGCATCGCGATGAGGCCGGTTAGGCCAACGCCAGTAGCCATATAATCATATACTCGGAGCATGTGGCCGCGCAGGCGCGTGTCAACTGCGAAACGTTTGATCGACGGGGGCGCCGGGGATGACTACGTTGCGATCAAGATCCGACATGGATCGCATCCTTTTCACCCGCAGAACACTTTGCCTCTAACCGCCACGAGACTCGGGGTAAGATCGGCGCTTAGGGGTCGCTAGCGCCAGCCGACTACATTTACCGCACCTGTAGAGGCGCCGACGCCTGGACCGGCATCGAAACTCTCTCGCCCTGCGCGGAATCCTGGGCGGCACCTCTCGTGCCGTCTGTCGGCTTCGGCCGACGATCGGATGGGTTGTTGGAGAGGTGACTCACATCTGCCGAATGGCATCCAGTCGCCGGTGGCGCTTTTAACGAAAGGCGTTCCCGTATCTTGCGTTGAGTCGATCGATGTTGTCCAAGCGCCTGGCAGGCGCGCCTTTCGGAGATGCCAAACGCCGCTTTGGCATGAAGCACGTAGATCGCACGAAGCTCCGGGCTAAGAGCTTCCGTCGTCGCCTCCAGCAAGATGAGCTTGTCCAGTGTTAGATCCGATACCAGCCGGCGTAGCCGGTTGATATCGTCTTCAAGTTCAGTCAAGTACTCGGCCAACTCGCTCTCGAGGCCTCCATACCTGTTCCGCCACCGATAGTAAGTCACCTCGGTAACGCCAATTGCCCGCACACACTCCGAAACCCGTCTGCCGGTGGCGGCCAATCCTTCGACATGTCTCAGCTTAGCCACGATTTCCTCGGCTTTATGTCTTCGCATCACCGGCCCTTTCATTAAGAAATCGCATGTCATCGCTTGCGATCGTCTTTGCTAGTCACCTCTCATTTCGAACATCCCGCGAATGATCGCTTTTGCAGCGACGCTGATGCATACCGCGACCATCGCGTAAGCGGGCGAGTTCTCGACGGGCCATACAGGCACGACCGAGACTCTTCATCGGCTCAGACTCCCACGCCTATGCCGTGCGTCTCAAAAATAGGCGATCAACTCCTATTGGACATTTAGATGCTTCATTTGCCGCTCGCGCCCCACAGAGACATATTGACAGCCGTTTCAGCGGAAGCAGAAACGCGAATACGTACAACTTAGTCTCCTGAAACTGAGACGAGATCGGCATAACTGTTACCACCGCCAGCCACACACCCGACGGCCCCTGTGCCACCGGCAGACCCAACGACGGTGCCTGCGATGGCGCGGACGCGGAACCGGGCGGGACGGTGGACGGACGGGGCGCCGCGACGGACGGCTGGCGACGGCTTGGACCCTGACTTTAAGATCCCCGGCCTCGTTCCCGAGGCCTTTTTCCAAAGCGAGCGGCATCGCATCGACTGTATTGAGAAGCGGGATCGCGCTGAAACCCGCGGCGACGGCCACGTAGAGAATCCCACGCAACGTGCTGCGGCGATCGATTACATCCATTGGCTCTCTCCCTTGGTCCGCTTTTTCCTTCGGCTCTCCATTTACTGGGACATGTCTCACAGGCGAGATCGGGTCGATCTCGCTAGATGGAAATCCGGTGGCGTTCGCGCTGAGTTTCGCTCGCGCTTTCTTAGGGCGGATTGTCTCGCAGATCAGCGCAAGCCGGAAGGGCTTCGACGTGCTCATGATAGAGAATTCGTGGTCTACGGCTCCGGCACCGTAGATGCGTCTACGGGTTCGGACGCCACAGACACCGAATAATTCGCTCGGGACTCGGACGAGGTCGGCCTGGGGGCTTTTGGTGTTACTATTTGATTTGGAGCGGCGGTGCGCGTCTCGCACGTGCGACCGTACCAACCAAGGGGCCGAAAAATAACCGGTTGAACTGCAACGCCGTTCCGGCAACGCCATAGCACCACTCCGTCGAAGGGGCCATTCGGCTCCATTCTATCACTCGACGCGATTTGATAGCTAACGCTCTCGTATAAACGGTGTCAACGCACATTCGGCGCAACGATCGGCTGCAGAGCGATCCAAGCTAGGAGGGATCCGATCACCCAACTTGCTGCTCTCGGGACTTCAGCAATATTCAACTGGGTAAGCCAGACTGACGCAATCGTATTCCTGCGCAATTGAGTCAAAGGCGCATTGACAGCAGAGGCGAGCGACGAGAATTTCGGAGCATAATAAAACAAGTGTACGATTGGGCTCTGCGCGATTAAGCTGCCGTCCTACCCAGCAAAGCCGACGACAAGAACCGGTAGGCAGGGCGCAATCGTGTGAACGAGTGAGGCTTAGTCATGGTAGCGAGCGCGAGTGACGGGCACGTTCTCCTGGTAAAGAAGCTAGGCGGGCTTATCTCAATTATATTCGGATGCCTCCTGACGGCGGTTGGCGTCACGTTCGAATCCACCAGTACAATTGCTGTTGGTGTTCTGTTTCTTGCACTTGGTGCTGTCCTTCTCACGCTTAAGATCATGAGACGAAATCAACGGGGTCCGCTCGGATAGCGCGTCGAGCAGGACTTTCAGCGAGCAATCAGTTGGCAGGGTTACAGGCCGAGAAGATTGGCACGCGCGCACCCTGGACAAGATGGGACGCGTCTTGAAAAAGCTGATAGCGAAGCGATCGACAAGCCCGCGATTAGAAAGCCTGCCGCTTACGCTTCGGCGCCTGGGTGACGGTGGATGCCAAGTGCTCAGAGTCGGGGCGCAGCGATGTAGCAGTCTCTGTTACTCGCCGGCTATTGATTGAGCTGAGGGAGCGAGTATTCATGTCGCTCGCGATTGGGGTACTGATGATATTGACCGGGCTCGCCATCATGGCGTTCGGCCTTTTCATGTTCTATGCATGGCTTCCACTGCTCTATGCCCTATTTGGTTTCGACGTCGGCCTGCTTCTGGGTCGGGCATTCACTGGGGATACTGGTACAACTGCAATTTTCCTCGGGATTGCCGGTGCGTTTATTCTTGGCGCAGCGTCTTATATTCTTGAGCCCTATCGGCGGGTTTTACTCGGCGTTTCCGGCGGCATCCTGTTCGGCCTTTCTGTGGCCGCCGCTTTCGGGCTCGATGGCTGGTTTGGCGGCTTCTTCGGCAGAGTGCTGGCGTTAGTCTGCGGCGCGGTCGGAGGCTTGCTTGTGCCGCGATTTTTCGACTTGTTTGTTGTCGGGGCATCTGCCGTCAGTGGTGCAGCCATGGTAATGACGGGCGCAAACCACATTCTCCCAGGCGTCGGATTTTTCGACCGTTCTACCGGCGGCGTGTTGCCGTCATTGATCACCGTAATTCTGGCCGTTGCCGGCGTGAGCTGGCAATACAGCAACATCGCAAAGTGGAATCAAATGTTGTCCGTGGACCACGATGTTTCAGATGCTTCGACAAGAAACTAAGACGGTCCGCTCTGACTTTGATTTTACAGTCCCAGGAGCAACTGGACGTGCGCAACGCACCTTCCTGTCGTCCGCCTTAGCGACGGCGGCGCCACGGTTTTCTTGCCGAGAGAAACGGTGACAATTCCGCCGCTGATCCATTGCTTTCCCGGGCCCCACTTATAAAGCCAGTCGCCAGACGGCACGCCATTCCGTCCATTCGCATCCAAACGCAACTCCTTGGCGACGAACGACAAGGTCGTGTGCGGTCAGGGTATCGGCACGGCGCGGACCGATACATCCACCTTCAGCTCTATCAAATCGTCTATACTACCTATAAAGCCACCCGATATCGGGAGCGCCTGCTCTGCTTCCCTGGTCACGCCTACGCGAATTAGATTTACCCCGGCGATCAAGCCGTTCGTCGGATCGTACTCGACCCAACCTGCGCCAGGCAAATAGACGCTGCACCAGGCATGCGTGCTGCCTCCCCCCCGGGTCGTACCCGAGGTATCGTCGTACAAATAACCGGTGACGAAACGCGCGGCGAGGCCGAAGCTACGCAGCGCTTCCATCATCAGAGCCGCAAAGTCGCGACAGGTGCCGGAACCAAGTGCCAGCGTCTGGGCAGCCGTCTGCGTTCCTTCCTCGTGGCGGGCGCCATAGCGGAACTCATTCTTGATAGCGTGCGTCATCGCTTCCAGCACCTTCAAGGTGCTCCTGCTCCCTGCTTCCGACACGACGCGGCCGGCCCAGGCATCGACCTTTCGATCCGGGTCCGGCATCTGGCGTTCGGCTAGGCGTGCAAGATCCGGAATCTCCTGAGCCGTGTATGAAAAGGGAAATAACTCGGCCGCGGTGTCGAGGCTATAGACCGGAAGTGGCTGGCCGTCGGGGTGATGTGTCATATCGAGCGTCGATACTATGCTGAGGCGCCTGGTTCTGAGCGCTTCGGGCCATTCCAGGAAGCAGATCGAATTGTTGAAAACGTCGTGCTTCCAGTAGACGCTGGTCGGCTCCGGATCGACTTCCAGCTTCGCGCTGTGCAGACGCAGATCGTGACTTTCATCCGGCCTGACCATCAGCCTATGGCGCAGCAGGCCTACCGGGTTGCGGTAGGTGTATTCAGTCGTGTGCACGATGCTGATCCGCGCCATATGCGCCTCTCCCGGCTAGATTGAGCTGATCTACATTTATGCCAAACGGCCTCGATCTACCGCGGATCGGACACTGTTAGACTGGACAATGACGGTAGCCAAATTATAGATCAACGGGCTCGGTTTGTCCTCGACGGAAACGTATTGATGAACCTCGATCTCACCCTCGTCTTGCTCGTGCTCACGGCCGCAATTGTGATGTTCGCCATCAACCGGCCCCGCATGGACGCGGTCGCGCTATTGGTGATGGTGGCGTTGCCCTTCACCGGTATCATTACCATGAACGAAGCGCTGGCGGGGTTTTCCGATTCATCGGTCATCCTGATTGCCGCGTTATTCGTGATCGGAGAGGGCCTCGTGAGAACCGGTGTTGCGCGCCGGCTCGGCGATTGGCTCGACGCAAAAGCAGGCAACAGCGAGAGCTACCTGCTGATCCTGCTGATGGCGGCCGTTGGCGGCCTCGGCTCTTTGATGAGCTCAACCGCCGTGGTCGCCATCTTCATCCCAGTGGTGCTGCGTATCTCGACGAACCGCAACACAGCGCCAAGCCGGCTCATGATGCCCCTGAGCTTCGCCGCGCTAATCAGTGGGATGCTAACGCTGGTGGCTACGGCGCCCAACCTGGTCGTGAACGCAGAACTGATCCGTCAGGGCGCGCAGGGATTCGGCTTTTTCAGTTTTACCCCGTTCGGGCTTCCGCTTCTGGCGCTTGGCATTGTCTATATGCTTTTCGCCCGCGGCCTATTGTCCTCCAAAGGTCCACTTCCTGCTGCGGACCGCCGCCCTGGCCTCCAGCAGTGGATCGAGCAATACCGCCTCGCCGATCGCGAAAAGCGCGTTCGCATCGGCGCCGGCTCGTCGCTGATCGGAAAACGCCTCGACGAACTGTCGCTTCGTTCTGTCGGAGTGAACATTCTTGCCATCGAACGCGGAACGGGGTTTGCGGCCAAGGTTTTCAACCCAACTGCGGGAATGGCTTTACTGGCGGACGATGTTCTGCTTGCCGATGTACACATGTCCGACGAGGACGCCAAACAACTTTGGCATTCCCTGATGCTTGAACCGCGGCCACTCAGTGAGGCCGGAAACTACTTCGTCGACCGTTCTCAGGAGATCGGCGCAGCAGAGGTTCTTCTTCCCGCTGACTCCAGACTGATCGGACAGACGGTGCTCGATGCCCGGATTCGCTCCGAATACGGCCTCACCGTCATCGGGTTGCGGCACGGCAGCAAAGTGGTTGCGCACGGCCTGCTCGAAGAACGGCTGAAAATCGGAGATACGCTGCTGCTGATCGGCTTCTGGTCAGACATTCGCGATCTTCAGTCCAAAAACGACGACATCGTGGTGCTGAATATGCCCGCGGAACTGGAGCAGATCCTTCCCGCAGCGCGACGGGCACCGTACGCGCTTGCCGTACTGGGACTGGTCGTCGCGTCGATGATCAGCGGCGTGCTGCCGAACGTCCAGGCCGCGCTGATTGGGTGCCTTCTGATGGGGCTTTTGGGTTGCGTCGATTTCGAAAGCGCCTATCGGTCCATCAACTGGAAGAGCCTGATCCTGATCGTCGGAATGTTGCCGTTCTCGCTGGCGTTGCAGCGGACAGGTGGGGTCGATCTCGCTGCCGACGCGGTGGTAGGCTTGGTCGGAGGCACCGCGCCGCGTCTCGTATTGGCGACCTTGTTCGTCATCACCGCGATGCTGGGCCTGTTCATCTCGAATACGGCCACAGCCGTGCTGATGGCTCCGGTGGCGCTGGCAATCGCCAAGGATCTCGGAGCTTCGCCCTATCCGTTTGCGATGACAGTCGCGCTGGCCGCATCCGCAGCTTTCATGACGCCTATTTCTTCACCCGTGAACACGCTGGTGGTGGGACCAGGACAATATAGTTTCGGCGATTTTGTGAAGGTAGGCGTGCCCTTCACCATCATCGTAGCGATCGTGAGCGTGCTGCTGATTCCGATTTTCCTGCCGCTACAATAGGCTGCCCGCCGCCACCGGCAGGTTTCCCGCATCGCGCTCTGCGTAGTGGTCCAAACGAAATGTCAGGTTCGTTTAATCACCCTTCGGGATCTCAAAACGCGCATTTTCCAAATAAGTGGGAGTGGACATACAGCGGAACGTCGCGTTTACGGCCGGCGTAAGCCGCATCTAGTGGCTTCTGTGGACAAGTCCACGTACGTGGCATCCAAGCATGGCGTTGTCGGCTTTACCAAAGGCGTGACGCTGGAGAGGGAGACCACTGGCATTACCTGCAATGCGATCTGTTCAGGCTGGGTACTCAGGCCACGGGTGATCGCCTTCGCATTCTCGCGAGAGACACTGGCAAGACGGCGAGGTCGACCATTCGCTGGCCGCGCGCGTACCCCGTCGAACAAAGGCACGACGGGTCGAATTTGACGAGACAGGCCGCGCACCGCGCGACCTGCTCACCCGCCTCCCTACTCTGCCGCGGGCAGCGCCGCAGGCGCCGGCGCGGTGAGTTTGTCGAGCCCCAGATACACCCCGCCTGCGACCAGAATGCCGACCAGCCAGCTCAGATCCGCTCCGCCCAGCAGGTTGATCGAAATCGGCCCCTGCAGTGCCGGCACTAGGCCGTCCTGCACCGACCAGCCCGCGACCAGGCCGACCAGGAAAGCGATGGTACCGGCCCAGTTGATGTCGCCATAGGCGCTGGTCTCCGGCGACTTGTAGAGTTCGGCGACGTCGATCACGCCTTTCCGCTTGATGAAGAAGTCGGCGAGGATGACGCCGGCATAGGGGCTCATCCACAGCAGCAGGCTGATCAGCCAGTTGTCGAAGGCCTTGGCGAAAGACGGCGCGGAGATGAAGTAGACCGTCACCGCGTAGCCGGCGACGCCGACTATCAGTGCCAGCGCCGTGCGCGACAGCTTTAGGCCCATGCTGAGCGCCGCCAGCGCCGCCGAGTAGACGTTGAGGATGTTGCTGGCGATCGGGCCGTGCAGCACCATCAGCAGCACGAGAATACTGGCAACGCCGCCGAACACCGCGCTGACCATTTTGGCGGGATCGGCATCCAGCGTCACCGAGGCGATGGTGGCACCGAGGATAGCGAGCCACACCGACGGCACGAACATGCCGATATAGCTGTACCAGAACACTTGCTTGGAGGAGACGCTGCGCGGCACGAAGCGCGAATAGTCCGAAGCCCAGGTCACCCACGAGATGCCCCAGCCGACGCCGACCGCGGTCATCAGCAGCGACAGCATCGCCAGATGCGCGCCGGGCGGCAGCGAAGTCTTCAGGCCCCAGTTGACGACGCCGGCCTGGCTCCAGGCCAGAATGCTCATCAGCACCATGATGGCGACGGTGGCCGGCACGGTGTATTTTTCGAAAGTGCGGATCGCATAGAACCCGTA
>NZ_JAQGJD010000182.1 GCF_028290785.1 Tardiphaga sp. | reverse complement strand
GTGCTGGCGAAGGTGAAGGGTCACGATTCCGAACCGCTGGTGAACGAAGTGGTATTGCGCTCTCAGGCCCAGGCCGAATATTCCGCCGAGAATTACGGACACTTCGGTCTGAACCTGCGCCGCTACGCGCATTTCACTTCGCCTATCAGGCGATACGCAGATCTGATCGTTCATCGCGCGCTGATCCGAGGCCTTGGCCTAGGCGAAGGCGCGCTGCCCGACACCGAGACGCCGGAAACGCTGGCGGAAGTCGCCGCGCAAATCTCCGTCACTGAGCGCCGCGCCATGAAGGCGGAGCGCGAAACATCGGACCGGCTGATCGCCCATTTCCTGGCCGACCGCATCGGCGCGACGTTTCAGGGTCGCATCTCGGGCGTCACCCGCGCCGGCCTGTTCGTGAAGCTCAACGACACCGGCGCCGACGGGCTGATTCCGATCCGCACGCTCGGCACCGAATACTTCAACTACGACGAAGCCCGCCACGCGCTGGTCGGCACGCGTAGCGGTGCCATGCACCGACTGGGCGACGTGGTCGATGTCCGACTGGTGGAGGCCGCGCCGGTGGCGGGTGCATTGCGGTTCGAACTTCTTTCGGAGGGCCAGGTTGAACGCAAAGGCCAGCGTCGCGAAGCCCGCGGCGTCGGCACGGTGGGCATCGGTCGGTCTCCCAGCGGCAAGTCCGCCAAGGGAACTTTTAAAAGCCCCTCGACGAAGCCGGCCAGGCCGCCGAAAAAGATCAAGCTTGGACGTAATGCCCGATTGAAAGCCAAGGCCGCAGCCGGCAATGCAGGGAACAGTCAGGCTGGCGGACAACCCGCCGGCAAGCCCAAGAAGAAGGGGAAATCGTGATGACAGATACTCCCGCGAAAACCTGGACCTCCGCGCTCGATCCCGCTGCCAAGCGCAACGTCTGGACCGCGATGAAGCGCGGCTTCGTTGGCCGATGCCCGAACTGCGGCGAAGGCAAGCTGTTTCGCGCCTTCCTCAAGGTGGCCGACAACTGCTCAGTGTGCGGTCAGGACTTTACCGCGCATCGCGCCGACGACCTGCCCGCTTATCTCGTGATCGTCATTGTCGGCCATCTGCTGGTGCCGGTGATCCTGTGGATCGAGACCGACTACTCGCCGGCGATCTGGTTACAACTGGCGGTGTATTTGCCGTTCACGCTGTTCGCGTCATTAGCGCTACTGCAGCCGGTGAAGGGCGCCGTGGTCGGATTGCAATGGGCGTTCCGCATGCACGGATTTGGCGACGGCAACCCCGACTGATACGCTGCCCGTCCACGCGACAAGATCAAGAAAATTCAAAAAAGTTCGAGGACGGCATGAGCGAAGTACAGATCGGCAAGGAAGCGGATCACCATCCCTACAAGCGCCCGCGCGACGCCGCGACCCTGATGCTGGTGGATCGATCCGGGCCGATTCCGAAAGTGCTGGTCGGCAAGCGTCACGACAATGTGGTGTTCATGCCGGGCAAGTTCGTGTTTCCCGGCGGTAGCGTCGACAAGACCGATAACAAGATTCCGATCGCGGCCCCGCTGCCGCCGGAACTCGAAGCCAACCTAGCCAAGGGCAGTCCGAAAACGCTGCCGTCGCGCGCACGCGCGCTGGCCGTCGCCGCGATCCGCGAAGCCTGCGAAGAGACCGGGCTCTGCCTCGGCCGCAAGGTCGAAGGCAATGCGAAGAAGCTTCCCGGTCCGTGGTCGGCCTTCAGCGATGCCGGCCTGCTACCGGATCCTTCCGGGCTGTTCCTGATCGCGCGGGCCATTACTCCCCCCGGTCGTATCAAGCGTTTCGATACCCGCTTCTTTACGGCCGATGCTTCGGCGATCGCGCATCGTATCGAAGGCGTGATCCACGCCGATGCCGAGCTGGTCGAACTGGTCTGGGTCGAGCTCGGCTCGGAGCATCTTGCCGATGCCCACGCAATGACGAAGAACGTACTTAACCAATTGCAGAAGCGCCTTGCTACAGGTCCTTTGCGGCACAATGCGCCGCTACCGTTCTTCCATTGGTACAGCGGTAAGATGCAGCTCGACATGCTGCCCGGCGAAACCTGATCGAACGGTATTAACTCTGCGACATTGTCACAATTTTTTTAACGCAATTCTCTGCCGCAACCGCTAACAACTCGCGATCCAGACGCGAGGAGTTTTCGACATGGGGCAGATGAATCGAATACAGGAAGTCGACTTTTCGACTTTCACGCCGGACTCCCTTGGATACCGCCAGAAAGCGTCCGCTCTCGGACAGAGGGCCAGCATGGAAAGCGACGTCGAGAAGGTCCGCGCGCTGCTCGATCTTGCGGTATCCTGGATCCAGCTTGCGGAGAACGAAGAGCTGATGGCCAGCGAGATGCGCGCGACGCCCTCCGAATTCTAAGCCGGCGCCCCCCAGGGCTCAACGTTAGTCGGACGTAGCGTAAATCGACCATCTTGCTCCGAGAAATCGCAATAATCTTCTCGTTACCGGATGATGCCTTTCACCTGCGGTATTCCTATCTGTGACCAGCAATCACATAGGGGTTCTGAAATGGCGAAGCGTCAGTTGCGGCTTGGAGCGTTCATGCGACCGGTCAGCATTCACACCGGCGCCTGGCGCTATCCCGGCGCGGTGCCCGACGCCAATTTCAATTTCCCGGTATTGAAGCAGCTGATCCAGAAGCTGGAAGCCGGCAAGTTCGACGCCTTTTTCATGGCCGATCACCTCGCCGTGCTCAACATGCCGATCGAGGCGCTGAAGCGCAGCCACACCGTCACGTCATTCGAGCCGTTCACGCTGCTGTCGGCGCTGGCCGCGGTCACCGAGCATATCGGCCTGGTCGCCACCGGCTCCACCACCTTCGACGAGCCCTATCACGTTGCGCGCCGCTTCGCCTCGCTGGACCACATCAGCAATGGCCGTGCCGGCTGGAACATCGTCACTACATCCAATCCCGATGCAGCGCTGAACTTCGGTCTCGACGACCACATGGAGCACGCCGAGCGCTACAAACGCGCCCGCGAATTTTACGACGTGGTCACCGGCCTGTGGGATTCCTTCGCCGACGACGCCTTCGTGCGCGACGTCGAAAGCGGCATCTACGTAGATCCCGAGAAGATGCATGTGCTCGACCACAAGGGAAAATACTTCAAGGTGCGAGGGCCGCTCAATATCGCCCGCCCGGTGCAAGGCTGGCCGGTGATCGTGCAGGCCGGTGCCTCCGATGACGGCAAGCAGCTTGCGGCGGAAACCGCGGAAGCGGTGTTTACCGGTGGCGGCTCGATCGGTGACGCCCAGAAACTCTATGCCGACATCAAGGGCCGCATGGACAAGCTCGGCCGCAACCGTGATCACCTGAAAATTCTGCCCGGCGCTTTTGTCGTGGTCGGCGACAGCGTCGAGGAGGCCCAGGAAAAGCGCGCGCTGCTTGACAGCAAGGTGCACTACGCCAACGCCATCGCATCATTGTCGATCATGATCGGCTCGGACGCCTCCGGCTTCGATCCCGACGGCCCGCTGCCGGAGATCCCCGAGACCAATGCCAGCAAGAGCGGCCGGCAGCGCGTCATCGATCTGGCCGCCCGCGAAAACCTCACGGTGCGCCAGCTCGCCCAGCGGCTCGGCGGCTATGGCGGCTCGGCCTTCGTCGGCACGCCCACGACCATCGCCGATCAGATGGAGGAATGGCTGGTCACCGAGGCATCTGACGGTTTCAACATCATGTTCCCGTTCCTGCCCGAGGGCCTCGACGACTTCGTCGACAAGGTGATCCCGGAACTGCAGAGGCGTGGAATCTTCCGGACCGAATACGAAGGCCGGACGCTGCGGGAGAATTTGGGCCTGCCGCGGCCGGAAAACCGCTTCTTTCCGGGCTAAGGAGCCGGATTCCGGCGCTTTTCCGGGCCGGAAAACCTTGACTTTGGGGCGTTCGAGGCTAGGTTGCGCCCAACGCGGCCAGTGCTCTGGCTGTCACCGATTCCTGACATTCAGAGGTTTTCACATGGCCAAAGCGGTCACCATCAAGATCAAGCTCGTTTCCACCGCGGACACCGGCTTTTATTACACCGCGAAGAAGAACTCGCGCACCATGACCGACAAGATGGTCAAGAAAAAGTATGACCCCGTCGCGCGCAAGCACGTCGAGTTCAAGGAATCCAAGATCAAGTAAGCGCTGGGTTCAGCCGCTGACGGATGGAACGGGACCCGAAAGGGTCCCGTTTTTTATGGCGAAGTGGACGCGCCGTCACCCTGAGGTGCGAGCGCTTGCGAGCCTCGAAGGGCGGCGGCGCAGAACGCCATCCTTCGAGGCGAGCCGAATACGGCTCGCACCTCAGGATGACGACAGAGATCGGTTGAAGCGAAGCTAAATCACGCCGCGGCGGCGACCACGCGGTTGCGGCCGTCATGCTTGGCGCGGTACAGCGCCACGTCGGCGCGCTTGAGTACGTCCGCGACCGGCTCGCCCTTCTTCTCCAGCGTCGATAGCCCGATCGAGATCGTGACCTCGACGCGCTTGTTGCCCTTGTCGATGGAGAACGCTTCGCCGGCGATCGAGCGGCGAAGCCGCTCGGCCACCATGCTGGCGACCTGCTGGTCGGTCTCCGGCATCACGATGACGAATTCCTCGCCGCCGTAGCGGCACGCCAGATCGATGCCGCGGATCGATTTGCGGATTCGCACCGCGAATTCGCGCAGCACGTCGTCGCCGGCGTCGTGGCCATGGGTGTCGTTGATCGATTTGAAGAAGTCGATGTCGAGCATCATCAGGGCCAGCGGCTTGCTGCGGGTGGCGGCCTGCTCTGCCAGCGTTTGCAGGTGGGTTTCCATGTAGCGGCGGTTGTGCAGCCCCGTCAGCCCGTCGGTGATGGCCATTTCGATGGAGTTCTGCACGTTGTCGCGCAGGTGGTCGGTATAGCGGCGGCGGCGGATCTGGGTGCGCGCCCGCGCCAGCAGCTCGTTCTTGTCGACCGGACGCGTCAGGTAGTCGTTGACGCCGATCTCCAGCCCACGCAGCAGCCGCGCGTTGTTATCGGCATCGGCAATGGCGAGGATCGGTACCTGCCGTGTGCGCTCCAGCGATCGGGCCTGACTGCACAGCCGCAGCCCGTCGAAATTCTCCAGGCTCAATGAGACGATCAGCAGATCGTAATTGCCTTCGGCGGCGTGGAACAGCGCTTCGGTGGGATTGGGCTCCACGTCGACGGTGTGTTCCGCCGAGAGCACCGGTGCCAGCCGCTCATACGACGATGGCCTGTCATCGACCAGCAGGATGCGACCGCCGAGGCCGAGATCCGACACCGCGCTGCGCTCCGGCGCCTGCATCCCGATTTCCAGCGAGGTGATGGCGCGCATCCGCAGTTCGTCGGTCATCATCTTCAACCGCGTCAGCGATCGCACTCGCGCCACCAGCACGGCATCGGCAACCGGCTTGGTAAGGAAATCGTCGGCGCCGGCCTCCAGCCCGCGAACGCGGTCGGACGGACTGTCGAGCGCCGTGACCATGACCACGGGGATGAAATGCGTCTTGGGATTGGCCTTGAGCCGGCGGCAGACCTCGAAGCCGTCCATGTCCGGCATCATGACATCGAGCAGGATCAGGTCGCATTCCGCACGCGCGCAGATCGCCAGCGCCTCGGCGCCGCTCGACGCGGTGATGACGTCGAAGTATTCGGCGGACAGCCGGGCTTCCAGCAGCTTGACGTTGGCGGGGATGTCATCGACGACCAGAATGCGTGCCGACATCGCAAACTCCTCAACCGATAAACCGACGAACGGTCTCGATGAACTTTCCA
>NZ_JAQGJD010000149.1 GCF_028290785.1 Tardiphaga sp. | reverse complement strand
TCGGCCTTCTTGGCGCTGCCGGAGATCAGCGTCTCCTGCATCATGGTGTTCATCATCGCCACCGCGCGGCCGTCGATCACCGTGCCCAGCGAATCCGCCGGGCGGTTGTAGATCACCTTCTTGCCTTCCACGGTGCGGATCCGCGTCACCACATGCGGTGTGACGCCGAGCCCGCCATTGGAAAACGGCACATAGGCGCCGACCAGCTCGGTCAGCGACACTTCGGAGGTGCCGAGCGCGATCGAGGCATTGGCCTCGAGCTTCGACGCAATGCCCAGGCGGTGCGCGGTGCGCACCACGCTGGCCGGGCCGACCTCGAGCCCGAGCCGCACCGCGACGGTGTTCAGCGACATTGCGAGGGCCTGCTTCAGCGTCACGGCACCAAAATATTCGTGGGTGTAGTTCTCCGGCTTCCAGCCCTTCACGTCGAGCGCCGCGTCCTGCCGGATGGTTTCCGGCGTCAGGCCGGATTCGATCGCGGTGAGATAGACGAACGGCTTGAACGACGAGCCCGGCTGCCGCTTGGCGGTGACCGCGCGGTTGAACTGGCTGTCCGCATAGTTCCGCCCGCCGACCATCGCGCGCACCGAGCCGTCCGGCGTCATCGCCACCAGCGCGCCCTGGGTGACGTTGAACTTGACGCTCTTGGCGGCGAGCTCGTCGATGATCGCGGCTTCCGCCACGCTCTGCAGCTTCGGATCGATGGTGGTCTCGACGATGATGCTCTGATCGACCTGGCCGATCAGGTCGTCGAGCACCTCGCCGATCCAGTCGGCGACATAGTTCACGGTGCCGGCGCCGACCGGCTTCACATTATAGGACGGCGCGCCGATCGAGGCCTTGGCCTGCGCAGGCGTGATGAAATTGGCGTCGGCCATTGCCGCCAGCACGATCTTCGCCCGGGTCTCCGCGCCTTCCGGATTGCGGTTCGGCGCCAGCCGCGACGGCGATTTGACCAGGCCCGCCAGCATCGCTGCTTCCGGCACGGTGACGTTCTTCGCCGACTTGCCGAAATATTTTTGCGCGGCGGCCTCGATGCCATAGGCGCCGGAACCGAAATACACCCGGTTCAGATACAGCTCCAGGATCTCCTGCTTGGAATGCTTGCGCTCCAGCCAGAACGCCAGCTCCACTTCCTGCAGCTTGCGCTTCATGGTGCGCTCTTCCGACAGGAACAGGTTCTTGGCGAGCTGCTGGGTCAGCGTCGAGCCGCCCTGCGACACGCCGCGATGCATCACGTTGGCCACCGCGGCGCGCGCGATGCCGAGCGGATCGACGCCGTAATGCGAATAGAACCGGCGGTCCTCGATGGCGATGAAGGCGTTCGGCAGATACGGCGGCAGGTCCTTCAGCGCCACATTGGTGCCGGCCTGTTCACCCCGCGTGGTCAGCACGCTGCCGTCCATGCCGACAATCTGGATGGTCGGCGGTCGCTTGGGAATTTCCAGCGACTGGATCGGCGGCAGGTGCGCGCCGACATAGACCACGACGCCGGCGACCGCGATCGCGCCCCACAGGCCGAGCACCGCGGTCCAGTAGAACATCTTCCTGATGCCGGCGCGGAACCCGCCTTTGCGCGCCTTGCTGCTGCTGCGCGGCTTGCGCGGCCGTTCGGAAGGTTCGCGCTTCGGCGCCTTTTTCGGCGCGTCGTCGGCTACAGAAACGCGGTCCTGCGGCGTCATCCGCAGCTCGGACAGCGACGACGGCAGCCCGAACACCGGCTCCTTGCGTCCGCTCTTTTTCTTCGCCATCCGACACCTGCGCCCGCTGATGCGCGAACCTAGCGTTCCCGGTTTAAAGCGCCGTTAAGCGCCGGTTAACGGGATGGAAAGGGAAGGGTGTTTTGCGAGGCGGGCCGCAAGGGATTCTCTCTCACTTGCCCCGAACGCGATGCGACCTGGCGATGCGAATCATCGCTCGGCAGTGTTGCTTCGCAGAGCCGGGGCCGCCATGAAACGCGGCGTTCGCGACGGTCCCGGATCTGCGGAGCAGCGCAAGGGCGCTGCACCGCGTCCGGGACAAGTATGAGTGTCTCGCGCCTGCAACCTTGTGCGGCTGCGCTCGTTGTCTGGGATGGGCAAACTGTTCTTGATACTGATGCTGGTCGGCATCGCGGTGCTGGTCGGATTGGCGGCGTTCGTCATCGCGATGTGACCGCAAGAAAGCGTAAATGCAACCAAAGCGTAAACGCAACCTTAGGTTCAAGAAATATTAATGATCGTCGCGTAACGCTTCCGGCGAAGACAGTCTCCGGCGACAGGCTGGCTCCGCAAGTTGTGGCGACGAAAGTGCTCGAAGTGGCGGATGCAAGCGAAAGACTTGGCTGGCTACAAGCGCTTCGTGGGATTGCTGCCGTTAGTGTCGTCATCTGCCATTGCAACCTCAATTTGGCTGGCCCATCCTATGAGGCGGTGATCGATATCCTCAACCGGCTCGGCGCTGGGGTGGATCTGTTTTTCGTGATCAGCGGCTTCATCATCGTCCATACGACACGGGACGATCCCGGCGGCGTGCGATCCGCCGCAGGCTTTGCCATCAAGCGCCTTCGTCGTATCTGGCCCGCTTACGTTGCGCTGACCATCGTCGTCGGACTCCTGACATTCGGGTGGGGTCTGATCCTCGATGACGACACGCGTACGCGGCTCGTGAAATCGGTCCTGTTCGTGCCCGCGAGCTACGATAGCATCTACGGCTCGCAGATCATTGTGCAGGGCTGGACGCTCGGTTTCGAGATTTACTTCTATGCGGTGTTTGCGACGTCGCTGCTGTTTGCCAGCTGGCGCTGGACGTTTCTCGCCGCATGGTGGGGCGTTACGTTGATCATCCTGCCGCTGATCTATCATGCCTCTTTGACTGACGTTTTCCAATCCTACGCGACGACCGATTATCCGCTCAATTACCTGAAGCTCGCGACCAACCCGGTTATATGGGAGTTCGTCGCAGGTGGAGTCGCAGCGCTGATCTATCAATCATCCGTTCGCATCAGGAGCGAGCAGCTGTGCTCGGCGCTCGCGCTCGGGTCGGTTGCTTTCGCGCTATGGAATACGTTGAGTCCGATGGTGCCCAGCGCGCTCGGCGTCGCGCTGGGTTATGCCATCATGATCGCGGCCATTTCGGTCGCCAGCAAGACGATCGATATTTCGGCGCCATGGGCGCTGCGTTATCTCGGCGATATCTCCTACACACTCTACCTTGAACATCTGGCGGTGATCTACATCCTGAAATCCGTCTACACGTTCATTGGCCTGCAGGATGAATGGACAACGCTCGGCAATGTTCCGGTGACGGTTTTCGCCTGCATTCTGGTGGCTGCGCTTACCAGCCGATTCCTGGAGCGCGACCTATTGCGATGGACATGGTCGGCCTTCAGGCCACGGAGCAGAAGTTACCCGGAATTGTCGAAGTCCTCGGCTTAAGGCTGAGCCCACGCGCCGTCGACATCGCGCCAAAGCGCAAAGCGTTCCTGCCGGGGTGCCCCTCGCACCACGAGGGGAATGACGCGCCGAAAGGCGCAACTTGAGTAGTTATCGCGCGCCGGCCCCCGCTTGCGACGGCGGACCCCGGCTCGCGTCGCCTTTCGGCGCGCCATCGCGGCTTTTCTGTTCGGGGGACCGTGCTTCCGTTTGCAGGAGACTTCCTCGGCCCATCACGGACGGGTCAAGGCGCCATTCAGCAGGCTTTCGCCCGCTTTACCCGCATCCGTGCAGCTCACTTAGAGCAGCGCCCCGTAGTGGGCACGGACGGTGACCCCCGACCTCCCGAGTCCGTGGGTGCGAGCCACGTCCGCAGGCGCCGCATCCCGCTCCACTCCCAGAACGCCTCTAGAAGCGCCCCTCGCGAACGGGATGGAGAGGAATATAGTCAAAAGAACCTCTCTGTCAACACGGAAAAATGAGCGCTTACTCTTTAATAAGCTTTTTTACCTCTGCTTCCGCTGTCGAAGGTAAATTCTGTTTCTCATAGGTTCTGACATTCGAAACGATTTCCTTTGCTCGTTTGATCTTGTCGTTTCTCCACTGTGCCTCATAATTCTCGGACAAACCGCTGAAAATCGAAAACACGAAATCTGTTAGATCCGTCGCAAATAAAAAAGTCCGATCCTTTATCCATTTTTCAAAACTATAAGAATCCAAAACATAACCGTTCTCTGCGTTCCAAACTTTTGCGAGCCTAATCGCCGGCTTCAATAAAAATGAGCTATTTTTGTTTGCTTGTTCCAAGCTAGAATTAAAGTCGTTAGGATTGGTAGATCGCCAAGATTGCGATCCATCCGGGATATTATAAGTAGAGCCAAACCCCGCCAAAGCCGGGACCAAGTCAAATTTTATGTGATTTAATTCAAGTACGATTGTCGGGTTTGATTGGTAAAGTTCAGAGGTCGCATACTTCTGCTCAACAAATCGCTTAAAGCGATCTAAGTACGTCTGCGGAGTAAATCCGCTTTTTTCAAATACGATCATGTAGTCAATGTCTGAATGGGCATCCATTGATCGCGGTAAGATTGTGCCGCGCGTCGAAGACCCAAAGCGAAAATGTTTGGAGAGTCCATCTCCCGTTGTTTGAAAATAAGAATCCAATCTTTTTGAAAGAGTCAAAATCGAAGTTTTGATGGTATCGCTCTCGTCGCTCGAAAGGACCGCTTGAGCTGCTCTCTTTGTAAGATAACTAAGGACGGTCATGAAAGCATCCTATCAACGGCGTGAAGTGCCTCGCCGGCGTCGACGCCAGCTTTTGCTCTCTGGAAGTCAGACGCTGAAAATTGCGGGCTGGCTTGGTTCAATTCATTTCGTCTAGTGGTTAGGCTATTCATGCCAGCGACTGCAGCAGGTTCTTCCACGATCAATTCAATCTCAATCTCTCGAAAAACTCGAGCGTCGTTCCGTAGTGAGAGGTACTGATCCCCGGAGTTTTTATGCTCGGAAGCCCGTTCCGACGGCTTTAGGAAAGTCATCAATGCGGTTAGTACGGTAACGCAAGTCGCCATCATGCCGGCTGCGCTGGCATAATCTTTAAAAAAGGCCGTGCCCGCTGCTGCGCTCAGGACTATAGAAGGGACGCCAAAAACATAGTTCCACCTCGTCCAGCGCATGTTAGCATTGAAGTGGGCCTTTCCTGAATGAGTGCAGTCTTCCTCCATCCGGGAGAGTTCGTTTCGGATCTTTGTGATAACATTCACGTCTAGGGTCATTTCTTTTTTCCTTGCAGGGAAATTTCTCTGCGCAGATCGCCGTATTTTACGGAGCAGGTGCAGAAAGCTGAAGAAACGCTAGAAATAGCAGCAGGTGTCCGACGTTGTGTTTTCGCTCTCGTAGCTTCAAAAAATACGCGGGCCCGTGGCCCAAGATCGCCGGGGGCGGATCGTTGTGGACGTTTCGGCATCGAAGGGATGCTAGCGTGGTGCAAAACGGCCTTTATCGCTCTTTAATCATCCCCGATGATTGGCCCTACGCGTGGTCTGAAATGGGCAGCAGTTAAGGAAACAGGTTGTCGAGCCGTAATGCCAATTGGCAATCGACCACAGTGAGTGGTACCTTGCCGCCCGACACTCAAAATGCTCCTGAAAATTATTGCCTGTGAATTATGCCGCCGTCTCTAGAGAGAACGTTACAAGCTTTGAAGCGGGAAATCATCGCGCTAAGCGAAACGCAGCCGCTTGCCTTCGTCTTGTTTGGTTCGGCAGCAACCGAAAAAAGCGCTTTAGACGTAGATATCGTTATAGTATTGCATGATTCGACGGATCCGTTCCAGTTTATCAAGCTAATCTCTCCAGCAGTAGCTAAGCAAACTGCCGCGTCCGGTCGTCTCTTCTGCTGCTTCCCGACGAGTGAGGCTAACTATCTTAAACCTGCGTCTCAATTCTTAGCTAACGTAAGGGCTCATGGCGTCGAATTTTGAGTTCCAATCGAAGTTTATCAAATCTCAGCAGTTTTATGAAGCTGGCGTCAGCTTGATCGAAGCTGGATACTTTCGGCAAGCAACGGTCATGTTTTGGATAGCTGCGAGAGATCGCATGTTCGGCTGGCTTGAAAAGCGCAGCATTTCGTACAACGATACAATATCCGCCCTTACTTTGGTGATGTCTAATGTGGGTTCTGACGATGCCCGCGCTGCTGTTGTCGATTTGTACACACTAGGCGTGATGGCTGAATGGGATGAGACAATTTTTGTCTCCGAGAGCAACGCGACGCGGTACAAGAAAACAACTGAGGATTTGATTGCGATCCTGAATTAAGCTGGAGAGTACGGTGCCTTTTGACGACATTCATTTTGAGATAGTCCGCAGGGAAGTATCGCGGCATCTAGAAGACACTGAAACTTCGAAATTAGCCCATTGGCATTCAGCAGATGTATATGGTAGCCGAAACCGATGGATGATCGGTGTTCCTGCGACAATCCTTTCCATAGCTCTTACATGGATGTTAGCTGCTGATACCAAAGTTATCTTTTCATTTGAAAAAGCTCCAGTTTTTCTAAGCTTGATTGTCAGCATGCTAACTGGGGTCGGAGCTTTCTTAAATCTAAGTGATCTGGCTGTACGCCATCGTACGACGGCAGAGAATCTCAGCGGTCTATGGAGAGACTGTAAGAATTGGGACACAGAGTACCCGGATGCATCCCTCTGCGAAAAAGCGGTCCAAACGGCCCTTATCTATCGTCGTCGGTTGAATGAGATTAATAAGGACGCGCCACCAATCCCTAAATGGGCTTGGAAGAGTGTCAATAGGCAGCGCGCTGAGGGGTCGGTATCTTATAAAATTGATAATTCCCAGAGCCATTAGTACGTGAGTTGATTTGTCGTCTGGGGACTATTTCAGTATTTTAGAGGCGGTAGCCGTCCAAAAATTAGGAGCTCCTTCCTCATCCCCCCACATCATCCTCCAGTATCGGCCCGAACAGCACCCAGCGCTCCCCGTCGAACTTCTGCATCTGCAACTGCTTGTTGACGCGATAATCCGTCGGCGTGGTGGTGATGCTCATGCCGGGCAGGCCGATGTCGCTGGTCAGGCCGGACAATGAGGTCGCCTGCTTCATCACATTGGCGCGGGTGAGGTCGTCGCCGCAGCGTTTCAGCACTTCGGCGAGCAGCGCGGCGTTGCTGTAGCCGTAGGTGTTGAAGCTCGAATTCCTGTCGCCCTCCGGATAGTACTTTTCCATGAAGGCGAAGAAGCGCTTCATGCCGGGGTCGTCCTTCCATTGCGGGTCGAGCGGGTCCTTGCCGTAGTTCACCGTGATCAGGCCCTTGGAATTCTCCAGCCCGGCGGGGGCGAGCACCGCGCCCACCGAGATGGCGTTGATGTCGAGGATGTGCACCGGTCTCCAGCCGAGGTCGGCGACCTTCTTGATCGCCTGCGCCGCGAACTTCGGCGTCGAGGCATTGAACAGCACGTCGGCGCCGGAGGTCTTCAGCTTGACGATCTGCGAGTCGATGGTCGGGTCGGCGAGCTCGTAGGACGCCTCCGAGACGATCATCGAGACCTTGTCGCCGAGCCCGGACTTGATGCCGGCCAGGTAGTCGCGGCCGAGGTCGTCGTTCTGCCACAGGATGGCGATCTTGGCGTCGGGATGGTTCTTCAGAATGTATTTGGCGTAGATGCGGCCCTCGGTCTGGTAGTTCGGGTTGTAGCCCATGGTCCACGGAAAGTTCTTCGGGTCGGTGAAGCGCGACGCGCCGGTGGCGGCGAACAGTTGCGGCACCTGCTTCTGGTTGAGATATTTCTGCACCGCGGCGTTGGACGGCGTGCCGATGATCTGGAACGTCAGCAGCACCTCGTCGGACTCGACCAGCTTGCGGACCTGCTCCACCGCCTTGGGCGGCGAATAGGCGTCGTCATATTGAATGAGGTTGATCTTGCGGCCGTTGATGCCGCCCTGCTCGTTGATCATCTTGAAATAAGCGAGCTGCGCCTTGCCGATGGTGGCATAGGCGGAAGCCGGGCCGGAGAACGGCACGGTCTGCCCGATCTTGATCTCCGTGTCCGTGGCGCCGGGGTCGTATTTCTTCTGGGCGGAAGCGGGGCCGGCCAGCAGCGTGAGGCTGAGTATAGACGCGGCGAAGCAATGGAGATGCGAGGCTCTCATGTAGTTGCCTTCCCTGATATGCGCCGACGGTCATTCCATTGCTGGCGCCATCGTTGGCCGGAGTGTGACGCAGGTATTTTTGGAAGGCAAGGAGAGGGAATGAGAGCAGTGAAGCGCCGGCGCCTTCCTTTCTTCCCTCTCCCCTTGTGGGAGAGGGTGGCCGCGCGCCAGCGCGGACGGGTGAGGGGTGGTGTAGCGCTCTGCAGCTACCCCTCATCCGACGCCGACTACGTCGGTGCCACCTTCTCCCACAAGGGGAGAAGGAAGGAAAAAGACCTACCCCAGCGCCACCACCAGCAGCGCCAGCGCGGCGGGTGCCGCCTGCACGAACAGGATCTTGCGGCTGACGCTGTAGGCACCGTACAGCCCGGCGACGATCACGCAGAGCAGGAAGAACACCTTGAGCTGCACCGCAACCTGCGGCGACGGATGCAGCAGGCCCCAGATCAGGCCGGCCGCGAGGAAGCCGTTATAGAGCCCCTGGTTGGCGGCGAGCACCGCGGAATCCTGCGCCTTGGCCAGCGTGTTGCCAAAGGTCTTCAGCCCGTAGGGCTTCGTCCAGAGAAACATCTCCAGCACCAGGAAATAGATGTGCAGCGCGGCGACCAGCGCCACCAGAACGTTGCCGACCAGATTCATGACGGTATCCCCCTGCAGCGCCGACCGCGGCACCCCCGCGTGAGAATAGCATGTACCGGGCGATGCGCGCGAGCGCGCGCGTAGGCGGATACCTAACGCGCGCCGCCGTGGCTGCGGCCCGCCGATTCGTCTTGTCGAATCGCCCGGCAGCGCCGTTGATGCCAGCCGACGCTGCGCCGTCGCCGAGGATCCGCGGATTCCGCCATGACCTTCTCGACCCGCCTGATGCTTGCGATGCTGACGCTGGTGCTGGTCACCGCGACGGCCGGCGTGCTCGGCTATCACAGCGTCGAATCCACCGTGGTGCCCGACAGCCTGGCGCGGCTGTCGACCCAGGCGCGCGCCCGGCTCGGCATTCTCGACATCTATCTGGGCGGCGTGCGCGGCGACATCCTCGCCTTGCGCGCGCTCCCCGCCAATGACGGGCTGCTGCGCGCGGTGCAGGGCGGCGGCTTCGATGCGCTGGAAAGCGCCACCGAGGCGAAGTGGCGCGAGCGCCTCGAAGGCATCTATCTCGGCCAGTTGCGCGCCAAGCCGGCGATCCAGCAGCTGCGCCTGATCGGCATTGCCGATGGCGGCCGCGAGATCATTCGCGTCGATCGCTCCGGGCCAGCCGATACGCTCCGCGTCGCGCTGCCTGGTGAATTGCAGCCGCGCGGCGACCGCCGCTATTTCCGCGAAGCGATCGCGCTGCGGCCCGGCGAGGTCTACATCTCGCCGATCGAACCCAACCGCGAATCCGGCGTGCCGGAAATGCCGGAGGTGCCGGAACTACCGGTGTTGCGCTTCGCCACCGTGGTGCAGGATCCGGCCGGCCGGGCGTTCGGCATCGTCGTCGCCGACCTCGATATCCGGCCGATCTTCGCCGGCATCGCGGCCGCGATGGACGACAACGCGCAGATCTACGTGGTCAACGCCCACGGCGATTTCCTGCTGCATCCGGATGCCGGCCGCGCGTTCGGCTTCGACCGGGGCACGCCGCATCGCTGGCAGGACGATTTCCCCGAATTGGCGCAGGCGGTCGGCCAGGGCGACCGCGGTTCGGCCGTGGTCGGCCAGGGCGACGCGCGGATGGCGGCGGCGCTGGTGACGGCGCGGGTGGCCGAAGGCCTGCGCCTCGGCGTCATCGAGACCCAGTCCTACGCCGCGATCATGGCGCCGGCCGCCGGCCTGCGCCGCTCCGATACCCTCGCTGCGCTGGGGGCGATCGGCGTCGCGATGCTGCTGGCGGTGGTGCTGTCGCGGTCGCTGACCCGGCCGTTGCGGCAGATCACGGCGTCGGTCGATCGGTTCGGCCGCGGCGAACCGATCCGGCTGCCCACCGACCTCGGCGGCGACATCGGCATCCTCGCCGCGGCGTTCGCGCGCATGGCGGCCGATATCACCGCGAAGGCCGATGCGCTGCGCGACAAGTCGGAAGTGTTTGACAAGACCATCGAGAGCATGGCCGACGGCTTCCTGATCGTCGATGCCGAGGGCAACACGGTGTTCGCCAATTCGGTCTGCAAGGCGATTTTCGGCCTCGATCCGCAGCTCGGCGTGGTGCAGTGGCGCCGGCATTTCAAGCGCTTCCTGCCAGACCGCGCGACGCCGATGCCGGCCGATGAAACGCCGATGGGCCGCGTCCTGCGCGGCGAAAGTTTCGACAACGTCGAAATGTGTTTTTACCGCCCCGGCGACAAGCGACTGACGGAGCTGGCGGCCAGCGGCCGGATCCTGTCCGGCGATTACGGCCAGATGGAAGGCGCGGTCATCGTCTACCGCGATCTCACCGACTTCAAGGAGACGGAGCGGCAGTTGCAGCAGGCGCAGAAGATGGATGCGGTTGGTCAGCTCACCGGCGGCATCGCCCACGACTTCAACAACATCCTCACGGTGATCACCGGCGGCGTCGAGATCATCGCCGATGGCGTCAAGGACCGGCCCGACCTCGCGGTGGTGGCGAAGATGATCGATGCCGCCGTCGATCGCGGCGCCGACCTGACGCACCAGTTGCTGTCGTTCGCGCGCAAGCAGCCGCTGCAGCCGCGGCAGATCGACGTCAACGCCATGGTGCACGATGCCACGCGGTTGTTGCGCCCGACACTGGGTGAGCGGGTCGAGATCGAAACCCGGCTGACCGCCGAGCCGTGGCCGGCGCTGGCGGATCCGGCGCAACTCTCCAGTGCGCTGCTCAACCTCGCGGTCAACGCCCGCGACGCGATGCCGGGGGGCGGCAAGCTGACGCTGGAAACGGCGAACGTGGTGCTCGACGAGGCCTATGCCGGGCATCATGCCGAGGTGGTCCCGGGGCCCTATGCGATGATCGCGGTGAGCGATACCGGGATCGGCATTCCGGCCGCCATTCGCGACCGCGTGTTCGAGCCGTTCTTCACCACCAAGGCTCTCGGCAAGGGCACCGGGCTCGGCCTCAGCATGGTGTACGGCTTCGTCAAGCAGTCCGGTGGCCATATCAAGATCTACAGCGAGGAAGGCTACGGCACCACGATCAAGATCTACCTGCCGCGCACCGAAGCCTCCGGCGAGGCGCCGGCGATCGCGGAGCCGCCGGCGGTCGTCGGCGGCCACGAAGTCGTGCTCGCGGTGGAGGACGACGAATTGGTGCGCAACCATGTCATCAGCAACCTCGCCAGCCTCGGCTACACCGTGCACACCGCCGCCAATGCGGCGGAAGCGCTGGCGCTGGTCGGGCAGGGGCTGCGTTTCGACCTGTTGTTCACCGATGTGGTGCTCGGCGCCGGCATGAATGGCCGGCAGTTGTCCGACGAGATCCGCAAGCTGCGCCCCGCGCTGAAGGTGCTGTACACCTCCGGCTACACCGAAAACGCCATCGTCCATGGCGGTCGCCTGGACGCCGGCATCCGCTTGCTGACCAAGCCGTACCGCCGCGCGGATCTTGCGAGGATGTTGCGGCTGGCACTGGACGCCGAGGAGATGGTGGCGGCGAAGTAGGGGGTGTGCTCCGCCCTCATCCTGAGGAGCGGTCGTCTTCGACCGCGTCTCGAAGGATGGCGACATGCGGCTTGACAGAAGCCACGGTCGTTGCATGCTTGATCATGGTATTTCGACTTCTATAGAGGAGCCGCGCCATGCTGGAGGGAGCTTATCTTTACATCGTGCGATGCGCTGATGGGAGCTTTTACGTCGGCACAACCCGGGGCGAACTCGAATTTAGAGTTGCCCAGCACAATGCGGGGTCTTTTGGCGGTTACACATCGATCCGAAGGCCCGTCGTGCTCGTGTATTCTCAATGGTTCGAACGCATCACGGATGCCATCGAAAATGAACGCAAGCTCAAGCGTTGGAGCCGGGCAAAGAAGCAGGCGCTGATCAGCGGCGACTTCGCTTTGCTAAAGTGCCTGGCAAAACGCAAGACACTTCACCCTTCAAGGTCGCCACAAGCCGAGTCTTCGTCCTGAGGCACTTCTCTAGCGCCGTCTCAAAGGATGTGTCGCTAGCGCTGTTGCACCTCGGCCTCTTGGTTCGAGACGCGCGCGATGCGCGCTCCTCACCATGAGGGACTACTATCGAGTTTGATGCGGCTCCCACCTACTCCGTCCTCATCCTGAAAAGCGGTCGTCTTCGACCGCGTCTCGAAGGATGCGCGACACACTCATGGTTCGAGACGCGCGCAAGGGCGCGCTCCTCACCATGAGGGCGGAGTTTAAGCCGCCGGCTTCTCCGCGGCGTCGCCGTGGGCCAGCAGGTGGATCAGGGCGCGCTTGATCGCGGCCTGCCGCGTCGGCGCGTTGATCTGCGCGCCAAGCAGGTCCGTGACGTAGAACACGTCGCGGGCGCGTTCGCCGAAGGTCGCCACATGGGCCGAGGCGATGTTGAGGTTGAGCTTCGAGATCGCCGTGGTGAGCTGGTACAAAAGGCCGGGACGGTCGAGGCCGGAGACCTCGATCACCGTGTAGCGGTCCGACCAGTTGTTGTTCAGCGTCACTTCCGGCTCGACCACGAACGGTCGCAGCTTGCCCTTGTTGGCAGCGCGCTTGGCGACGGTTTCCGGCAGCCGCAATTTGCCTTCCAGCACGTCCTCGATCATGTCGCCGATCCGCGTGGCGCGGCGCGCCTCGTCGTCGTCGCGGTCGTATTCCCTGGAGATCGCGATGGTGTCCAGCGCGCGGCCGTCCGTTGTGGTGTAGATCTGCGCATCGACGATGTTGGCGCCGGCCGAGGCGCAGGCGCCGGCGATGATCGACAGCAGCCAGGGATGATCGACGGCGAGGATGGTCAGTTCGGTGACGCCGCGCGCTTCGTCGAAGCCGACATTGATCGCCAGCTTGTGGCCGGCTTCCTCGGAGGCGCGCAGGAAGCGGGCGTGGCGGATCTTTCGCGACAGCTCGACCTTGAGCCAGTAGGCCGGATAGTGCCGCGCGATGTAGGTGTTGAGTTCGGCCTCCGGCCATTCGGTGAAGTTGTGGCGGAATTCGGCCTGCGCCACCGCGATGCGCTGGGCGCGGTTGACCTCGGAGAAGCCGCCGGTCAGCACCGGCTCGGTCTCGTAATACAGCGTGCGCAGGAGTTGCGCCTTCCAGCCGTTCCAGACGCCGGGGCCGACGCCGCGGATATCGGCGGTGGTCAGGATGGTCAGGAGCTTCATCTGCTCGACCGACTGCACCACGGCGGCAAAGTTCTCGATGGTCTTGGCGTCCGACAGGTCGCGCGATTGCGCGACCGTGGACATGGTGAGGTGTTCCTCGATCAGCCAGGCGATCAGTTCGGTATCGGCGGCGTTGAAGCCGAGCCGCGGGCACAGCCTTCGTGCCACCTTGGCGCCGGCGATCGAATGATCCTCGGGCTGGCCCTTGGCGATGTCGTGCAGCAGCACGGTGATGTAGATCACCGCGCGGTGCTCCGGCTGGATCTTGCGCATCAGGTCGGAGGCGACGATGAACTCGTCATTGCCGCCGCGCTCGATCTCCTGCAGGATTCCGACGCAGCGCAGCAGGTGCTCGTCCACGGTGTAGTGGTGGTACATGTTGAACTGCATCATCGAGACAATGCGGCCGAACGAGCGGATGAAATGGCCGAGCACGCCGGTCTCGTTCATGCGCCGCAGCACGATCTCGGCATTGTCCGAGGTGAGGATCTCCATGAACAGCGCGTTGGCTTCGGCATTCTCGCGCATCTCGGCATTGATCAGCCGCAGCGAGCGCGTCGCCATCCGCATCGCATCGGGATGGAAGGCGAGGTTGTTTTTCTGCGCGAGGCGAAACAGCCGGATCAGGTTGACCGGGTCTTCCTTGAAGACGTCCGGCGCGGCGAGGTTGATGCGGTTGTTGTCGATGATGAAGGCGTCGCTGCCCGGCACCCGCCGGCGCTTCATGTCGGGGCGCAGCTTCAGCATCATCCGGGTCAGCGCCTGCGCCGGCTTGGCCTGCTGGTCTTCCAGCTTGGCGCACAGGATCGCGGTGAGGTTGCCGACCTCCTTGGCGATCAGGAAGTAGTGCTTCATGAAGCGCTCGACGTCCTGCATGCCGGGATGCGAGGTGTAGCCGAGGCGCACCGCGATATCCCGCTGCAGGTCGAACGACAACCGCTCTTCCGGGCGGTTGGTGACGAAGTGGATGTTGCAGCGCACCGACCACAGGAAGTCCTCGCAGCGCTTGAAGGTGCGGTATTCCTGTGCATCGAACACGCCGTGCGCCACCAGTTCCTTGGTGTCGCGGACGCGGTAGACGTATTTCGCGATCCAGAACAGCGTATGCAGGTCGCGCAGTCCGCCCTTGCCGTCCTTGACGTTGGGCTCGACGAGATAGCGCGACTGGCCGCCGCGGCGGTGGCGCTCCTCGCGCTCGGCGAGTTTGGCGGTGACGAATTCGGCGGCGGTACCCTGCACCACCTCGTGGTCGAACCGGGTCACCAGCTCGTCGTACAGCGCCTGGTCGCCGGTCAGGAAGCGGGTCTCCAGGATCGCGGTACGGATCGTCATGTCGCCGCGCGCCTGGCGGATCGATTCATCCACCGAGCGGGTGGCGTGACCGACCTTGAGGCCCATGTCCCACAGGCAATAGAGGATGACTTCGGCGACCTGCTCGCCCCAGGCGGTCTGCTTGTAGGGCAGGATGAACAACAAATCGATGTCGGACTCCGGCGCCATCAGGCCGCGGCCATAGCCGCCGGTGGAGACCACCGCCATGCGTTCGCCGCTCGACGGAACCGGCGAATGATACAGATGCCGCGTCGCCGCGGAGAACAGCATGCGGATGATCTCGTCCTGCACGTGGCAGAGCTGCTCGGCGCAGCGCCGGCCATGGCGGTCCTTGAGCAGCACTGCTTCGGCGGCGATGCGCGCATTCAGCAGTTCGGCCTTCAGCAGCTTGGCGACGGCGGTGCGGAACAGGTCGGGGTGGTCGCGATGCTCGGCGGCGAGCGCGTCGATGGCTTTGGTAATTCCTGGCGTATCGAAACGGGTTTCGGCCACGGCGCGGGTCTGTGTCGCAATGCTGTCCATGACCATCCCGGATATCGGACGCCGCGGGCGCTGTCACGGGCATTATGGGGGGTGGCTGCCGGCCATGGTGATCAAATCCCGTAAGGGGCTAGAATTGTGAAGGTTTTTCGGGTGTAAGCACGGCGGCTGTCCGCTTCCCGGGCGAACGCCGGAAAGTGTCGCGATCCCAATGTCCCCCGAACTTGCCTTTGCCCTGACGCTGCTGCTGCGCATGGCGGTTACCGCGGCCTTCGTGGTGTCGGCCTCGATCATCACCGAGCGCTCCGGCCCGGTGATCGGCGCGCTGGTGGCGACGCTGCCGATTTCCGCCGGCCCGTCCTACGTGTTCCTCGCGCTCGACCACGATGCCGCCTTCATCGCGCAGGGCGCGCTGGTCAGCCTGCCGATCAACGCCGCCACGATGTTTCTGAGTCTCACTTATGTGCGGCTGGCGCAGCGCTGCAGCATGGTCGTCAGCCTGGCAGCGGCGGTGGCGGTGTGGTTCGGCCTTGCGGCCATCGTGCGGTCGATCGAATGGTCGCTGGTTGGCGGGCTGATGGCCAATGCGCTGGCGTTTGCGATCTGCCTGCCGCTGATGAGGCGGTTTCGTCATGTGAAGATGCCGCTGATTGTCCGGCGCTGGTACGACATCCCGCTGCGCGCCGGTCTGGTGGCGTCGCTGGTGGCCACGGTGGTGACGGTGTCCTCCACCATCGGACCGGCCGGCAGCGGCATTCTCGCGCTGTACCCGGTGGTCTTGACCAGCCTGATGCTGGTGCTGCATCCGCGCATCGGCGGCCCCGCCACCGCCGCGGTGATTGCCAACAGCGGCTGGGGCCTGATGGGCTTCGGCCTGTCGATCGTGGTGCTGCATCTGACCGCGACGGGCCTCGGCTCGGCGACGGCGCTCACCTTGGCGCTGGCGACCTGTGTGGCGTGGAATTTGGGGCTGTGGGCGTGGGGACGATGGCGCGTGGCGCGGCGTTGAAGGGACCCTCATCCTTCGAGACGCGCGCGAGAGCGCGCTCCTCAGGATGAGGGCGTTACTGGTCTCACTTCGGCAGTTCGCGTCCAGCGTGGCGCGTTTCGCCTCGCCTTGATGCGCCCGATCAGTCAAGCAGGCCGCGGCACCGCAGATCGTCGACAGCGAGAAAGATGCGCTCGAGATTGTTCCACCAGACCAGCGGTGGCAGCCCGATGGCGTGCTGCCAGACCGGTTTGCTGATGTGCCACAGCACCCCGCGGCGGTAGTCATCGTCGAGCGCTCTGCGGCTGTAGCCGCGTACGCCGTGGTCGAGCAGCGTCGCGTGGTAACAGTCAAGCAACGGCCGCTCGAGCAGGCGCCGGCGATCAGGATACCACTGCAGGGCCATCATGTAAGCGAGGTCGTAGGCGCCGATATTGATGCGCCATTGGTCGCAGTCGAACAGCCGCACGTCGTCCCGGTCGGGAGCCTGCGGCAGCATGAAGTTCCAGACATGGGCGTCGCCGTGCGCGATGGTGACGTCGCGCCGTGAATGATAGCGCTGCAGAAGCCGGGGGCCGGCCTCAATGTATCGCTCGTACAACTCGCGACGCTCGGCCGGCAGCCGGTCGCCCATCTGCTCGGCGAAACGCGTATAATGTTCTGCGAATTGCCGCATCGTCGCGCGCGTGGCTTCCGGCTCCAGCCAGGTCCCAATGGATTGCCCCAGCCGCGGATCATCCCACCACGCGGCATGTGCCCGCGCCAGCGCCCGGACGATGGACTCGCATTGTCTGGCGGTGGGTGGCAGCGGCCAGACCGTCGCCACACGGTGCGTCTCTGTCAGGTCTTCGAGTAGCAGGTGCCAGTTGCCGCTGTCGGGATCGCTATGTCCCTCGAAGCAGCGCGGCGTCAGGTCACCCGGCATCAACGGCGCGACCTCGGTGTAGAACGCGATTTCGTGGCGCCCGGCATGGCGCAGGGTGCCGGCGAAAGCGGCGAGCGCCGTTTTCAGGATCAGCGATTGCGGCGCGCCGGCGGCATCTCCGTCATAGCTGAGGCCGAGCCGCATGATGTGCGATACCAACATGTCGCGCGAGCTCATCACCGTCACGTCGCTCACCCGGCCAGCGCCAAGGGCACCGGCGTTACGCAGCGCGGCCGTGAGGTACTCGGGGCTGGCCGCGGCGGGCAGGGAGGCTGTTGGCATCATTGAAGCACCCCAAAGTGAAGTCGTTCAGGCCTTCGGCAGCTTCGCCTTCAGCGCATACAACGCCTCCAGCGCCTCGCGCGGCGACATCTCGTCGGGATGGATCGCGGCCAGCGCCGCGATCAGCGCTTCGGCTTCGGTGGGAATCGCCGGCTCGGCGGTGGCGCGGGCGGTGACGGCGAACAGCGGCAGGTCGTCCATCAGGGCCTTGGTGGTCTGGCCGCGGTCCTGCGCTTCCAGCTTCGCCAGCACCGACTTGGCGCGCGCGATTACCGCGGCGGGCAGCCCTGCGAGTTTTGCAACCTGAATGCCGTAGGAGCGATCTGCCGAGCCCGGCAGCACCTCGTGCAGGAACACCACGTCGCCGTGCCACTCCTTGACGCGTACCGTGGCTTTGAACAGCCGCGGCAGCTTGGCGGAGAGCGCGGTGAGTTCGTGATAATGCGTCGCGAACAGCGAGCGGCAGCGGTTTGATTCGTGCAGATGCTCGATCGCCGCCCAGGCGATCGACAACCCGTCGAAGGTCGCGGTGCCCCTGCCGATCTCGTCGAGGATGACGAGGGCGCGCTCGGAGGCCTGGTTGAGGATCACCGCGGTCTCGACCATCTCCACCATGAAGGTGGAGCGCCCGCGCGCCAGATCGTCGGCGGCGCCGACGCGGGAGAACAGCCGGTCGACGATCCCGATGCGGGCGCGGTTGGCCGGCACAAAGCTGCCGATCTGCGCCAGCAGCGCGATCAGCGCGTTCTGGCGCAGGAAGGTCGATTTGCCCGCCATGTTCGGGCCGGTGATCAGCCAGATCTGGCCCGACTTCTGTCCCGGCCCCGGCGACAGGTCGCAGGCATTGGCAATGAACGGCTGGCCGTCGCGGCGCAGCGCCTGCTCGACCACGGGATGGCGGCCGCCCTCGATGGCGAAGCCCAGCGAATTGTCGACTTCCGGACGGATGTAGTTGTCGTCGATGGCCAGCTTCGCCAGAGCGGTCGCGACATCCAGCAGCGCGAAGGCGTGTGCCGCGGCG
>NZ_JAQGJD010000127.1 GCF_028290785.1 Tardiphaga sp. | reverse complement strand
GCAAGGCGGGGTCGATCAGCGAAGGATAGGCCTGATCGCCATGCAGCAACACCCGGGGACGCGAACGGTTTCGTGATTGCGGATTAGGGCATTTTTTCTTTGAGTGACCCGTGCACCCACAGCCGTCATTGCGAGGAGCCCTTGCGACGAAGCAATCCAGTTCTTCCTTCGCTTGTGGCTCTGGATTGCCGCGTCGCTTCGCTCCTCGCAATGACGGGGAGGGTGAATCGAGTAATCTCAAAGAAAAAGTGCTCTAATTCCACCATCACGAAACCGTACTTTCGTTCAAGCGTTGCTGCCCTGCGATCAGTCACCTTTTATGATCGCGCCCAAGCAGCAGCCCGCCTTTCAGCCATTCGGAGCTCCCCATGTCGAAAACCGTCGCCGATGAACTCGTCCATGTGCTTGAACAGATCGGCGTCCAGCAGATTTTCGGGCTGATCGCCGACTCGCTCAATCCGCTGGCGGATTCGGTGCGGCGCAGCTCCATCGAATGGGTCGGCGTGCGCCATGAGGAAGGCGCCGCCCTCGCCGCCGCCGGGCAGGCCAAACTGACCGGCAAGCTCGGCGTCTGCGCCGGCTCCACCGGCCCCGGCAGCACGCATCTGGTCGCCGGCCTCTATGAGGCCGCGCGCGACCACGCGCCGGTGCTGGCGCTATCAGGCGAAATGGCGCGGGCGATGAAGGGCACCGACTTCTTCCAGACCACCGAGCCGGACCTGCTGTTTCGCGACGTCGCGCTCTACACCCAGACCATCGCCACGGCGGCGCAGGCGCCCGGCGTCGTGCATGCGGCGATTGCGGCTGCCTATGCAGGACCGGGCGTCGCCCATCTGACACTGCCGGTGGACGTGCTGTCGTCGAAGGCCGAGGGCGCGACCGCGAGTCTGGCGACGCTGATCCCGCGCGGCGAGATCCTGCCGAACGACGCCGCCGTGCAGGACGCCGCGCGCCGCATCGACGCCGCCGGCAGCGTGGTCATCATGTGCGGCCACGGCGCGGTCGGCACCGCCGAACTGCTGCGAGCCCTGAGCGACAAGCTCAAGGCGCCTTTGGTACATTCGGTGCGCGGCAAGGAGATCATGGCGTTCGACGATCCCAGATGGATGGGCGGGCTCGGCATGATCGGCACCAAGGCGGTCTACAACGCCGTGCACGAATGCGACCTGTTGATCATGGTCGGCACCGACTATCCCTATTCGAATTTCCTGCCGCCGAAGGGCCACGTCATCCAGATCGACGAGCGCGCCATGGTGCTGGGACGGCGCACGCCGACCGAACTCGGCATCATCGGTTCGGCGCGTCCGACGCTGAAACTGTTGCTCGACAAGGTGCAGGCCAAGACCGATGGGAAATTCTTCGAGAAGACAAGCCACGCGCGCAAGAAGTGGGACGAGATGCTCGACAAGCAGGCCGACCCTGCCCGCAGCAAGGACAAGATCCATCCCCAGGCGGTGGCGCGCATCGCCGGCGACCTCGCCAGACCGGATGCGATCTTTGTGCTCGATACCGGATTGAACACGCTGTGGTCGGGCAATTTTATCCGGCAGAACGGCACGCAGCTCATCACCGGCTCGTTCAACAACGCGGCGGTCGGCACGGCGCTCGGCCAGGGTAACGGCATTCAGGCGCTCGATCGCAAGCGGCAGGTGATCGTGCTGACCGGCGACGGCGGCTTCAACATGCTGATGGGTGAGTTCATGACATCGGTGCATCACAAGCTGCCGATCAAGGTCATCGTTTACAACAATTCGGCGCTCGGCCTGATCACGCTGGAAGCCGAAAGCGTCGGCCTGGCGCCGTTCCGCGAGGCGATCGAATTCCCCAATCCGGATTTCGCCGCGCTCGCGCGCGCCTGCGGCGCGCAGGGGTTCACCGCGAAACAGCCCGGCGATCTGCGAAAGGCGATCGCCGACGCGCTGGCCTGCGAGGGCCCCGCCATCGTCGATTGCGTGGTGGCCGCCGACGAGGTGCCGAACCTGCCGCATATCGAGGCCAGCATGGTCGGCAACTATGCGCTGGCGAAAATCAAGGAAGCGGTGATGAGCGTGACGGGGTAGCTCTGTCATTGCGAGGTCAGGGAAAGCCAATTGGCTTTCCCCTTAGCGAAGCGACGCGGCAATCCAGAAAGCGGCAAGCGTCGAAAGAACTGGATTGCTTCGTCGCAAGGGCTCCTCGCAATGACGGCGGATGGCTCGAACCTCCTATTTTGCGATTTTCGCGTTTCCGCACCGCTCTTTCAGGTCTTGCGGCAAGATCAAGGCGGGACACCCGTCGAGGCGTCGAAAGTTGTGTAGTTTCAATGACTCGCGCAACGTCGACGAAGCGTGGCGTCTTGCGGCGAATCTGTGGCACGAAGGCACCGGGATTCCCGGATCTGCGAAGCGGCATAAGAATCGCATCGGGTCCGGGAAACGAGATTCCGTTTGGCACGCATTTCAGGACACCCCTTCATGACCGACTTGACCACCCATGACGCTGCCTCCGGCGCCGGCGTTCTCGAACTGCTGCGCCTTTTCGAGAGCAACAGCGACGCCGCCGATCGCTACGCCGCAGCGCAGCTCGATCAAGCCAAGGCCATCGAGCCCGTCCTGAAGGCCTTCGAGGTCCTCCCGACCGACACCTCGCGAAAACCGGGCCCGCTGTCCGGCATCCCCGTCGGCATCAAGGACATCATCGCCACCGCCGACATGGTTACCACCAACGGCTCGCTTATCTACAGCGATCACGTGCCCGCTGCCGACGCCTGGGTGGTCGAGCGTCTGCGCAATCTGGGTGCCACCCTTTTCGGCAAGACGGTCTCCACCGAATTCGCCTGGCGGCATCCCGGTCCCACCACCAATCCATGGAATTCGAAACACACGCCCGGCGGCTCGTCGTCCGGCTCCGCCGCGGCGGTCGCTGCCGGCATCTTGCCGCTGGCGCTGGGCACCCAGACGCTGGGCTCGGTCGTGCGTCCCGCGGCGTTCAACGGCGTGGTCGGCTTCAAGCCGAGCTTTGGCGCGATCCCGCGCAGCGGCGTGCACCCGCTCAGCCCATCGCTCGACCATGTCGGTTTCTTTGCCCGCCGCGTCGATGACGTGGCTTACGCGCTGTCACTGCTGATGGGCAGCAGCGATAGCGATCGGCATGGCCAGCCGGTGCCGGCATTCGAAGTGTCCGTCGCGCATGGCCTGTCACCGCTGGCAGCGCCGCGGCTCGCGGTGGTGCGGTTCTCCAAGTGGGAGAAGGCGGAGGCCGAGCAGCAGAATCTGTTCGACGCCTCAATCGCCAGATTACGCGATGCCGGCGCGATCGTGGAAGAACTGGAGCTGCCCGAACTCGATCGCGTCAACTGGAACACCATCAACACCATCCTCGAATCCGAAGGCGCGGCGATCTTTGCCGATCTCGTGGCACGCTATCCGGATCGCACGAGCGACAAGCTGAAAGGCCTGGTCGAGACCGGCCGGACGCACAGCGCCACCGCCTATCTCGAAGCGAAAGCGTTGCAGGAAAAGCTGCGCACAGATTTCACCGCCCAGATGGCAAATTTCGACGCGGTGCTGACGCTGCCGGCGTTCGGCGAAGCGCCGGGAGGTCTGCACTACACCGGCGATGCCGAATACTGCGCGCCGTGGACGCTGCTCGGCGTGCCCGCACTGTCGCTGCCGGCCGGCTTCGGCCGAAACCATTTGCCGCTCGGTCTGCAGGTGGTCGGCGCCTATCGCCAGGATTTGCGCATGCTGCGCGTCGCGAAATGGATCGAGACGACGCTGGCGTTTTCGCCGGGATTGCCGGTGGTGAAGGGCTAGAGTCTCCGTCCCCGCCCGGTCATTGCGAGGAGCGAAGCGACGCGGCAATCCAGAAGTCACGAACTCGGCAAGAACTGGATTGCTTCGTCGCAAGGGCTCCTCGCAATGACAGCTGAGAGACCTTGGCCATCGCAATGACCGTAGCGCGAAGCTTACCTCGACACCGCGCCATCGGGATGCGTCGGGTCCACCCACAGCACGGTCTCCGGCTTTTCCACCGGAGCGATGTCGAGGTTGATCGCGACCGCTTCGCCGTCGCTGCGCACCAGCACGCATTCCAGCACTTCGTCGGCGCTGGCATTGATTTCCTGGTGCGGCACGTAAGGCGGCACGAAAATGAAATCGCCGGGACCGGCTTCCGCGGTGAACTGCAGGCGTTCGCCCCAGCGCATCCGCGCTCGGCCCTTCACCACATAGATGACGCTTTCGAGGTGGCCGTGATGATGCGCGCCGGTCTTGGCGTCCGGCTTGATCGACACCGTGCCGGCCCACAATTTCTGCGCGCCCACGCGGGCGAAATTGATCGCGGCGGCGCGGTCCATGCCCTTGGTCGAAGGCACGTTGGTATCCAGATTGTCGGCGGGAATGACGCGAATGCCGTCATGCTTCCAGCGATCGGCGTCATCGTGGCCGTGGCTGTGCGCGTGATCGTGGGAATGATCGTGCGGATGGTCGTGGTCGTGTCCGGACATCGCAATGCTTTCTGAGTTCCGTAACAGATGCGGCAGCGGCTGCGGCATCGCGTCCCGGAGAGCGAGGAACATTCAATTGAGCTGGCGATTGTCTCGGCGAAGCTCAACCGGGGCATGGAACCGATCCATCCCCATACAACAGGAGTATCCCATGGGTGCCACCTCAGACAAGATCAAGGGCGCAGCGAACGAAGCCATCGGCAAGGCCAAGCAGGGTGTCGGCGAAGCCGTCGGTTCCGAGAAACTGCAGGGCGAAGGCCTGGTCCAGGAAGGCAAGGGTCACGCCCAGCAGGCGGTTGGCGATGCCAAGCAGGCCGCCAAGGATGCTGTCGACAAGGCCGCCAACTTCGCCCACAAGAAGCTCTGATTCAATTTGGTTTGAATGCGAAAGACCGGCCGAATGGCCGGTCTTTTTGCGTTGAGGATCTAGCCCGGATGAAGTGGGCGCGCGCAGCGCGGTGACGCAATCCGGGGTCGGCGCTTTATCCGATACGCCGGGCCCCGGATTGCGATTCGCCCTCGCTCTTCGAGCGATGGCTCCGCTCCATCCGGGCTACGCGCTCACTCAATAGCCCAGCGCGCAACCATCCTTGCGGGGTTCGGAGCCGCCGGTCAGCGTGCCCTTGTCCCAGTCGATCACGATCGCCTGCGCGCCGCCGAACGGGGGGACACAGGTCGCGGTCTTGTGGCCAATCTTGGCGAGCCCCTCGACGATAGCAGCCGGCACGCCGTCTTCCAGCGTGTAGACGCCCTCATAATGCAGGCCGCGCGGCTGGTCGATCGCTTCCTGCACGTCCATGCCGTAATCGAGCATGTTGGTCAGCACGCGGGATTGCCCGACCGGCTGGTATTGGCCGCCCATCACGGCAAACGACATCCTGGCGCGACCGTTCTGGGTGGTCAGCGACGGGATGATGGTGTGCAGCGGGCGCTTGCCCGGCGCGATGCAATTGGGATGGCCGGGCTGCACCCGGAAACCAGCGCCGCGGTTCTGCATCAGCACGCCGGTCTTTTCCGAAACCACGGCCGATCCGAACGAATGCGCTACCGAATTGATGAACGAGCAGACGTTGCGGTCCTTATCGACCACGGTGATGTAGACCGTCTCGGGATTGATCGGTGGCCGCACGTCCGGCAGCTCGACCAGGGCGTCCATGCGGATCTTGGCGGCCCATTCGGCGGCGAACGGCTTCGACAGGATGCGCTCGACGTCGATGCCGACATAAGCGGGATCGCCGATGTCCTGCTCGCGCATCAGGTAGGCGATGCGCGCGGCCTCGGCTTCGAGATGGAAGCGCTCGATGCTCATGGCCGGGTATTTGGTGAGATCGAAATGCGACAGGATGTTCAGCATCAGCAGCATGGTGATGCCCGGGCCGTTCGGCGGGCACTGCCAGACGTCATAGCCCTTGTAGTTGGTGGTGAGCGGCGTGGTGCGCTCGGTGGTGTGGGCGGCGAAATCTTCCATGGTGTGCAGGCCGCCATTGCTGCGCAGCGTCTGCACCATGTCTTCGGCGACATAGCCCTTGTAGAATCCGGCCGGACCTTCCTTGGCGATGGTGCGCAAGGTCTTGCCCAGTTCCGGCTGGTGCATCACGTCGCCGGCGACCGGCGCCTCGTTGTTCTTCAGCAGGTAGCGCGGCGCGTTGATGCCGGCGCGCACCTTGGCCAGATTGTTCTTCCAGTCGAACGCGATACGCGGCGCGACGACGTAGCCCTCTTCCGCGGCCTTGATGGCGGGCTGCAGCAACGTGTCGAGGCCAAACTTGCCGTGATCGCCGAGGATCGTCGCCCACGCATCGATCGAACCGGGCACCGTCACCGAATGCGGCCCGGTGGCCGGGATCGAATTCATCTTGTGCTCGAGATACCACTCCACCGTCGCGGCCTGCGGCGCGCGGCCGGAGCCGTTATAGGAATGCACCTTGCCTTCGCCCTTGGGCTGGATCAGCGCGAAGCAATCGCCGCCGATGCCGGTGGACTGCGGCTCGATCACGCCCTGCAGCGCGCAGGCGGCCACGGCGGCGTCGGCGGCGGTGCCGCCCGCCTTCAGCACTTCGATGGCCGTCAACGTCGCCAGCGGATGCGATGAGGCCGCCATGCCGTTCTGGGAATGGACCGTCGAACGGCCGGCGAGATGGAAATTCCTCATGCCAAAGTGCTCACTTCTGTCGCTGATTTAAGGGTGATGCTGGGCCGCGAAGGCTGCGATTTCTTGGCATATTGCACGCCACAGGGCAATGCTCGGGGCCGCGCGGCCCTGCCGGAGCGCTGCATAGCTCCCGTTTCCCGCCCTTTCCCCCTGCCGGCCCTGCTGGTAAACCCCCGCCATGCCACTGAAGGTCGCCGCCTTTTACCAGTTCGCCGCGTTGCCGGATTTTGCCGAGCTGCGCGAACCGTTGCGCGCGCGGTGTGCCGAGCTCGGGCTGAAGGGCAGCGTGTTGCTCGCCCATGAAGGCATCAACGGCACGCTGGCCGGCACCGATGAGGGCATCGACGCGCTGATCGGCGAATTGCGCGACGGAGCCCTGTTCGGCGGACGGCTCGACCATCTCGAGTTGAAATGCTCGACCGCCGCAACGATGCCGTTCCTGCATCTCAAGATTCGTCTGAAGAAGGAGATCGTCACCCTCGGCGATCCCGCGACCGATCCCAATCAGCAGGTCGGCACCTACATCGATCCCGCCGACTGGAATGCGCTGATCGCCGATGACGACATCGTGGTGATCGACACCCGCAATGCCTTCGAGGTGGCGATGGGCACGTTCGAGGGCGCGGTTGATCCGGGAATTCGCAGCTTCGGCCAGTTCAAGGATTTCGTCTCCGAGAAGCTCGATCCGGCGAAGCACACCAGGATCGCGATGTTCTGCACTGGCGGCATCCGCTGCGAGAAGGCCAGCTCCTACCTGCTGTCACGCGGCTTTGCCGATGTGTACCATCTCAGGGGTGGCATTCTAAAATATCTCGAAGAGATACCGGAAGCCGACAGCCGCTGGCGCGGCGAGTGTTTCGTGTTCGACGGCCGCATCGCGCTGGGCCACGGCCTGATCGAGAGCGCGTCAATCGATCCCGCGCTGCCGATCAACTCCGAGGACTTCGAAGCGCAGAAGGAATCGGCCGGCGATGACTGACATCACAACGCTCAGCGAGCGCATCGACGCGCTGGAGACCCGCCTGACCTATCAGGATCTCACCATCGAGACCCTGAACGCCACCATCACCGCGCAGTGGCAGCAGATCGATCGCCTGACACGCCAGGTCGCCACACTCGGCGAACGCCTGCAGGAAGCCGAGAGCAATAGCGGCGGCATCAGCAACGAACCGCCGCCGCATTATTGAGAGGGCGCAAGCGCCTGCGGAATCCCTCCCCGGAGCGCAGCGAAGCTGCGCGAGGTGGGGAGGGTCGGTCGAACGACGACGATGCGTTAGCATCGGAGGAAGTGGAGGCCGGGGTGGGGGCGCCCCACGCGCTGTAAGCCGTGCTGCGCCACCCCCGCCCGATCGGCCTGCGGCCGGCCACCCTCCCCGCGCTTCGCGGGGGAGGGAAAGCCCAACTACCCCGCCGCCAACCTTAGGTCCCGCAATTCGCGCTTCAGCACCTTGCCAATGGCGCTGCGCGGCAGGGTTTCCACGAACACGATCTCGGCGACGCGCTGGAATTTTCCGACCCGCTCGTTGATCCATCCCTTGAGCGCCGCGGCATCCACCGACGCGCTCGGCTTGCGCACCACGAATCCCACCGGCGTCTCGCCCCATTCCTCCGACGGCATGGCGACGACAGCGACTTCCAGCACGTCGTCATGGCCGAGCAGAACCGCCTCGAGATCGCTGGGATAGATGTTGAAGCCGCCGGAGATGATCATGTCCTTCTTGCGGTCCATCAGCGTCAGGAAGCCGTCCTCGTCGAAACGACCGACATCGCCGGTGCGGACGAAGCGCTTGCCGGTGGCGTCGTGCCAGAACGTCTCGGCCGTCTTCCCGGCCTGGTTGAGGTAGCCCTGCATGATTACCGGCGAGTGGCCGAAAATCTCGCCGATCTCGCCTGGCGCGACCTCCTTGCCGTCCTCGTCAAGCAGCCGGATTTCATGATCGGGCGCGGGCTTTCCGACGGTGTGCAGCTTGTCGGGATGCTCGTGCGCCAGCAGGTGGCAGGTGCCGCCGCCTTCGGTCATGCCATAATATTCGGTGAGGCCGCCGGGCCAGCGCTTCAAAATATCGGCCTTCAAGACGGCGGCGAACGGCGCCGAGGTCGAGAACTTCATGACGAAGGACGACAGGTCAAAACTGTCGAAATCCGGCACGGCCATGATGCGGCGATATTGCACCGGCACCAGCATCGCGTGGGTGGCGCGGTGCTTCGCGCTCAGTTCGAGAAATCCGCGGGCGTCGAACTTCTTCATCAAGACGACAGTGCCGCCGCCCGCGAAGGTCGGGTTGAACGCCACCAGCGTGGTGTTGGAATACAGCGGCGTCGACAGGATCGTGACCGCAGCGGGCCCATAGCCGAGCGGGTCGAGCTGGCCGTACTGCCGCCAGCGCATGCCGTGGGTATGCACGATGCCCTTCGGCGTGCCGGTGGTGCCGGAGGAATAGATGATGTTGAAGATCCATTCTGGATCGATGGCGACCGGCGTCGGCTTCGTGCCCGGCGCGCCGGCCCAGGCGCTGAACGGCCGGCCGAAGTCGCTGTCGTCGAGCGACACACGAAGCATCGCGCCCGACGTCGCGGCATCACCCATGGCCGCGGCAGCCGACGCATCCATGAACAGAATCTTCGGCGCGCAGTCCTTCAGCATTGCCGCGAAATCGGCCGGCGTCGATGACGGCGCCAAGGGTGCCACCGCGACGCCGGCGCGCAACGCACCGAGGAACGTCGCGGCATATTCGACAGAGCTGTAGGCGCAGATCGAAATGACATCCCGCGGCTTCAGGCCATCGGCCTGCAAACCGGCGGCGACGCGATCGATCAGCGCATCGAACTCGGCATAGCTAAGAGATTGCCGGTCATCGACAATGGCGGTGTGCGATGGCCTCGCGATCGCGGTGTTGCGCACCAGCGCGTCGAGGGTGATGAAGTCGGGCATGTGGTTTCTCCCTTGTTTTTTGTTGTTGTAGCACCGGCGCCGGAAAAGTCCCTCCCCCCAAGCAGCGTAGCTGCGCAGGTGGGGAGGGTCGGCCGAACGAGGCGATGCGCAGCATTGCCGAAGCGGAGGCCGGGGTGGGGGGCGCCACAAACGCTGTAGAGCTTGTGGCGCCCCCCACCCGACCGGTTGTTCGCTGCGCTCTCAACCGGCCACCCTCCCCACCACGCGAAGCTTCGCTTCGCGCGGGGGAGGGAAAAGAAGCGGCGCGCCGCGTCGCGCCCTACCGGTCCAGCTTCTCGCCGTTCAACCATTTCGCGCCGCTGGCATACAGCGCTTCCACGGCGTCGCCGCGCAGGCCGGGCATGTCGGGCTTGATCTGGTAGCCGATCTGGCTTTGCAGGTAAGCGAGGTGGCGGTACCCTTCCGGGAAACTCGCCAGCAGGTCGGCATCGAGCTTCAGCTCGGCATTGGGCACCACCGTGTCGATGCGGTCCTTCTCGTAGATCGGCTGCCGCAACACCAAGCCCCATCGGCCATCGCGCTTTTCCAGAAAATCATAAAACCGCCCGGTCAGCATCACATCGACGTTGACGCCGTGCACCAGCGCACGTTGCGCGATGGTCATCTTGGTCTGCGACACCGCGCGGGTGCCTCTCAGATCGATCGATTGCCCGCCGAGGAAATGCATGATCGAGACGCCCTTGGCCCAGCCGGCCTTGCTCATGGCGATGAATTCGTCGGCCGACCCTTGCGTCCAGGTCGCCATCATGCGGCCATCGTCGAACCAGACGGTGCGGAAGCGCTCCCAGTCGCCGGCGTCATGCCACACCACCCAGTTTTCAACGAGATCGCGGATGGCAAGGCGGTCGATAATCTCTATATCCATGGAATATCCATATTGCGGAGCGGTACGGCCGTCTGTGGCGCCTCCAGCAATAGTCCGATCGTTTCCTTCCGAGAAGAGCATTCATGACAAAGCAGGCTTCCCCGATCGCCGCGCCGGTGGCGCCACGCCATCCGCACAGCTTCACCACCCATGGCGTCACGGTGACGGACGACTACGCCTGGCTGAAGGATGCGAAATGGCAGGAGGTGCTGCGCGACCCCTCGGTTCTCGATCCGGAGATACGCCGCTACCTCGAGGCCGAGAACGCCTATAGCGACAGCCTGCTCGGCGGCACGTCGGCTTTGCAAAAAAAGCTGGTGGCGGAGATGCGCGGTCGCATCAAGGAAGATGATTCCAGCGTGCCCGCCAAGGACGGCCCGTGGTCGTATTTGCGCAAATTCCGCGAGGGCGGGCAGCACGAGATGTTCGGCCGCGCGCCGCGCGATGGCGGCGATGCTGCCATCATTCTCGACGGCGACAAGCTTGCCGCCGACCACAAATACTTCAAGTTCGGCGGCGCCCGGCATTCGCCGGACCATGCGCTGCAAGCCTGGAGCGCGGACGTCAAGGGCTCTGAATACTTCTCGATCCGGGTGCGCGACTGGGCCACGGGCAAAGACAGCGCCGACCTGGTCGAGGAGACCGACGGTGGCGTGGTCTGGACGCTGGACTCCCAAGCGTTCTTCTACGTCAAGCTCGACGATAACCATCGCCCGATGCAGGTCTGGCTGCACAAGCTTGGCAACGCGCAGGCCGACGACGTACTGGTCTACGAAGAGCAGGATGCCGGCTGGTTCACCCACATCCATGAAAGCGCCAGCGGCCGGTTCTGCGTGATCGCCGGCGGCGACCACGAGACCTCCGAGCAGCAACTGATCGATCTCGCGCATCCGGAGTTGCCGCCTGTTCTCGTCGCCGCCCGCGAAGATGGCGTGCAGTATTCGCTGGCGGACCGCGGCGACGACCTGTTCATCCTGACCAATGCCGACGGCGCCATCGACTTCAAGCTGGTCACCGCGCCGCTCGCCGCGCCGGCGCGCGCCAACTGGCGCGACCTGATCCCGCATCGCGAGGGCATTTACCTGATCGACATGGATCTCACCGCCGGTCATCTGGTGCGGCTGGAGCGCGCCAATGCGCTGCCGTCGATCATTATTCGCGACCTCGCGACATCGGAAGAGCATGCCATTGCGTTCGACGAAGCCGCCTATTCGCTCGACACCATGGGCGGCTACGAATTCGATACCACCAATCTGCGCTTTGCCTATTCGTCGATGACCACGCCGTCGGAGGTCTATGACTACGACATGGCCACGCGCGAGCGCGTGCTGCGCAAGCGGCAGGAAATTCCCTCCGGCCACAATCCTGCCGATTACGTCACCACGCGCATCATGGCGAAGGCCGACGACGGCGCCGAGGTGCCGGTGTCGATTCTGCATCGCAGGGATCTGGTGCGCGACGGCGCCGCGCCGCTGTTGCTCTATGGCTACGGCTCCTACGGCATGGCGATGCCGGCGTCGTTCTCGGCCAACCGGCTGTCGCTGGTCGATCGCGGCTTCGTCTACGCCATCGCCCATATCCGCGGTGGCGCCGACAAGGGCTGGGGCTGGTATCTCGACGGCAAGCGCGACAAGAAGACCAACAGTTTTGACGACTTCGCCGCTTCGGCGCGGGCCCTGATCGCGGCGAACTACTCCAGCGAGCAGCGCATCGTCGGCCATGGCGGCAGCGCCGGCGGCATGTTGATGGGTGCGGTCGCGAACCGCGCCGGCGATCTGTTCGCCGGCATCGTCGCCGAAGTGCCGTTCGTCGATGTGCTCAATACCATGCTCGACGACACCCTGCCGCTGACGCCGCCGGAATGGCCGGAATGGGGCAACCCGATCGAGAGCGCGGAGGATTTCAAGACCATTTTGTCGTACTCGCCCTATGACAATGTGAGCGCACAGGAATACCCGGCGATCCTCGCGATGGGCGGGCTGACCGACCCGCGCGTCACCTATTGGGAGCCGGCGAAATGGATCGCGCGGCTGCGCGCCACCATGACCGGCGGCGGCCCGGTGCTGCTGCGCACCAACATGGGCGCCGGCCACGGCGGCGCCTCCGGGCGCTTCAACCGGCTGGACGAGATCGCGATCGCCTATGCATTCGCGTTGTGGGCGGTGGGGATGTCGGAGGAAGACGAGGCCTGACGCAGACGTTCCCCGGACGCGATGCGATACGAAGTATCGCTTCGAAGAGCCGGGGCCCCGGTTCTACAACAAAGCAACCGGGATCCCGGTTCTGCGGAGCGGCATAAGGAAGCCGCACCGCGCCCGGGAAACCGGGCTAGGCTCACAATTTTACCTCCCTACCCCGCCGCTTACA
>NZ_JAQGJD010000105.1 GCF_028290785.1 Tardiphaga sp. | reverse complement strand
CGTTGACGCGGCTGCGCAACCGCGCCGAGGAGGCGCTGGCGCGCTCCGGCAGCGAGGCCGAGTACCGCGCGGCGCTGGAGGGCACCATCGAGGAATCCGACGGGCTGATCCGCACCTTCAACGCGCTGCTGATGATCGCGCGCGCGGAATCCGGCCAGGCGCGGGGCAACATGGATGATTTCGATGTCGCCGAAGTGGCGGAAGGCATCCACGAATTGTACGAGCCACTCGCCGAAGACAGCGGCCTGACGCTGCAGGTCCAGGCGACGCCGGCGCGGTTGCACGGCAACCGCGAACTGGTCAGCCAAGCGCTGGCAAATCTGGTGGAGAACGCGATCAAATATGGTCGGCCGGCCACGGCGCAGCCGCTCGGTGCCGATGCAGTGCCGATGGCCGGCGAGGGAGGGAATATCCTGATCGAGGCTCGGCGCGATGGCGACCAGGTGCTGCTGAGCGTCACCGACCATGGCCCGGGCATTCCCGAGGCCGACCGCAAGCATGCGGTGGAGCGGTTCGTGCGGCTGGAAGCGAGCCGCACCCAGCCCGGTTCGGGCCTCGGCCTCAGCCTCGCTTCCGCGGTGGCGACGTTGCACGGCGGCGAATTGAGGCTTGGCGACAGCAAGCCCGGCCTGCGTGCGACACTGGTGCTGCCGGCGGTAGCCGGTGAGGGCCTTGCGGCCCAATCGCTGGCTGTGCCACAGAAGTCGGCATGATCTCATCCGGTATCGGCGACGCGGAGCAGTTCCGTCTGGCCGCGCAATTTGTCAGTGCGCCGCAATCGTTTGCGCCCGCCGAAGCCGAGCAGCGCCTTGCCGAATGGCTCCAGGAGCTTGAGCCGGACCACGCCACCGCATTTCGTTCGCTCGCCGACCAATTCCCGCACGCCCAAGCGATCCTGCTCGGCCTCGGCGAAGCCTCGCCCTATCTGTTCGATCTGATCCGCGCCGATCCCGAGCGCGCGCTGCGGCTGTTTCGCTGCGATCCGGAAGCGCACCTCGCCGCGCTGATCGCGCAGACCGCGCTCGCCGTAGCGGCCTCCGGTGACGATGCCGACGTGATGCGGCTGCTGCGCCGGACCAAGGCCGAGGCGGCGCTGCTGATCGCCCTGTGTGACATCGGCGGGGTCTGGCCGGTGATGCGGGTGACGCAGGGGCTGACCGACCTGGCCGTCATGTCGGTGCAGGCGACGCTGCGCTATCTGCTGCGGCAGGAAGCCGCGCGCGGCCGGCTGCAGCCGCGCGACCCGGAAGCCCCCGAGGAAGGCAGCGGGCTGATTATCCTCGCCATGGGCAAGATGGGCGCCGGCGAGCTGAACTATTCCAGCGACATCGACCTGATCGTGTTTTACGACCTTGACGCCCACGCGCTGGCGGAAGGCGTCGAGCCGCAGTCCGTGTTCGTGCGGGTCGCGCAGGGGCTGTCGCGGTTGCTGCAGCAGCGCACCGGCGACGGCTACGTGTTCCGCGTCGACCTGCGGCTGCGGCCGGATCCGGCCTCGACGCCGGTGGCGATCTCCACTGCCTCGGCGCTGCATTATTACGCGCGCGAGGGCCGCACCTGGGAACGCGCCGCGATGATCAAGGCGCGCGCCTGCGCCGGCGATGCGCGTGCCGGCGAAACGCTGCTGGCGGAGATCGCGCCGTTTGTCTGGCGCAAGCATCTCGACTTCGCGGCACTCGCCGATGTGCACGACATGAAGCGGCAGATGCAGACCTTTCGCGGCCAGAGCGAGGTCGCCGTCGAGGGCCACAACGTCAAGGTCGGGCGCGGCGGCATCCGCGAGATCGAGTTCTTCGCCCAGACCCAGCAGCTGATCGCCGGCGGCCGGCATCCCGAGCTTCGGGTGAAGCCCACACTGGAAGCGCTGAACATTCTCGCCGCCAGCAACTGGATCACTTTTGCGGCGCGCGACGAACTCACCGCCGCCTACGAATTCCTGCGCCGCGTCGAACACCGGTTGCAGATGATGGCCGACGAGCAGACCCACACGCTGCCCGATACGGTCGCGGCGATGGAGCGCTTCGCGTGCTTCCTCGGCTATGCCAGCCGCGCCGACTTTGCGCGCGATCTGCTGGCGCATCTCACCATCGTGCAGGGGCATTACGGCCGGCTGTTCGAGGGCGATCCCGCGGGCGACATGCAGCTACCCGATGTGGATTACAGCGTCGGGCCCACCGAGCCGCGGCTGCTCGAACATCTCGTCCGGCTCGGCTTCAGGAAGCCGGTCATGGTGGCGGAGACGCTGGCGCACTGGTTGGCCGGCGAGTACCGCGTGCTTCGGATCGAGACCACGCGGCAGGCCTTCGTCGAATTCGTGCCCGCGCTGATCGCGGGCCTCGCGCAGGCCGAAGAGCCCGACAACGCGGTGATCGCGTTCGATCGTTTCCTGCAGGCCCTGCAGCGCGGCGGGCGGCTGATCTCGCTGCTGAGCCAGAACCGCGAGCTGGTGGCGCTGGTCGCGCTGGTGCTGGGCGCCGCGCCGCGGCTCGGCGACATGCTGGCGCGGCAGCCGCAGATCATGGACGGGCTGATCGATCCGCGCTTCTTCGGCGCCATGCCCGACCAGCGCGAACTGTCGCTGCGGCTGGCGGCGACGCTGCAGGACGCCAATTCCTACGAGGAATTTCTCGATCGTCTCAGGCTGTTCGGGCAGGAGAGCCTGTTCCTGATCGGCACCCGGATTCTGTCTGGCACCGTGACGGCACCGCAGGCGAGCCTCGCCTTCGCCGACGTCGCCGAAGGCATCGCGCATACGCTGCACGGGCTGGTGGTCGATCAGTTCGCCAGCCAGCACGGCCGCATCAAGGGCCAGCAGACCGCGATCCTGGCGATGGGCAAGCTCGGCAGCCGCGAGATGACGGCGTCGTCCGATCTCGACCTGATCCTGATCTACGATTTCGACGCCGAGGAGCCGGACTCAGATGGCGCGCGCCCGTTGCATGGCTCGCAATATTTCGCGCGGCTGACGCAGCGGCTGATCAGCGCGTTCCGGATCCGCACCAATTACGGCGTGCTGTACGACGTCGACATGCGGCTGCGGCCGTCCGGCGGCGCCGGACCGCTGGCGTCGCGGATCGACGCCTTTGCGGAGTATCAGCAGCACGAGGCCTGGACCTGGGAGCACATGGCGCTGACCAAGGCGCGGGTGATCTCAGCGCCGCCGGCGTTTCGCGACAAGATCGAGGGCGTCATGCGCGAGGTGCTGACGCGGCCGCGCGACCAAGGGGTGATCGCCAGCGACGTCGCCGAGATGCGCCGCGCCATCGCCGAGGAAAAGGGCGAGGCCGATATCTGGGATCTGAAGCACGCCGCCGGCGGCATGGTCGATATCGAATTCATCGCGCAATATCTGCAACTCGTTCACGCCGCGGCAACGCCCGAAATCCTCAACGTCAGCACCCAGCAGGTGCTGGAGAATGCGGCGCGGCTCGGCCTGCTGTCGCCGGCGGACGCCGACGTGCTGCGCCCGGCGGCGCGGCTGTATCACGACCTCACGCAAATCCTGCGACTCTGCGTCAGCAGCAAGTTCAAGCCGGAAACCGCCGGCGCCGACCTGCTGCGCATGATGACCCGCGCCGGCGACGCGCCGGACTTCTCCGCGCTGCAGGCGCGGGTGCGGGAAACCCAAAGCGAGGTGCGGCAGGTGTTCCGCACCGTGGTCGAAGGTCAGCAGTAGCCCACAGGGACGTCACGCTGTTTGCCGATCCGAGTTGCATTCGGGATCAAGCGCATCGATCGGCGTGAACTACTGGATTTGCTCTAAAACTCCGCGTCATTGTGACCGCACCCTGGCTCTCGTCGGCGTGTGGCAAGGTCGCTAAGAGAGGCATTCAACTTGCCCAGGGTGGAATCGATATGGAGATCCGAGACTTTCGCACCGTCGGTGCTGTATTCGCTTTGCTGGCTGCAGGCATTGCGGCACCATTGCACGCGCAGGACGTTGCCATTGTCGAGCATTCGTTGCCCGGCGAAGGGCAGCGCCCGCAGGCCATCGTCGTCGGATCGGACGGAAACCTGTGGGTCACCGAAGTCCTGAAGCATCAGATCTTTCGAGTCACGCCCGCCGGCGAGATGACGGCCTTCGCCGTCCCTGGCGAAGCGGTAGGCGTTTTGCAGGGCATCACTTCGGGGCCGGACGGGCATCTCTGGTTTACCTCGCGCGAGGAAAACGCCATTCGCCGCGTGTCCACCAAGGGTGAGTTCAACGGCAGCTTTGCGATTCCGTCGCTGGCCACAGTGCCGACCAAGCTCAATAAGGGCTCATGGCCGCGTGGCATCACGGTCGGCCCGGACGGACATATCTGGTTCACCGAAATGGCAGCGAACAAGATTGGCCGGGTGACGCCGACGGGTTCGTTCACCGAATTCGAGATCCCGACCGCGAACGCGCAGGCCTATGGCATCGTCACGGGCCCCGATCAAAATCTCTGGTTCACCGAAAGCGGCACCGGAAAAATCGGGCGTTTCGACGTGACAACAAAACAGATCACCGAATTCCCGCTGAGCCATGCGGAGTCGCGCCCGCGCGACATCACGGTAGGCCCGGACGGGCATCTGTGGTTTTCGATGAACGGATCCGATCACATCGGCCGTATCTCCACGCGCGGCGAGATCACGGAATTCGCGCTGCCGGCAGACACCAAGCCGATCGGTATCGCCGCAGGCGTCGATGGCAATATCTGGTTCACCGCCTTCAAGTCGAACAAGATCGGCCGCATAACGCCCGCAGGCGTTGTCTCGCTGTTCGATCTGAAGACGGCCAATGCACAGCCGTTCGGCATGACGCGCGGACCGAACGGCGTGGTGTGGTTCACCTCGCAGGCGAATCAGGTCGGACAGGTCAGCACCGCGGCCAAACGCCTGGAGTAAGCGACGCGTCTACGCGTCGTGCGCGCATCGTCGCGGCACGATGCGCAGAATTAAGCTCAACTCGGACCAGCTCATAACAACAGCCGATATCAAATCGCGCTGTGCGGAACCGCGTGTTGCAAATGATGCCATGTCGACAGATCAGCGTGCGGAGTTAGACGTCCTCTAAGCCCCACCGCATTGTGACCGCACCATATCTTGCTGTAGGCCACCTCATGTTGTCGACAGAAGTCGGCGGGGAATTTGGGGCGACCGAGTCAATGACGCGTTCAACTACACTTCACAAGACGATCCTTCTGGCTGCATCGAGCGCGATTGCATGGACGCTCGATGCAAGCGGTGCGGCCGTTGCGCAGACGTCGCAAGTGTTGCCGCCCGTTCAGGTTGATGCACCGACGCCGCGCGCGGTACGTCGTGTCGTGCCGCGCCGAAATGTCGCAGTTGTGCCGCGGGCAGCGTTGCGACTGGTCGAACGCCGCACACCGACGACGCCGGCGACCGGCATGATCGGCTCGTTGCCGGCGTCTTATGCAGGAGGGCAGGTGGCATCCGGCGCTCAGGTCGGTCTGCTCGGCAATCGCAGCGTGATGGATACGCCGTTCAACCAGACCAGCTATACGGCGCAGACGATTCAGGATCAGCAGGCACGCAAGCTCGATGACGTGTTCGCCAACGATCCCTCCGTACGTGTCACTGTGCCGCGCCTTTCCGGCTTCGATTCCTTGAACATTCGCGGCTTCAGCGTGTCCAGCACGGCGTACGGGCTGAATGGACTATACGGGATAGCGTCGGCGTTCTCGCTCTCGTCGCTTTCAGCCATCGAACGCGTGGAAGTACTGAAGGGGCCGTCAGCGCTGCTCAATGGCATGCCGCCTGGCGGCGGCGGCGTTGGCGGCAGCGTCAATCTGGTGACCAAGCGGGCGGGCGACGTGCCGTTTGCGCAGATCACCAATACGTATGCATCGCAGTCGCAGTTCGGCACGCATATCGATGTCGGGCAGCGGTTCGGCGAGTTCAAGGAGTTCGGCGTTCGTTTCAACGGAAGCTACAAGGACGGCGCTACGGAACTCGCCGATCAGAGCCAGGAAGTCGGCAACGCGTTTGTCGGACTGGATTATCGCGGCGATCGCGTGCGCCTCTCTGCCGATATCGGCTACGAAAATAACGACGCCACCGCGATGACGCGCTTCGTCGATCTTGGCAATCTCACGGCACTTCCGGCGGCGCCGGACGCGCGCGCGAACTACATGCCGAACTGGGGATTCTGGAATTCGGAGTCGCGCTACGCGCTCGTCCAGGGTGAAGTGGATATCACCGAAAATCTAACGGCCTATGCTCAGGCGGGCATCGGTACCAGCAACACGCGGTATCTCTACTCCGATATCCGGATGGACCGTCTGAACGGCGACTTCAATGGGACGCCCAGGCGGAACAACCAGAAGCACGAGCGGACGGCAGCCCAGGCCGGTTTCCGTGCGAATGTCGACACGGGGCCGGTCAATCACTCCATCAATTTCAACGGGGCGACAGCGGAAGCCGAGACAGGGATTCTCAACGTTTCGGGAGCGCTGTTCAGGTCGAATCTGTACAATCCGCGTCAAAGTCCCTTCCCGAACGTGGACGTCGGCGCGCCTCGCAAGACTTCCGGCACGGACCAGTCCAGTTTCGGCGTTGCCGACACAATGTCGGTCTTGAACGGACGTATCCAGCTCACCGTCGGTGTGCGGCATCAATATGTGGAGTCGGAATCGTTCGCCATGGGCACGGGAACGAGGACCGGCGGTTATGATACGTCGGCGACGACACCGGCTTACGCGCTGGTGGTCAAGCCGCTGGAGAGCGTGTCCGTCTATGCTAACTACATCGAGGCGCTGGAAACGGGCACGGTCGTCGGCGAGACTTTCGCCAATGCCGGACAGGTTCTGCCGCCCTACCGGTCGAAGCAGCATGAGGTGGGCGTCAAGATCGACTGGGGGCGGATCACGACCACTGTGAGCGCCTTCGACATCATGCGCCCGTTTCAGATCGTCGATCGTCCGACCAATACCGTGTCGCAGGGAGGCGAAAGCCGGAATCGCGGCATTGAGATCAACGCGTTCGGCGAAATAACCGAGGGGCTGCGCCTGCTCGGCGGCGTCATGTTCATCGATGCACGACAGGAGAAGACGGAAAGAGGGACATATGATGGTTTGCGCACCTTCAATGTTCCGGATACGCAGTTCAATTTGGGCGGCGAATGGGACGTGCCGTTCCTGCGCGGGCTGACGATGACCGGTCGCGCGGTCCATACGGGCGAATATTTTACGGATCAGGCGAACAAGGTCTCCGGCGCGAGCTGGACACGTTATGACGCGGGCGCGCGCTATAAGTTTGCCTCACCCTGGAGCAGCAAGCCTGTGGTGGTCCGATTTTCGGTCGAGAATCTGCTCGACAGCAACTACTGGCAAGCCGCGACCAATGATGGATACGTGATCCTCGGTGCGCCTCGAACCTATCTCGTATCGACGACGTTCACCTTCTAACCATGGTGAAGCCGATCACACAGCGAGACAGCGTCCAGTTGCCCACGACCGACCGCAAGTCACAGTGGTGGTTCATCGTCCTGCGATTGGTTGTCGTGATCGGCGGCGGCTATGTGGCGTCGTCGGCGCTGGTGGCCGGTCTCGCCAGGGTCCTGCCGTGGCTCGGCCTTGTCCGTATTGACGGGGTAGTCCTGGCGTCGATGCTGGGCTTCGTCATCTATCTCGCGGTGCTGATCCTCGGCTTTGCACGACAACGCCTGCTGCGCACCGCCGTCGATCTGCTGGTGATTGCGGGGCTCGGGCTGATGCTTGCGGCATTGACGGGGGCCTGAGATGGAGCAGGGCTTTCGCGCATCCATGGGCTGGCTGCATACCTGGGCGGGTGTGGTGGTCGGTGCCATGCTGTTTGCTATCTTCTGGATGGGCACGCTGGCGGTGTTCGATCGCGAGATCGATCGCTGGATGGCGCCGATGACGCGGATTGCATTGCCCGACCGTCCGCGCTCGTTCGATGAGCTTCGCGCAACCTATGACACGGCGGTGGCGCTGCGGTCGCCGACCTGGACGGTGCTGCAGGCGACCGAGCGTCAGCCCTACATCCGCGTCGCCTATCGTGACAAGACCGGCGTCGTGAACCGTTCCTTCGATCCGGCGACCGGCGCGGTGCTGCCGGAGCCAGGCACCTGGGCCGGCAGCCGCTTTCTGTATCCGTATCACTATGGGCTGCACCTGAAGATCTGGAACATCGGTGAATGGATCGTGGGCTTTGCCGGCATGGCCATGCTGGTGCTGTGTGTGTCCGGCGTGGTCATTCACCGCAAGATCTTCGTCGATTTCTTCACTTTGCGTGCGCGGCAGAAATCGCAGCGCGCGGTGCTCGACCTGCATACGGTATCGGGCGTGCTCGGCCTGCCGTTCAATATCGCGATCACGCTGTCCGGCCTGATCATTTTCTTCGCCGTGTATTTTCCGAGCGGATGGCAGGCCGTCTATCCCGACAAGCAGGCGTTCAATGCCGATGGCGGCAGCGCCTATGCGCGACCCAAGGCCAACAAACCGGGCAGCCTCGGGTCGCTGGATGCGATGGCCGGGGAGGCCCGCCGGCTGTGGGACGGCGTCGAACCGCGGGCCATCCTGGTCCGGCATCCCGGCGATGCGGCTGGTTTCGTGACGGTGTTTCAATCCATCGAAGAGCGGATCGTCAGGCACGCGGCGTCGATCACCTTCGACGCCGCGACGGGGGCGGTGCTGCATCGGAGCGACGCGCTTCGCCCGGTGGCGGTTGCGCAACGCTTCCTGACCGGCCTGCACCGGATCCAGTTCAGGCACTGGACGCTGCGCTTTATGTATTTCGCGCTCGGCCTGCTCGGATGTGCACTGATCATGACCGGATTTCTGTTCTGGCTCGAGAAGCGACGCAAGCGGCATGCGGCGGAAGGGCTGCACGGCGTCCGGCTGGTGCACGGGCTGGTGGTCGGCGCGACCGCAGGCATCGTCATGGCCACGGCGGGGTTCATGGTGATCAACCGGCTGCTGCCGCTCGGCGTTACGTTGGCGGGTTACGAACGGCATGAGCTGGAGATCTGGACGTTTCATCTGGTGTGGATCGCCGCGTTCGCCCATGCGTGGATGCGTCCCCGCATGGCCTGGGTCGAGCAATGCCGGGCGATCGCGGCGCTGGCGCTGGCGGCAATGGTGTTGAACGGACTGACGACAGGCGATCACCCGCTGCGCAGTCTGGCACATGCGCATCTGTGGCCGGTGGCCGGCGTCGATGTGGCGCTGTTACTGCTGGCCGCCGCTGCGTGGGCCGCAAGCCGCTGGCTGGCTGCGTCCAGGCGACGTTCGGCAGCGGCCGTTGCGGCGCTGAAGGAGGCAGGCAGCCATGCGTGAGATGGTGCTGTTGGCGATGATCTTCGCGGCCGAATATCTTGGCTGTGGTTGCCTGGCGCTGGGACAGTCGCGTCACTGGCAGGCTGTCACCGGCACGCATGCCTGCCCGCCGGCGACGCAGGCGCTGCTCAGGATCGGCGGCGGGCTGCTGCTTGCGGCGGGGCTCATGCTGGCGGTGGTGCGGGACGGGCTCGACTACGGCGCGCTGGTCTGGGTGACCAGCGTGAGCGTTGCGGCCATCGCCGTGGTCGCCACGCTGAGCTGGCCACCCCGGTGGCTGCGGCCGATGACCCGCGTGGCCGTCAGAAAGCGCGGATAGAGCAGGGTCGCCCGGGGGCGTTACGCCGCCTGCGAAACCCTTGCCGGCTTCCTGGTGCCCTGGCGGGGCAGCGAGATGCAGACCACGGTGCCGGTGCCGAGCTTGGAGCGCAGCCGCATCGAGCCGCCGTGCAGGCTGGTCAGCGACTTGGCGATGGCGAGGCCGAGGCCGGAGCCGTGATAGGTCTTGGTGAGCTGGCTCTCGACCTGCTCGAACGGCCGGCCTAGCCGCTGTAGCGAATCCGGCGCGATGCCGATGCCGCTGTCGGCGATCATCAGCACCACGGAATCCCGCAGCACGCGGCTGCGCACGGTGATGCGGCCGCCGTCCGGCGTGAACTTGACCGCGTTGGACAAAAGGTTGACGAGGATCTGCTTGATGGCGCGACGGTCGGCGACCACGGGCGTCTCGCCCTCGATGTCGGCAGACAACGTCAGGTTCTTGTCGTCGGCGCGGCCCGACACCACCCGCAGCGATTCTGCCAGCGTCTGCGCGAGATCGAGCGGCTCGAGGTCGAGCTTCATGCGGCCGGCCTCGATCTTCGACATGTCGAGGATGTCGTTAATGACTTCGAGCAGGTAGTGCCCGCTGGTCAGGATGTCGGTGCAGTATTCCTGGTATTTGTCCGAGCCCAGCGTGCCGAACATGCCGCTGCCCATGATCTCGGAGAAGCCGATGATGGCGTTGAGCGGCGTGCGCAGTTCGTGGCTCATATTGGCCAGGAACTTCGACTTGGTCTGGTTGGCTTCCTCGGCGCGGTTTTTCTCGTCGGAATATTTCTGCGCGAGGTCGGCGAGTTCGAGCGCCTGCTGCTCCAGCGCGGTCTGCGAATGCTTGAGGTCGATCACGGTGGCGCGCAGGCGGAGGTCGTTATCGACCAGCTTCTGCTCGTGCTCCTTGATGCGGGTGATGTCGGTGCCGACCGAGACGTAGCCGCCGTCCTTGGTGCGGCGCTCGGAGATGTGCAGCCAGCTACCGTCCTCGATCTGGGCCTCGAAGGTGCGGGCGCCGGGCGCATGCGCGCTGGATTCCGCCAGTCGCGTGCGAACCTCCGGCATGGAACCTACTTCGAGCACGGTCTCGTAGGAGGTGCCGGGCGAGACCGCGGTGTCGGGCAGCTTGTGCAGGCGCTGGAAGTGCGAGTTGCACAGCACCAGCCGGTCCTCGGCGTCCCACAGCACGAAGGCTTCGGGGATCGTCTCGATGGCGTCGCGTAGCCGCACGTCGGCCTCCACGGTACGCTCGGCGAGGCTCTTCTGTTCGGTGATATCGACGGCGATGCCGATCAGATGCTCGCCGCCATCACCCTGGCCCTGACTAAGCTCGCAGCGCAGCTGCAGCCAGATCCAGTGGCCGTTCGCATGCTGCATGCGAAACGTCTGGTCGATGTGGTCGAGCCTGGCGGAGATCAACTGATCGGCGATCTCGAACAGATTGATGTCGTCGGATTTCACCAGCGCGTTGACCTCGCCGAAAGTCAGCAGATCGCTGCGGCTGTCCAGCCCCAACATGGTGAACATCGACTGCGACCAGAAGATCCGGCCGCGCGACAGGTCCCAGTCCCACAACCCGCAGCGGCCGCGGTTCAGCGCGGTGTCGATGCGGCCGCGCACGGCGTCGTTGATGGCGTCGCCCTCGCGGGCGCGGGTCGATTGCCAGTGGAAGGCGAAGCCGAGGATCAGCACCACGAAGCTTGTGGTGGCGGACAACGTGATCGACAGCGCCGAATCGGAACGCCAGATCGCCTCGTTGTTTTCCTGGATGAGAACGAGCTGGCCGGGCAGCGTCTTGACGATGCGCTGGGTCGCCAGCGCGTGGCTGCCGTCGGGCAGCGTGAGTTCGACCACCTCGACGCGCTGGCTCGGCGCGCTGATCGACTGCGTGGCACTGAGCACGTCGAGGATGCGGCGGCGGTCGCCGAGCGGAACGTCGACAGGCACGCGGGCGAGGATGCTCTGGTCGGCGCCGAGGATGATGACGTGGCGGCCGGCGGCAATGCCCCAGGATGGAATCAGTCCCGGCAGCAGGCTCTGCAGTCGTTCGACGGAGGCGGCGCGGTCCTGCCGGATCGGACCGACGCGCTCAAGTCGTTCTGCGAGCAGATCGGCGAGTGCCGCGAGATCGCGCTTGGTGGCGTTCTGTTTTTGCCGGCTCTGGTCGAGCACCTGGACGACGGCGCCGAAGAAGATGGTGATGAGGAAGGCGATGATCAGGGTAGGGACGGCGCGACGAAGCGCTGGCTCCGCAATCAGCAATCGATGGTAGGCCGGTTTTGCGATCGACTGCGCCAATCCCTTGATCGAATCGGATTGAACGCACGCGCTCGCCGCGTGTGAACGCGCCATACCATTAGCCCCCTCGAAATGTCCGCTTACACGTCATCGAAAAGACCGCCCCCGCCGCTTCGAATCGCAACTTGATATGAATCCACTTTGCCCGGGCTGTCGAGAGTCAACGAAACGTTAACGTGAAATAAATTCTATCCAGAAGAATTTTTTGCGCGAATGACGCGCGAAGTTGAGTCCGAAACAGGAACGCAGTGTGTTGCGTTCAATCGTGTCCCGAAAGCGGTGCGGCGCGCAGTGCTGCCAGATGGCGGCGCAGTGCACGGCGTCCGGGGAACGAATGCCGTGGCCGCTCCAGACGCCGAAGCTATCGCGAGCACACGCCCTACCGCGTCACCGCGATCTTGCCGAGGTGCGTGTTGGCTTACCCGGTCACCACGGAACCCGATCGGCGATCAGCAGCGCGATGCTGGAGAGCAGGCCCGCGAACGGCACCCACAGCGCGCAGGTGAACGCGCCTGCCGGCGCTGGATCGTTGCGAAGCTTGATCCTGATCAGTGCAACATTGACGATGGCGAAGATCACCAGCGTCAGGCGGGATGTCAGGTCGGCGAGGCCGACCAGGGGGACGGTCAGAGCAAGGATCAGGATCGCGAATACGCCGATCGCCGTCGCCACAATAGGCGTACGGGTCACCGGATGGAGCCGTTTGAGAAATCTCGGAAGGTGGCCCTGGTCGGCCAATCCATAGAGCACCCGCCCGATCATGATCACGTGAACGATGATGCCGTTCAGCGTCGCCACGATGGCGACCGCGCTCATTGTCACCAGCGGAAAGCCTGTGAGGCGCTCGAACACCAGCGCGAGCGGTGCCGGGGAACGGGCGAGCTCGGCCGGTGGAACGGCAATCACCGCGATCCAGACGATCAGGCCATAGATCAACGCGGTAAGGCCGAGCGTGAGGAACAGGGCGCGCGGCAGGGTGCGGCTCGGCTGCTTCATCTCTTCGGCGACGTTGACCAGATGCTCGAAGCCGATAAAGGCGAACACCGCGATCAGCGAGGTGCCGGCCACGCCGGCCCAGGCAGCGGTATCGTGGGCCGCCGGCCACATCTCGGGAAGTCGTGAGATCACTTCGGGGCCGCGCGTCATGCCGGCCATGACGATCACCAACAGTCCGCCCACTTCAACCACCGTCATGATGCCGGCGAAGGACACCGAGTGCACCGTGGCGAGACAGCCCACGGCGCCCATCGCGAGCACGACGCCCGCGATGATCCAGGCGGCCGGTACCGGCACGAAGACGGCAATGTAGCCGGCGCTGCCGGCGCTGATGGTGGCGGCCGACACCATCGCCGCCGACACCACCAGCAGCCCTACAGCCAGGCTGAACCAGTTGCGATGAAAGGCCGACTCGACATAGGCCGCCTCGCTGGCGCTCACCGACATGCGCGTCCCCAGCTCGGCAAAGGTTGCGGCGGTAAAGGACATCACGAGGGCGGCACCGAAGAAGGCCAGCGGCGCGTGCATGCCGCTGCGCCCCGCGGCCACGCCGACAAGCACATAGATGCCAGCGCCGATGGTGACGCCGAGGCCGTACAGAACGGCATGCGTCAATGTCAGCGATCGCAGGAGATGCGGTGGATTCGCCGCGGCATCGACAGGCTGTACCGTCATGTCGAACTTTCCGTACGCGTCGATGTCACCGTCGCCATGGCGCGGCGTCGCCTACATGCACTCACTCATTTGCCCGGCAGCATGCGGAGCAGGGTGCGGTCGCCCAGAACCCAGTGATGCAGCAACGCCGCCGCCGCATGCAGAACGGCCATCGCCATCAGCGTATGGGCGAGCAGTTCGTGAATTTCCTTCAAAGTGCGCGCGAATCCCCGATCGGCCACCCATGGTGACGCCACCTGAAACAGGCCGAAGATCGGCAGGCCGTTGCCGCGCGCAAACTGAACACTGATTCCGACGAGCGGTACAACGATGAGCAGGGTGTACAGGCCTATGTGCGTGAGCCGGGACGCCAGCAGCAGCCAGCGCGACAGCGCGGTGCCATCGGCATCCGCATGCGGCGGCGAATCGACGCCGCGCCACGCGAGACGCATGGCCGTCAACAGGACGACCAGCAGACCGGCGCTGATATGAACAAACAGGCCTGCGGCTTGCGCCGGCTTGCCCGGCAATGCATCGCCCAAAATCCCGAGCAGCCACGCGACGACCACCAGCAGAACCGTTGCCCAGTGCAGCGCTCGCGCGATGGCGCCGTAGCGCATGGATGAGCTGAAGATGTCCATAGAGCCTGTCTCATGTTATCCGGCTTGATCGCCGTCGCGTCACCAGCGCCAGCCCTTGCGGGCGGGACCGAGCGCTTCCAGCCGCGCCTTTTGCTGGTCGTCGAGCGATGCGTAGAAAAGCTCATAGCTCGGCCGGATCAGCGTCACGGCTTCGGTGAGGCCCTCCAGGCGCCGTTCCATCAGGTCGAGCTGACCGATGGTGGTGGGAACGCCGTCGTTGCCGCAGGCCGCCGCGATCGACTGTCGTGCGCGCGCGGAAGCCTCCGCCAGTTGGCGCAACAGCACGGCCTGGCTTTCAGTGGGTTTCAGCAGGCGCGTCACCCATCCGATCTGCCATTCGTAGAGACCGATCGAGAGGGGGGCGCAAAGCCGCTTGGCGCCGCCGGGGCCCATCGTTCCCAGTCCCCGGAGAGAACCGGGAATGAGGACGGTCTGCGCGTGGGACGCCGACGTGACCAGCAGCGACAGAACGATGATCGCCAGCGCGCGACTTAAATGTGTCATGACGATCTCCGGTTCAGAGACGCTGCAGTCTCTGCAAGATATCCCTAGCATGGCGGCGTCCCCATCAATTGATTCATGTCAACGTGGGTCGGCGAAGACGTCGTCAGTGTTATTCCATTGCGGATCGCAAGCTCGATGAGGTCGGCGTTGCAAGTTCGTATCTCGCGGAGCGGCCAGCCCGTCCGCTGCGCGTCGAACCCGTGTCAGAAAAGGTCATCCATGAGCCGGCTTCACACCGAGAACCATCTGGTCTCCCGCATTGGCTGGCTGCGCGCCGCCGTGCTCGGTGCCAATGACGGTATTATCTCGACGGCGAGTCTGATCGTCGGCGTGGCTTCGGCGAATGCGGCTCAAAGCGAGGTGCTGCTCACCGGCGTGGCCGGACTGGTCGCGGGCGCGATGTCGATGGCGGCCGGTGAATATGTCTCGGTCAGTTCCCAGTCGGATACTGAAAAGGCCGACCTTGCGCGTGAAAGTCTGGAGCTCGCCACGGATCCCGCGTTCGAACGGGAAGAACTGGCGCAGGTCTACATCCAGCGGGGCGTCGAGCCCGGTCTGGCCCGCGACGTGGCGACCCAGTTGATGAACAAGGATGCGCTGGGCGCGCATGCGCGGGACGAACTCGGAATCTCCGAAATCACTACCGCGCGTCCGGTTCAGGCCGCGCTGGCATCGGCTGCGACTTTTACCATCGGTGCTGCGGCGCCGCTTCTGCTGGTGCTGGTCGCGCCGGCGCCCTATCTGGTTGCGATCGTCTCGGCAGGCGCGTTGCTGTTCCTGTGCCTGCTCGGTGCCGTCGGCGCCAAGGCGGGAGGCGCAGGCCTGCTGCGCCCGACGCTCCGCGTGGCCTTCTGGGGCGCCTTCGCGATGGGCCTGACCGCCGCCATTGGCGCGGTCTTCGGCAAGGTCGTCTAGGACGCGGTGCGCACCGGGTGAGATGCGACCTCGCCTGATCCGCTCTACAGCGTCACCACGATCTTGCCGAGATGCGCGTTGGCTTCCATGCGATCGAACGCGGCGCCGATCTCGGCGAACGGATACACTCTGTCGATCGGCAGTTTGAGTTTTCCGGATTCCACGGCGGGCCAGATGTCGGCGCGCACCGCGCTGAAGATGTCGCGGATTTCCTGCACCGAGCGGGTGCGGAAGGTGACGCCGATATAATGGATGCGGCGCGCGGCGTGCAGATCGAAATTGAAGTCGCCATGGCTGCCGCCGAGTCGCCCGACATTGACGATGCGGCCCAGCACTTTGGTCGCCTTGAGGTTCTGGTTGGCGACCGGGCCGGAGATCTGGTCGACGATCAGATCGACGCCTTCGCCATTGGTGGCCTTCAGCACCTGATCGACCCAGCCGGGGTCCTTCGAATCGATGGCGAGGTCCGCACCGAATTCATGCAGCCGGCCGCGCCGCATGGTGTCGGTAGAGGAGCCGATCACGGTCTTGGCGCCCTTTAGCTTCGCGATCTGCAGCGCCATCAGGCCGACGCCGGAGGAGGCGCCCTGGATCAGCACCGATTGCCCGGCCTGCAATGCGCCGTTGGTGACCACCGCATTGTGCATGGTGGCGAGCGCGACGGGCAGGGTGGCGGCTTCCTCAAAGCTCATGTTGGAATTGGCGGGGATGCGGAACAGCCGGCCGTGGTCGGCCAGGGTGTATTCGGCAAACGCCGCGGCGCCGGAGCCCATCACGCGATCACCGACCTCGACGCCCTTCGCGTCGGGCCCAAGCTCGGCGACTTCGCCCGCCCATTCCATGCCCAGCACGGTGCCGGCGCCGCCGGCGCTGCCGTGGACGTGACCCTGGGTCATGCCGAGGTCGGCGCGGTTCAGGCCGTTGGCGCGAACGCGGACAAGAACTTGCGTGCCGGTAGGGGTTGGCTTCGCGACGTCGGTAATCGCAGCGCCATCGGCGCCGTAAACGAAGGCTTTCATCAGTACGGTCTCATTCTTTCAAAGGTTATTCGCAAAGTTTATTCGGCGGCCTGGCGCTGGGCGCCTGACAGCATGGATTCCAGTCGCGAACGGATGATGGCTTCGGCGTCGCGCATGATGCGCGAGACCAGTTCCCCGCAGCTCGGGATATCATGGATCAGGCCCTGCACCTGGCCGGCCGACCAGATGCCGTCTTCGGCGTCGCCGGTGGAGTAGACCAGCTTGCCGCGGGAGCCGGCGACCAGTTCGCGGACCTGCTCGAAGGTCGCGCCTTCCTTCTCCATTGCCACCACCTGCTGGCTGATCGCGTTCTTCGCGACGCGCGAGGTGTTGCGCATGGTGCGGAAGATCAGATCGGTCTCGCGCTCGTCATTGGCGACGATGCGCTCCTTCACGAGCTGGTGGATCGGGCTCTCCTTGGTGCACATGAAGCGGGTGCCCATGTTGATGCCCTCGGCGCCCAGCGCCAATGCGGCGACGAGGCCACGACCATCGCCAAAACCGCCGGAGGCGATCATCGGAATCTTGATCTTGTCGGCGGCGGCGGGGATCAGGATCAGGCCCGGCGTGTCGTCCTCGCCGGGATGGCCGGCGCATTCGAAGCCGTCGATCGAGATCGCATCGACACCCATGCGCTCGGCCGAAAGGCCATGGCGCACGCTGGTGCATTTGTGGATCACCTTGATGCCGTGCTTCTTGAATTCGGTGACGTGTTCCTGCGGCTTGTTGCCGGCGGTCTCGACGACCTTGATGCCGCTCTCGATGATCGCGGCGCGGTATTCCGCGTAAGGCGGCGGCTTGATCGACGGCAGGATGGTCAGGTTCACGCCGAACGGCTTGTCGGTGAGGTCGCGGCAGCGCGCGATTTCCTTCGTGAGGTCTTCCGGGGTCGGCTGGGTCAGCGCGGTGATCAGGCCGAGCGCACCGGCATTGGCGACGGCGGCGACCAACTCGGCGCGGCCGACCCACTGCATGCCGCCCTGCACGATGGGGTGCTCGACGCCGACCAGTTCGGTGAAGCGGGTCTTGATCATGAATGGTCCTCTCGACGTTTCCCCGGCGCAACCGCGGTGCGCCCGATGCGATCGTTTCGATCTTCGGGCGGGAGGATGCCGACCCATGGGCCGATTGTCCATCGGGCACGGGACCGGGTGCCATGCGGAAATGGCGGCCCGCGCGGGGGCCGCAGGCGATCCAGGCCGGCTAATTCCTATTGATGGAATTCGTTGTGCAATTCGCCAATGCCATCGATGGCGATGGTCACGGTGTTGATGCTTTCTTTCATGACGCCTACGCCGACCGAGGTGCCGCAGCAGATCAGGTCGCCGGGCAGCAGCGTCATGTCGTGCGAGATCAGGCTGACGAGCTGTTGCGGGCTGAAGATCATGTCGGCCACCGGGTAGTTCTGTCGCTCGGCGCCATTCAGGATGGTGCGCACGTGCAGCGCGCCGGCATCGAGGCCGGTCGTGATCGCCGGCCCGAACGGGCCAAAGCCGTCGAAGCTCTTGGCACGCGTCCATTGTGCGAAGGTGGCATCGCGGTTGAGGATGTCGGCGGCGGTGATGTCGTTGACGCAGGTGTAACCGAAGATGCAGCCATCGGCCTGATCCGGCGAGATGGCCGCGCAGGTCTTGCCGATCACGATGCCGAGTTCGCCCTCATAAACGACCTTGCCGTCATAAGACGGCGGCTTGCGCACGGCGGCCCCCGGCGCGGCGATGCTGGAGGTGGCCTTGAGAAAGTAGAGCGGCTCTTTCGGCTCCGGCGAATTCAGCTTGGCGGCGAGGGCGTGAAAATTATTCCACAGCGCCACCATCTTCGACGGCACGCAGGGCGCCAGCAGTTCCACGTCCGCCAGCTTCAGATACTGGCCGGTCGGTTTTGCGGAACCGAACATGTCGCCATGGTGGACGGCGATCTCACCTTCGTCGAGCGTGCCGAAACAGGTGTGATCGTGATGGCGGAAGCGTACCCAGGCGGTCATGATCGCGCTCCCTCATGTTTTTTATTTGGTAAGATATGAGGCGCGGAAATCGCGGGTGTCAATAAAGTCCCGCGATTCTGGCGCGCTGCACCACCAGTGCCAGGACCGAGTCGATGGCCGGCGTCGGGACGCCGGCGAGGCGGCCCATCTCCTGCACCACGGTGACCAGCGGGTCGATCTCCATCGGGCGGCCGCGCTCGAGGTCCTGCAGCATCGATGTCTTGTGCGCGCCGACCTTTCGCGCGCCCTCGATGCGCCGCTCGACATCGACGCGGAAATTGACGCCGAAGGTCTCGGCGATGGCCTGGGCTTCCAGCATCATCGCCTTGGCCAGCGCGCGCGTCGCCGGATCGGTGCAGATCACGTCGAGGGTGGCGTGGGTGAGGGCGCTGATCGGGTTGAAGCAGACATTGCCCCACAGCTTCAGCCAGATCTCGTCGCGGATGCGATCCAGCACCGGCGCCTGCAGCCCGGCCTTGACGAACATCGCGGCGAGATTTTCGACGTCTGGCGTCGTCTCTCCAGAAGGCTCGCCGAGCGGGAAGTTGTTGCCGTAGACGTGACGGATGACGCCGGGCGCCTCGAGCTCGGTCGCGGGATAGACGATGCAGCCGATGGCGCGTTCGGCGCCGAGCTCGCGCCATTGCCGGCCGCCGGGATCGACGCTTTCCAGCGCGGTGCCCTCGAACGCGTTGCCGTGTCTGTAGAAGTACCAGTAGGGAATGCCGTTGACCGCGGTGACGATGCGGGTATGCGCGCCGAGCAGCGGCAGCATCTGTTCGATCACGCCGGTGATCGAATGCGCCTTCAGGCAGATGATGATGAAATCCTGCGCGCCGAGTTCCGCCGGCGTATCGGTGCAGCGCGGCTGGATCACGCGCTGCTCGTCGCCGATCAGCAGGGTGAGCCCGTTGGCCCGCATCGCGGCGAGATGAGCGCCGCGCGCCACCAGGCTGACGTCCGCACCGGCTTGCGCCAGTTGCACGCCGAGATAGCCGCCGATCGCGCCAGCGCCGTAGATACAGATTTTCATCGCAATGCCCCACAGCAAGCGTCATAAAATTCCGTCGCGAGCCGTTTCCCGACGATAGGACTACGCAAAAACGGATACGCTTGCTGGAAGCGACGCGTCAGGCGACAGCGGCGTGCGCGGTTTCGATTCCGCCATGCTCGAGTGCCGTGCTGATGTCCCTGATGCTGACGACGCCGATCAACGTGTAGTCGTCGATCACCGGGACATGGCGGATGTGGTTCTTGTTCATGAGATGACGGACATGCTCGAGCGTATCGGTGGAGCGACAGGAAATCAGCTGCTGCACGGATATCAGGTTTGAGACCTTGAGGTTGAGGCCGGCGGCGCCATGCTCCGCCACGGCGCGCACCACGTCGCGTTCCGAAAACATGCCGACCGCGGTGTTGCCTTCGGTGCGGCAGACGTCCTTGACCACCAGCGCGCTGATATTGCCCGCGCGCAGCAGTTGCGCGGCGATGGCGACGGTTTCGTTCATGCGGACCGTGGCGATGCGGGTGCTCTTCTTGCGCAGAATGTCTCCGACGTTCATGGCAGCCTCCTTGGCGTTGGCGTTTTGAGATCGTCTATGACTCGAATACTGGTATACGTTATGCCAACTGTCAATCGGGAATGACGCGGTGCTGCAACGATAAAAGTCGTTGAATGTCAGCAATACTTACGTTTCTATAGTTCGCGACTGTCTTCCGGCAACGGAGAGCCGGGCCGTTGAGTTGCATCAGGCATTTTGTATGCCAATTATATCGACGCTAGAAAGGGCGCGCTTGCATGCGCGCCCTTCAATCGTCTGGATCGTTTTCTGGAGTCAGGCGATCCTGGCGTTCCGCGCGGCGGCTTCGCTGGCCTGGGTGTCGCTTCCGAGAATGAAGGCGCGACGCATCGGCTTGATCACGAACAAGGCCAGCAGCGCGGCAGTGGCGTTGAGTGCGACGATCAGGATGAAGACGGCCTGCCATCCGTAGCTGGCCGCTATCAAACTGGCCAAGGGTACCAGTAGCGCGGCGGTGCCTTTGGCGGTGTACAGCATGCCGTTGTTCGTCGTGGCGAACTTGGCGCCGAACGTATCGCCGCAGGTGGCGGGAAACAGGCTGTAGATTTCGCCGAACACGCCGAAGTACACCGCGGTCGCCAGCACGAACACGATCGGAATGTGGCCATAGGCCGACAGCGTCAGCAGCATCAGCGCCGCCGTGCCGAACGCGATGAACATCGTGTGCTCGCGGCCAATGGTGTCGGACACCCAGCCGAAGAACGGGCGGCCGAAGCCGTCGAAGATGCGATCGAGCGAGATCGCGAAGGTCAGCGCCGCCATCTGGAAGCCGAGCAGGCTGACCGGGGTATTGGCAATGCCGAAGTCCTTGGCGATCGGCGCGATCTGCGCCGCCGTCATCAGGCCGCCCGCTGCGACCATCACGAACACCAGATACATGATCCAGAAGATCGGCGTGCGCAGCACCTGCGGCGGCGTGAAGTCGATCTTGGTCTGCGGCAGGTTCAGTTGCTTGCGGCGAACCGGCAAGGCATGCAGCGGCTTGCGCATGAAGAAAGCGAGAATGAAGACGATCACGCCCTGGCCGATGCCGAAGGTGAGGAACGCCTGCTGGTAGCCGCTCTCGGCGATCATGTGGGCGATCGGCACCACCGTAATCGCCGCGCCTGCGCCGAAGCCCGCCGCCGTCGCGCCGGCGGCGAGGCCGCGGCGGTCGGGAAACCACTTCAGGGCGTTGCCGACGCAGGTCCCGTAGACGCAGCCGGCGCCAATGCCGCCGACGATGGCGCCGGCATAAAGCAGCACCAGGGAATCCGCGTAGGAGTTCAGTATCCACGCCAGGGTGATCATCACGCCGCCGAACATGATCACGACGCGCGGGCCGTATTTATCGACGAACCAGGCCTCGACCGGGACCAGCCAGGTTTCGACGACGACAAATAGTGTAAACGCGAGCTGGATCGAGGCGCGGCCCCAGTGATACTTCGCGTCGATCGGATCGACGAACAGCGTCCAGCCATATTGCAGGTTGGCGATCATCGCCATGCAGACGATGCCCATCGCCAGTTGGATCCAGCGAAAGCCGCCAGACGGTGCCGTGTCCACGGCAGGCGCGGTTGTGCTTGCAGTCATGCTTCCTCCGATGCGCGCTTTTTCTGTGACGTAGTGCCGCAGTAGTTGTGGCGTATTGTCGCAAGCGCTGCTTCAGCGGAGACTGGTATATTATATTCCAAGATGCAAGCTGATCTTGGCGGTAAACGTCAAAACTGGGCGCGGGTATGCAGTTCGCATTGCGCTGCAGCATGGGCGGCGGTGCCCTGATATAGTCCGGTCACGCAGCCCGTAATTGAATGGCTACCCGAGCCACTATCCTGTCTCCAATGACAGACGCGCCCGGCCTTGCGGCCGGGCGCGTCTGTTGTGTGCGTCGATGAAACTTACGCGAGCGCCTTGGCGACCACGCTCTTCCGCCACGGCTTGAGTACGAGGATCGCCAGCAGCGAGGCCAGGATATTGGCGCCGGCCGCGATCAGGAACACGCTGTCCCATGTTCCCGACGACTGCTGCATGTAGTTCGCAACCGGGACCAGCAGCGCCGCGGTGCCCTTCGCGGTGTACAGCAGGCCGGCGTTGGTGGTCGCGAACTTCGAGCCGAACGTATCGGTGCAGGTCGATGGGAATAGCGAGTAGATCTCACCCCAGGCGAAGAACACGAAGCCTGAGAGCAGTACGAACCACAAGGGATCGTGGCCCCACATATACAGCGCCCAGATTCCCACCCCTTCCATGCCGAAGGCGATGAACATCGTATTCTCGCGGCCGATCATGTCGGAGATCCAGCCGAAGAACGGACGCGTCAGGCCGTTCAGCACGCGATCGATGGTGGCGGCAAAGGTCACCGCGGTCATGGTCATCGCCATCAGCGTGACCGGCACGTTGTCGATCTTCCAGTCGGCGGCGATCGGCTTCAGGTTGGCCGTCACCATCAGGCCACCGGCGCCGACGATCACGAACATGAAGTACATCAGCCAGAAGATCGGATGGCGAATGACTTCGGTCGGGGCGTAGTTGCGACGGGTCTGGATCACGTTGGCGTTCTGCGTCACGGCGGGCACCTGACCCGCCTTGGGGGAAAACAGGAAGAACGACAGGATGACGATGATGAGGCCCTGACCGAGACCGAAGTATAGGAAGGTGGTCTGGAAGCCCGAGCCGGCAATCATCGCCTGGATCGGCGCCACGGTGAGTGCGGAGCCGGCGCCGAATCCGGCGGCGGTGATGCCGGCGGCGAGGCCGCGCTTGTCAGGGAACCACTTCAGCGCATTGCCGACGCAGGTGCCGTAGACGCCACCGGCGCCGATGCCCGCGACGATCATGCCGAGATAGAAGCCGTTGAGCGTTTCGGCCTGTGCGTTGATGGCCCAGCCGATGCCGCAAAGGATGCCGCCGATCAGCACCACGAGGCGCGGGCCGTATTTGTCGACGAACCAGCCTTCGATCGGCACAAGCCAGGTCTCGAACAGCACGAACAGGGTGAAGGCCCACTGGATGGAGGCGCGGTCCCAGCCGAATTTCTTCTGGATATCGGGGACGAAGAACGTCCAGCCATATTGGTAGTTGGCAATCATCACCATGGCGCCGACGCCGATGGCTAATTGGGTCCAGCGGTAGGCATCGCTGACCCGCGCAGCGGCTGGCGCCGCTCCATGAACTGCATCCGTCATAGGTTTCTCCCGCGGCGCGCTTCTGTTTAAACTGAGCGCTACCTTCGATGCAGTTTGGTATGTGATATGCCAGACAGCAAGCGCTTATAACTTTAAAACCCCGACCGCGCTAAAATGTCGCAGATGTTGCGTGACAGTGGCAGCTTATGGAAACAAAAAATGGCCCCGGAAAACCGGGGCCAAAGTTTGGGAGGAAATCAGGTAAGCCGCCGAACCAGCGGATGTATCCGAGATTGCAGATCAGAGCCCGAAATAGGGCAGGTCGCCGTTGCGCGCCGAGATGCGGGCGCTGGTCATCAGCAGGCGGTCGATCGAGACCATCAAGCGGCCGAAAAAGCTGGAGGACGGTGCGAGGCCGAGCGAAGCGGTCTTGGACATGGTGAAACCTCAGGTGGAGCGCGACGGGCGCTGCGTGATCATCTGAAGCCAATGTACGTATACCAGATGCCACAGACAATTCACTTGTTTGCATAGCAGCAAAGAAGTTTTTGCAGTGCAATATCGGGCGATTTGGTTTTCTTATTGAAGTTCCCAAGCCAAAGGCCGCAGAGCGGGCTCGGCGGCCTTGGTCGAGACGCCTATGGCTGAGTTCGTCTTGGCCGGGCTAAAGCGCGAAGCGCGGCTTCGCCAGATGTCCCGGCCACCCACGATGTTGTTCGAGAACGTGGATGCCCGGCACAAGGCCGGGCATGACGAACTCGGTGCCTCAGCCTAATGGTGCTGACTGCCT
>NZ_JAQGJD010000290.1 GCF_028290785.1 Tardiphaga sp. | reverse complement strand
ACGCGAGGCTGACGCCGTGCAGAAACACCGCCGGCATCATGAGCGTGCGCGGCTCGGCGCTGGCCGCGTGACCGCTGGCCGCGAGCGCAGCGCCGACGCCGAGCAGCGCCAGCAGCGACAATCCGCGCGCCACCGTTCCGCGCTGAGCGAGCGAGGCCAGCCCGAACAATACGGCCACTGCCGTGATCGCGGCCTGTTCGCCGAATGTCCCGCTCGCGCCCGCGCTCCAGACCGCGCGCAGGTGCAGCGATGACAGCGGCGCGGCTAGCGCGTCCAGTCCCTGCAGGCCGATCGACAGTGCCAGCGCCGCGAGGGCCACGACGCCGATCGCGACCAACGGCGTGCGTCGCTGTCGCGCGGGGCGCAACCACGCCAGGAAGAACGCGCCGCCGATGCCCACGAACAGGCCGCCATAGATCAGCAGCCGCGTCGCCCAGATCGCGCCGCGCAAAACAGCATTCCCAGTGGTGGCGATGTCAGGCGGCTGCGCACCGCGGCGGCCGACCCAGAAGATCAGCGATCCTCCCACCGGATGGCCGTCCGCGGAGATCACCCGCCAGCTCACGACGTTGGCGCCGTCGTGCCACTTCGCCGGCGACAGCAGCAGGCTGGCGCCGCGGCGATCGATCTGCGTTACCGCAGATGATGCGCCGTGCTCGTCGATCAAATGGATCGCGAGAACGTCGACCTCCTCGTTGAAGGTCAGCCGCACGCTGGATGGCGGATGCATCAAGAGGGCGTCGTTCGTCGGATCGCTGGAGACCAGGCTGGCATGCGCCAGCGCCGCCGAGGGGTGCAACTGAACCAGCAGCACCCACAGCAGCGTCGCGATCGTGCTCCACCGCATACCCAAGCGCGTAAGCGTCACGGCGCTTTCGGCTTCAGCCGCAGCAGCGGCGCGGGCTCGCGCAGCTCGTCGCGCTTTTGCGTGCCCGCGGGAATCTCGATCCAGCGGTGAACGCCGTTCTCGCACTCTTGCACCACGGGGAAGTACAGCGGCGCTTCCGAATCCGGCAGCTTCATCATCAGCCCGAAGGTGTCGTACAGACTGTCGGGCAACGGGCCGCCCTTCCAGGATACTTCGTCCACGGTTTCGGTGATGGTCTTGCCATGCAGCGCGGCCTGCGGCGCGGCGAGCGGCTTCTTCTTGATCTCGACGGTCCAGCCCGGCTTCATCTGCGGCTTCACCGACAGCACGCCATCGGGAATTTTCACCCGCACGGATATGGTGGAGCTACCGTCGCAGCCATGACCGACGCTGAACGCGCCGCGAAAATAGCTGCCGGCCACGGCTTCGTCGGGCTGGATCGTGACATGCGCCGCGGCCGTGCCGGCCGCGAGCAGCAGCGCGGTGATGGTAAGGCTTGCGCGATACAAATGCTTCATCGGGATGTTCCTTACTTGTGCATCCCGTGATGGCCCGGCATGTCTTTCATGTCCGTCGCGCCCGGCTTGGCCGCCGCGTCGGGCGACTGCGCGCCGACGCCAGCCACGCTGAAGGAGACTTTGACGTCGCCGGCCTTCTCGAAGGTCAGCGTCACCGGCACGCTGTCGCCCTGCTTCAGCGCGCGGTTAAGTTCGAGGAACATCAGGTGATAGCCGCCGGGTGCAAACTTCACCGTCTTGCCGGGCTCGATGGCGACGCCGCCGTCCATCGGCCGCATCGTCATGACGCCGTTGGTCGTCGCCATCTCGTGGATCTCCAGTCTCTTGGAGAAGTCCGTCGAGCCGGTCAGCAGGCGGTCCGGCGTGGTGCCCTTGTTCTCGATGGTCAGGTAACCGCCCGCCACCTTGGCGCCACCCGGCGTGGCCCGGCTCCAGGGTTGCGAAATCACCAGGTTGCCGGATTTGACGTCCTCGGCGTGAACAGGTGCAGCGAGGACCGTCGAGAGCAGGACGAGGCAAGCTATTCGGGATGTGAGGGTCATAGTGTTTCCTTCAATGCGTGCGGTTGGCGTCGGACGTCGATTGTAGACAAGCGCGTGCCGTAGGGGGGACGAATAGGTGCTGTTCATCAGAACTTGATCCTGACATCAGCCACGTAGGTTCGTCCCGGGAAGGGATGAAACAGCGTGTATTTATAGTCGCCAACATTATCGATACCGAAGCTGGCCTGCGCCGTCTCGGAGAAGCGATACTGAGCCCGCAGATCGACCACCGTAAAACTGTCAAAGGCACCGTAGACGTTGGACACCACGTCGGTATTGTCGAGCGTCGAGTATTGCTTGCCGCTGTAGCGCGCCGCTGCGGTGAAGGCCCACCAGGCGTTCGGCCGGTAGGTCGCGCCCGCGGTGGCGCGCCAATCCGGGGTGTTCGGCACGCGCTTGCCGACTGCCGTGGTGCCGGTGGTGCTGACGAAGGAGGGATCGCTGAGAATTCGCGAATCCACGTATGTCACGCTGCCGAACAGCTCCAGGCCGTGGATGACGACGTTGTCCTTGCGGATCGCGAGCTCGACGCCGGTGTTTCGAATCTCATCGACGTTGGTGACGAAGCTCACCGGCGTGGCGCCGGTCAGAAATCCGGTCTGCGAGATCAGCGCGTCACGGATATATTCGTTGAAAAGCGACAGCCGAATATTGCCGTCGGTGAACTTGCGCTGGATCGCAATTTCCTCGCTGAGCCCGTTCTCCGGTTTCAGGTTGGGGTTCGGCGTCGAATATATCGAGCCGGTCTGCACGATCTGGTACAGCTCCGTCACCGTCGGGAAGCGATAGGCCTGGCCGAACGAGCCGGTCACTTCCCATTGTGCGCTCGGCGTCCACGACAGCGAGGCCTTCGGCGAGAACCTGGTCGCGTTCAGTTCGGGCTGATTGACCGAGGTGGTGCCGGTGATGCCGCCCGACGCGGTCTGGATCGTGGCCAGGTTGAAGCCTTCCGACGCGTTCCAGTTTTCCAGCCGGCCGCCGAGGGTCAACTTGAAGTCCGGCGCGAACTTCCAGGCGTCCTGGATCCACAACGCCGTGGTCTGCGTTGCACCGCGGCTGTCGGTGTAGAGCGACGACGTCGAATCCGCGCCGCCGTTCCAGGTCGCCGTGGCATAGGTCGGGTTGCTCAGGACATAGCGGTCGGCATGAACTCCGAAGCTGACTTCGTGAAAATCGTTGGGCCGCCAGATGCCCTTGGCATCGCCGTTGGTCCAGTGAGTGCCGTCAAGCCGGGCGATCTTGCCGTCGGGGGTAAAGGTGGCGCCTGCTGACGCGACGCCGTAGGGGCTGCGCTGGATGTCCTCGAGGAAATCATATCGCGACACCGAGACGTCGAAATCGAACGTGCCCTTGGTGTCGGATTTCACCGAGATCGAATTCGCCAGGTGCTTCTGGCTCAGCGTGTAGTAGCTGCTGGCGAAACCGGCGACGCCGCCGAAGGTCGGAGTGCCCGCGGCGTTGCGCAGATAGGTCTGCACGCTGGAATCGGCGTCATTCGACCAGAAGCCGGTGGTGAAGGTCGCCTTGACCAGCGGCGTGATGTCCCACGCCACCTTGCCCTTCACATTGGCCATTTCGGTATGAAGCAACCCGCCCGCCCCCACCACATTGGCGGCGGCGCCGAGCTTGTTCTGCGCGGCGATGGTGCCGGAGGTGCCTGCCGGCGCCGTGGCGTTGGTGATCCAGCTCAGCGGCTGGCTGTAACTGTTCTGGTAATTTCCACTGATGAGGTAGGAGAAGTCGCCCTTCCGGTCGCCGATCGACAGGCTGGTCTGGTCGGTTCGGAAGGTGCCCTTGGTGTTGTAGCGATCGAAGGTCTGGAACGCCTCGGTCTGCTTCGCAGTGAACTCGAATTTCTCCGGCATCTTGGTGGTGATCAGCAGCACGCCGCCGAGCGAATTGCCGGGATAGGCCGCTGAGAACGGGCCATAGAGAAAATCCACGCGCTGGATTTCCTCCGGTGCCACCAGGCCCCAGCGCGGCGCGCCGAGGGTGTTGTTGTTGGCGATCAACGCCGTGAGCAGGATATCGTCGGCATAGACCAGGCTGCGCGCGCTGGCGCCGACGCCGGCGGTGCGGGTGGCCAGCACGGGCTGGGTGTCGCCGGCGTTGCGCTTGCGCACGAACAGGCTCGGCATGTACTTCACCGAGTCCTCGGTATCGACGATGTTGATCTTCTGCTGGATCTCTGCCGCGGTGATGCTCGCCGAGGTCTGCGGGAGCTGGTACTTGTCCTTGATCGGCGGGTTGCCGAGCGAGGCGTGGGCGACGCTCGCGTCCGTCTGCGGCGCGGGCGAAGCGGCCGGCGAAGCCACCACCGGCCTGCTGCGCCGCGACGCGGACGCCGCGCGCGGCTGCGGCCGTCTGACGGGCCGGACGCCCTGGCGCGGCGCCGGTGCATCGACGGTTACCGCCGGCAGGTCGTGGCTGGCCATCTGTTGGGCCATCGAATCGACGGGAAGGGTGAATAGCGCGCTGCACAGCACGAGAGTGCTGGCGCCGCTGCGGGCGTGTCGTTGGGTCATCGCGGATTTCCGGTGCCGCCATCATGGCCGGCGAACTGAAGCGTGCGGGTGAAGGCGGCCGAGGCCTGCCTCCGTGCAAAACGTCGTCAGATCAGGAAAGGGCCGGAGGGGCGCGGGCCTGCGCGTTGGA
>NZ_JAQGJD010000055.1 GCF_028290785.1 Tardiphaga sp. | reverse complement strand
CCGTGAACGTCGCGCCGCCGGATTCCGCCAGCACCTTGGTGATCGCCGCCGTCAGCGACGTCTTGCCATGGTCAACGTGACCGATCGTGCCGATGTTGCAATGCGGCTTGTTACGTTCGAATTTTGCCTTGGCCATGATCCACCTTGTTACGCCACGCCCCTGCGCGGCACCAAACCGGCGGCTGGTTACAAGGGAAAACGGCCCTGTTCAAGTGCGAACTTCCGGGTCATTCTCGCCAGACCATGCCGGTGAAGTTCCTTATGTAGTCCGGCCAACGACAAGATCAATGCGAGAACGCCGAGGAGACGATTCATGACAGTTCAAAGCGCCGCCCGACAGGCCCCTGCCCCGCAAACGCCAGCGCTGCCGCAGGCGAGGCCTGAAACGCTCGGGCTGTCATCAGCCCGTCTTGAAAAGATGTCGGATGCGTTCCGGCGCGAGATCGACAAGGGCACCGCGCCCGGCGTCACCATGCTGGTCGCCCGCCGCGGCCAGGTCGGCTACTTCGAGGCCTTCGGCCGGCAGGGTCCGGACGCGCCCGCACCGATGGCCCGCGACAGCCTGTTCCGCATCTTCTCCATGACCAAGCCGATCGTCTCCTTGGGCATCATGATGCTGCTCGAGGACGGCCACCTGTTGCTCAGCGATCCGCTGGCGAAATACATCCCGGAATTCGCCGACCAGAAGGTCGGCATCGAAAACCGCGGTCAGCTCGACCTGGTGCCGTTGGCGCGGCCGATCACGCTGCAGGACCTGCTGCGGCACACCTCGGGCATCACCTACGACCACACCGGCAACGGTCTGGTGCAGCAGATGTACCAGCAGTCGCGGCTGCGCAGTCGCAAGATCAGCAATGCCGAGCATGCCGCCTTGGTCGCCAGCCTGCCGCTGGTGTCGCAGCCCGGCGACGAATGGAACTACAGCCGCTCGACGGACATTCTAGGCCGCGTCATCGAGGTCGTTTCCGGCAAGAGCCTGGGCGCGTTCCTCACCGAGCGCATCCTGGCACCGCTGCAGATGGCCGACACCGCGTTTCACACCGGCGCCGAGAATGCCGGCCGCCTCGCGGAGCCATTTGCCGCCGATCCGTGGACCCACGAGCCGGTCAAACTGTTCGACATGCTGGAAAAGCCGGCGATGGAATCCGGCGGCGGCGGATTGGTCTCGACCACCAAGGACTATGCGCGGTTCTGTCAGATGCTTTTGTCCGGCGGCGCGCTGGACGGCACCCGCCTGATCGCACGCAAGACGCTGCAGTTGATGGCGTCGGACCATCTCGATGCTTCCGTGAAGATCAACGGCACGCTGCTGCAGCCCGGCCACGGCTTCGGACTTGGCTTCGCCGTGCGCACCCACGAGGGGCTGGCCCCCTATCCGGGCTCGAAAGGCCAGTTCTTCTGGAGCGGTGTCGCCGGCACGTTCTTCTGGATCGACCCCGCGGAAGAACTGTTCGCGGTGTTCATGTCGCAGGGCCCGGGGCAGCGCGAGTATTTTCGCGCGCTGATCCGGGGGCTGGTTTACGCCGCGGTGGAGTAGTTCATTCCGTTCCCCGGACGCGATGCAACACGCAGTGTTGCTTCGCAGATCCGGGGTCCCGGTGACTTAAGCAACCGGGGTCCCGGATCTCCGCGGCAGCGTTACACGCTGCAGCGCGTCCGGGAAACGGAAGCGGCGCGCTCGGCTCTCAACTAATCGTGGCCCCGCCATCGATCACCAGGCTCTGCCCGGTCATGAAATTCCCCGCCGCCGAACCGAGGAACACCGCCGCGCCGGCGATCTCGTCGGGAATGCCGATCCGCAGCAGCGGCGAACGCGCCGTGGAAGCCTTCAGCGTGTCGGGATTGTCCCATAGCGCTTTCGCGAAATCGGTCTTGATCAGGCCGGGCGCGATGCAATTCACGCGCACATTGTGCGGGCCGTATTCGCAGGCGAGATTGCGCGCCAATTGCATGTCGGCGGCTTTGGAGATCGCATAAGCGCCGAGCACGGTCGATCCCTTGATGCCGCCGATCGACGATACGATGATGATGGCGCCGTCCTTGCGCGCGATCATGTCGGGCACGACCATGCTGGTCAGCCAGTTGTTGGCCACGATGTTGTTGTCGAGAATTTTCCGGAACTGATCGTCGGAAATGCCGGCCAGCGGTCCGTAATACGGATTCGACGCCGCGTTGCAGACCAGCACGTCGATCTTGCCGAAAGCGCGCTTGCTCTCATCGACCAGGTTCTGCAGGTTCTCCTTGCTGGAGATGTTGGCGGCGATCGCCACCGCGGTGTCCTTGCCGAACTTGTCGTTGATCTCTTTCGTCACCTGATCGCAGACATCCTGCTTGCGCGACGAGACCACAACTTTCGCGCCATGCTCCGCCATCCGTTCGGCGATGGCGCGGCCGATGCCGCGTGTTGAGCCGGTGATGACGGCAACTTTTCCAGTCATGTCGAACAAGGTCATGCGTTTCTCCCTAAGTGTCTTTGTTGTTTTCGTTTCGACGGCACGTTGTAGTTCGCTCTCCCCTTGTGGGAGAGAGTGGATCGACCGCGTAGCGGTCGAGACGGGTGAGGGGTGGCCACAGGCTCTGAGCTTCGGTGCCCCCCTCATCCGTCACGGCCTGCGGCCGTGCCACCTTCTCCCACAAGGGGAGAAGGAAAAAGAAGTCTACGCCAGTTTGGTCGTCGTCGTCGCGATCTCCGGCCCGGCCGGCTGATGCATCGCGTTGTGCGAGGCGTCGGCAATCCATGGCTGCTGGTTGACCATCGGAATCCGCCAGCCCGAATGGCCGTCGCTGGCGAGATGGTCAAGCCGGGTCACCGAACAATTATCGATGGTGAAGGCCAGGCCGCGGTCCGGCTGGTCGTTGAGCGCGAGACCGATCGCTGCCTTGATGGTGCCGCCATGGGCCACCGCGACAATGTCCTGGCCCGCATGCGAGATGTTGATGCGATCGATGGCGCGACGGACACGGTTATAAAGATCCATGAAACTTTCGCCGTTCGGCGATGGCTCGTCGATCGGCGCGAACCAGTAGCTGCCGACAGCGATCGGCCGGCTGGCGAAGAACGCGGCGCGGTTGAGGCCCTGCCAGTCGCCGAGATGCTGCTCGGCCAGTTCGGGTTCCTGCTGCATCGAGTCGGGTTTCGGAAAGCCCGCGGCCCAGATCGCATCCGCGGTCTGGTGCGTGCGTTTCAGGTGGCTGGAAAACCACGCCGCCTTGCGCGGCAGAATCCTGCTCACCGCATTGAATACCACGCGATCGCTGCAGTCGCAGTCCATGTCCTTTTGGCCGTAGATGTTACCACCGTCATTGCGCACCGGCGCGTGACGTACCCACCACCATTTTGTCGCGACGACGCCTGCGGGAACGGTGTGCTGCGCCACGAACGGTTTTTCGGCGTTGGACATCGCGATTTCCCTTCAATACTGTTTCAACCGCTGTACGTCAGAGCGCGCGACGCCTCAAGCATCTTTGCATGATGAACGGCGACAATGAATTCCATGTGGCGGCACAGCCGTCCAAAGAAAATGCAGCGGGAGAAACCCATGGGCCGGCTCGAAGGCAAATCCGTCATCATCACCGGCGCCGGCAGCGGCATCGGCCGCGCCGCGTCGCTAATGTTCGCCAAGGAAGGCGCGAAACTGATCGTGGTCGATCGCAGCGACAGCGTGCAGGAAACCGCCAAGCTGGTCGGCAACGCCGGCGGCACCATCGAGGCGGTGATGGCCGACGCCGGTTCCGAGAGCGATGTGAAGGGCTTCGTCGATAGAGCGGTTTCCAAATACGGCCGGCTCGATGCGATCTGGGCTAATGCCGGCGTGTCCGGCGGGCTGGTGCCGCTGCTCGACCAGACCGTCGAGCATTGGCAGGAGATCCTGCGCATCAACCTGATCGGGCCGTTCCTGGCGATCAAGCATTCGATGCCGCACATGATCGCGCAGAACTACGGCTCGATCGTCTGTACCGCGTCGGTGGCCGGGTTGAAGTCCGGCGCGTCCGGCCATCCCTATGCGGCGAGCAAGGCCGGCGTCATCAGCCTGGTGCAGACCACCGCCTATTCGCTGTCCGGCACCGGCGTCCGCATCAATGCGGTGTGCCCCGGCCTGATCGAGACCGGCATGACCAAGCCGATCTTCGACCGCGCCCGCGAGCGCGGCACCGAAGCCAAGATCGGCCAGCTCAACCCCTTGCAGCGCAACGGCGAGCCCAGCGAGATCGCCGAGATGGCGCTGTTCCTGGCCTCGGACGGCGCATCCTACGTCAACGGCCAGGCCATGGTCGTCGACGGCGGCCTGTCGAGCTCGCACCCGGTGGCGCGCAGCGGCAAGGCGGGGACCCGGCTCTAGCTCATCGTCTTGGCGAGCTTGGCCCAATAGGTCACCGGGAACAGTCGCTGGATGAGCGCCATCTTGCGCGCGTCGTCGCCGATCAGCAGGCGCGGCGCGCGCTGCTCTATGGCGCGGACGATGTCGGCGGCGGCGATATCGGGGCTGAGGCTGAGGAAGCGGTCGAGGCGCTCGCGGCGTTTTTCGGGGTCGCCGAGCACCGCGCCCTGGGCGACACGGGCGTTGGCGGCGATCCGGGTCTTCACCCCGCCCGGATGCACCACGGTGACGCTGACCGAAGAGCGGGCGAGTTCGTGGCGCAGCGACTCCGAGAAGCCGCGCACCGCGAATTTCGAGGCGCAATAGGCGGTCTGCCCCGGCGGGGCGATGACCCCGAAGATGCTGGAGATATTGACGATGTGGGCGGTCGGCTCGGCCTTGAGCAACGGCAGGAACGCGTGGGTCATGCGCACCACGCCGTTCAGATTGACGCCCATCACCCAGTCGAAGTCGGCGAGGGTCATCTCGTCGAAGCGGCCGAACAGGGCGACCCCGGCGTTGTTGATCAGCACCGAGACACGGC
>NZ_JAQGJD010000026.1 GCF_028290785.1 Tardiphaga sp. | reverse complement strand
ACGCATTCGTCGCTCCCGTCTCCAGCTGCATCTGCAGCAGATAGGGCTCCAGCGCATTCATGGTGCGCTCCAGCGCGCCGCCGAGCCGCTCCACGACCTGTTCGGCGGCATCGATGGAAGCTTCGCGTACCGGGGCGTTGCCGAGCATCTGGCCGAGCTGCTTGACCAGTTGCTCCGACGACACCGCCTGCCGCGCGCCGCCGGCGGCGTCGAGCGCCTCGTAGACGTCGGTGAAATTGAAGACGTGCGGGCCGTGTACGATGGACGCGCCGAGCTTCACCGCTTCGATGGGATTCTGGCCGCCATGCGGCACCAGCGAGCCGCCCATGAACACCACCGGCGTCAGCCGGTAGAACAGACCGAGCTCGCCCATGGTATCCGCCACATAGATGTCGGTGCCGGCTTCAGGCCATTCCTCGCGCGAGCGCAGCGCGACCTGCGCACCCGCGGCCACGATCATCTTCGCGACGGCCTCGCCGCGATGCGCATGGCGAGGCACGATCACCGTGAGCAGCGACGGAAAGAAGCTCGCCAGCGCCTTGTGGGTCTCCAGCAGGATCTCTTCCTCGCCGGGATGGGTCGACGACGCCACGATGATCGGACGGCCTGTCGTCACCGAGATCAGCTTTTCCAGCTTTGCCAGATCGGCCGGTGGCGCCTGCACGTCCAGCTTGAGGTTGCCGGTGACGCGCACGTTGCGCGAACCCAGCGCAGAAAAGCGCTCGGCATCCGTATCGGATTGCGCGAGACAGATATCGAAACGGCCGAGCAACGCCGCGATGGTCGCGGAAAATTTCTGCCAGCGCGGAAACGAACGCTGCGACATGCGGCCGTTGATCAGCACCATCGGCAGCCGCCGCTGCGCGGCGGACAGGATCAGGTTCGGCCAGATGTCGGATTCGATGAACAGCGCGAGGTTCGGCCGCCAGTGATCGAGAAACCGCGCCACAAAGCGCGGCGAGTCGTAGGGGATGTATTGATGGATGATATCGGCCGGGAAGCGCTTGGCGACGATGCCGGCCGAGGTCACCGTGCCCGAGGTCAGCAGGATGCGGAAGCCCCGGAGGCGCAGCCGCTCGATCAGGGCCGCCGCCGCCAGCACTTCGCCGACGCTGGCGCCGTGGACCCAGACCAAAGGACCCGCCGGTCGCGCGATCTCGGTAACGCCGCGGCGTTCGCCGATGCGGGCGGGATCTTCCTTGTTGTTCTTCAGCCGCTGCCGGATCAGCACCGGCGCCAGCGGCGCCAGCGCCGCGGACAGCTTGCGATAGACGCGCAGCGTCATCGGCAGCGAATCAGGCATGACCGGCCTCTTCCGGGCGGCCGACGGCGATATAAGCGCGCCGCGTCGCGTCGTTCAGCGTCGCCTCCAGTTGCAGCCGAAGCGTCTCCATCATCGCGCGGTCGGCGTCGGCGGGCACGCTGATCGGTTCGCCGCCGACCAGGACGCCGCGGCCGAACGGCATGTTGATGGTGGTGCGGTCCCAGTTCTTGAGCTGGATGAAACGGCTGGTAGCCATGGCGAACGGCATGATCGGCCGGCCGCTCTCGCGTGCCAGCATGATGATGCCGAGGCCAGCCACGCGCGAGCGCTTCGGCACGTCGGCGGTGAGCGCCATGTTGATGCCCTGCCCCAAGGTGCGCACCATTTCGTTGAAGGCGCCGACGCCGCCCTTGCGGTGAAACGCGCCGCCGTGGTCGCCGGAGCCTCGGACGGTGCCGATGCCGAGCCGCTCGGCCGCCAGCGCATTGAACTCGCCGTCCCGATGCCGCGAGATCAGCACCCGGCCCTGATAGTCCTTGCGCTTGATGAACGGCGTCATGAAGTGCTGGCCATGCCAGAACGCCAGGATCACCGGCATCTCGGGTTCGACGATGTCATAGACGTTCGGGGGGTCGAGCGTGAAGCGGTTGGTCTTCCAGACCAGCCGCAGGAATTCGGCCGCGAGAAATCCCGCAGCGCGCTGCACCCAGCTGCTGCGCAGCGCGTTTCGAAGCAGTCGTTTCAACTGGAGGGCTTCGCGTCTTGACCTGGATCGAGCAGCCGATGGAGGTGGACGATGAAGTAGCGCATGTGGGCGTTATCGACGGTCTGCTGCGCCTTGGCCTTCCAGGCGGCGAAAGCCGACGCGTAGTTCGGGTAGTAACCGACGGTCTCGACCTGGCTCAGATCCTTGAAGGTATTGTCCTTCAGGTTGGTCAGTTCGCCACCGACGACCAGGTGAAGCAACTGCGGCGCGTGGTCCGACATGAATATTTTTCCTACAGCTGCCCGGCTGAGATCAGATGGATGGATGTGATGGGGTCGCGCGGCCGGTGACGTGCGTCGGTCTCAGAGCTGGCGGTTCCGAAACTGCTCGACGATGTAAGCATGACGATCGGCCCCCGCGGCCACCAGCAATCCGTGCGTCACTTCCCGGCGGTTGTAGAGCAGCGGTTCGCCGGAAAGCGCGGTCATCCTACCATTCGCTTCGTGCACGATCAAATCCGCAGCGGCAAGATCCCAGTCGCGGCTCTGGCCGCCGGCAAAGGCCGCATCGAGCTTGCCGCTGCCGGCCCAGCACAGCCGCAGCGCCAGCGACCCGATTCGCGGATACAGCGCGATGTCCTGCAATGGCCGGGCAAGCCGCTCCACCAGCGGTTTGGGACCGGCGATGCGGGGGAAATCCAGCGCGGTCCCGCGTGTGGCGCGGATCGGCAAACCGTTGCGCGTGGCGCCCTGGCCGCGCACGGCAAAGAAAAATTCATCTGTGGACGGCGCGAACACCGCCGCCAGCAGCGGCCGGCCGCCCTCGACCAGTGCCACACTGACACACCAGTCCTCGCGGCCGGCGAGATAACCACGGGTGCCGTCGATCGGATCGATAATCCAGGTCAAATGCCTGCCGAGCCGCGATTCGTCGTCGGCGCTCTCCTCCGACAGCCAGCCGTAATCGGGCGTCGCGCCGTGCAGCCGGGCCTCGATCAGGTCGTTGACGGCGATGTCGGCTTCCGAGACCGGCGACGACCCGCCCTTGGTCCACATCTTCAGCTCGGTGCGAAACATCGAAAGGCCGAGCGCGCCGGCGTCCCGCACCGTCTGCGCCAGCAGCGCCGCGTCGTGTGACAGTCGGTCCGCGTGTGCGAGGTCAGCGTCCGGCAATCGTCAGCCCCTCGACCCGCACGGTCGGCGCGTTGACGCCGTAGCGGAAGCTGAGATCGTTGGCGGGCTGCAGCGACTTGAAGATATCGAACAGATGCCCGGCGATGGTGATCTCGCTGACGGCGTAAGTGAGTTCGCCGTTCTCGATCCAGAACCCGCCGGCGCCGCGGCTGTAATCGCCGGTGACGCCGTTGACCCCGGAGCCGATCAGGTCGGTGACATAGAAACCTTCCTTGATGTCGGCGATCAGCTCGGCCGGCGTCATCTCGCCGGCTTCCATGTGCAGATTATACGCGCCCGGCGACGGCGACGACGATACGCCGCGGTGGGCGTGGCCGGTGGTGGTCATGCCCAACTCGCGCGCGGTGGCGCAGTCCAGCAGCCAGGTCGTCAGCACGCCGTCGTCGATGATCGCGGTACGCTTCACCGCGACGCCCTCGGCATCGAACGATTGCGAGCGCAGCCCGCGCACGCGCAGGGGATCGTCGATGATGCGGATGTTCTTGTTGAACAGCTGCTTGCCGAGGCTGTCCTTGAGGAAGCTGGTCTTGCGCGCGATGGAGGCGCCGTTCGCCGCGCCGACGATGTGGCCGACCAGCGAATTCGAAACGCGCGGATCGAACACCACCGGCACCTTGCAGGTGGCGACCTTGCGCGGATTGGCGCGCGCCACGGTGCGTTCGCCGGCGAGCTTGCCGACCGACGCGGACGACTCCAGATCGGAAGCGTGCGGCGCCGAGGTGAACGCGTAGTCGCGCTCCATGTTGGTGCCGTCGCCGACGATCGCGGTCATCGAGACGCCCTGGCTCGAACGCAAATACGAGCCGTGAAATCCGGTCGATGTCACCAGCACCATGCCACCGATGCCGGTCGAAGCCGAAGCGCCGCCGGACTTGGTGACGCCTTTCACGGCGAGCGCCGCTTCCTCAGCTTCCACGGCACGACGCTCGAGTTCTTTCACCGACGGCGTGATGGGGTCGAGCAGGTCGAGCTCCGGAAAATCGCGCGCCAGCAATTCGGGATCGGCAAGGCCGACATATTGATCGTCGGGCGCCACACGCGCCATCGCCACCGCGCGCTCGGCGAGAACGGCAACATTGTCGCCGGAGACATCGTTGGTCGAGATCACCGCCTGGCGGCGACCGACGAACACCCGCAGGCCGACGTCGTCGCCTTCGGAGCGCTCGGAGGCTTCGACCTTGCCGTCGCGCACCTCGACGCCGTGCGACACGCCGCGCACCGCGACCGCGTCCGCGGCATCGGCGCCGGCGCGCCTGGCGGCCTCGACCAGACGATGCGCCAGCGTGGAGAGCGCGGACTGGTCGAGCAGATCTGAATTGGCGGATTTCGACGACGACGGCGATAACGCGTTTGGTGAAGAGATCACGAACAAAATCCCGGGTTTTTGAGGCAGCCCGAGGCAGGACCGCGTCATCAAGAGATGTGCTTATTTCACAGGGACTTCAAGCATGCGGCAGGCCGAAAGCCAAAGAATTTCAGCGATACCGCAAGGTCTCGTCAATCATGTCCCGCAGGCTTTCGTCAAGCATGCGGGCGGGTGGGATTCGATTAACCAGCCTTTTTAAGCGCTTTCCGCATTCCATCTGGCAAGGTCCTCCCATCGACCGGAAGCATAATTTCGGCGGGGAGATAAAATCTTGAGGCATCAAACAGCAGCTACAGGCGGGACCTATCCCGTTGGGTCGAGCCGCGCATTGCGGCTCGACCCCCACTCGCTACCGGTCCGCTTCGATGCGCACGATCAACGTGCGGATGGCAGCGTCCGGCACATCGAACTGCATCGCGAACGCGTCATCCTGCACCGTGAGTTGCGCGGCATGCGGATGGCGATCAACGTCCGCGTCAGCGACTTTCTCGGTGTCGCCGTGCGCGGCCTCGACGACGCCAAGATGCTGGTACTCGCGCATCGCGATCCCGCGCTGTCGATTCCGCTGTGCGTCAGTTCCGACCGCGTCGAGATCGACACCGCATGGCAAATGTGGAGCGCGATCTTCGCGCTGCCGCAACTGCCGGAAGAAAAAATCCGCGAACCGGCTCCGCGTCGCCGCCGCCACAACGCGGTCCGCGAACGCCGCCCGAAGTTTCTGGTCCGCCGTCGTGTCGGCGCGTTGCTGGGCGAAGCCGGCGTGTATCAGGGCGAACGCGAGATTATCGCGCGGGATTGAAGTGTAGTTGGTTTGTAGGGTGGGCAAAGCGAAGCGTGCCCACCAGTGCCAAGCAAGATGAAGATGGTGGGCACGGCGCAAGCGCGCCTTTGCCCGCCCTACGGCTCACCCCGCCCGCATCACCGCATCCACCAGCAGGCCGGCCAACAGCAGCAGCCCGGCGTCGCGGTTTGATTTGAACACGCGCAGGCATAGCGCGGGGTCCTTGATATCAACACGAAAAATCTGCCACACCAGATGCACGGCAAACGCCAGCAGCCCGAGCCACGCCGGCTCATGCGCGCCGGCCAGTGCCAAGGCGACGCCGATCAGCACGACAGCCAAGCCATAGAACGCCATCAGCGCCGGGCGCGTACGCGCGCCGAACAGCAGCGCCGTCGATTTGATGCCGATCAGCGCGTCGTCCTCGGTGTCCTGATGGGCGTAGATGGTGTCGTAGCCGATCACCCAGGAGATCGACCCCGCATACAGCAACAGCGCGGCGGCATCGATGCGGCCGAACTGCACCG
>NZ_JAQGJD010000369.1 GCF_028290785.1 Tardiphaga sp. | reverse complement strand
CAGACCTGCGCGGTGCCCGCCTGACCGACGTGGTGAATCAAAGATGAATTCTTCGCGTTGAAGAAGCCTTAAATCATTTCATCGACATTGCGCGGATGACGCGCGGAATTCGTTTGTATCTCGTCGGCTCCGTCGTCCTTGTATCGCTTGCGGGTTGTGGTCGAGGTCTGTTTCAGACCGAGGAGCGCGAACCCTGGCGTGCCGAGGCAGAAGTCGCATGCCTGAAATCCGGGACCGTGAAAGAGGGGGCCGATCTCGTTCGGATCAACCCGATTTCCGGGCCGGGGGTTTGCGGCGCCGAATTTCCCCTGAAGGTCGCCGCATTGGGCGAGAGCAGCGGCAGCTTTGGCTTTGCCGATGAGTTGCGGCCCCCCGGCAGCGTTGGCAACGCCTCCAACCAGCCGCGCTGGCCGGTGCAGCAGCAACCGATGGCGCGGCCCGCACCAGCCTATCCCAATTCATATCCCGACACCGCAGCACGCCAGCCGCAACCCGGCTACGGCGGCACTGCCGGCGCGCCGATCTCGCTGAATGCCCCCGGCGTTCATCCGGAAGAAGAAGAGGTCGAGCAGCCTGAGGCGCCACCGCAAGCGGCGCCGCAGCCCCGCGCGCCATACGGCCGTTACAGTTCCGGCGTGCAGGCCGCGCCGCCACAGGATTATGCTCCGCAACGGCTGGGTCCGGCGCAGGGCAACGTCACCGGTTCGGTCGGCCCTGTAACTCTGAAGCCCACCGCGACGCTGGCCTGTCCGATCGTTTCCGCGCTCGACAAGTGGCTGGCGGAGGCCGTACAGCCCGCGGCGATGCGCTGGTTTGGCTCGCGGGTCGCCGAGATCAAGCAAATCTCCGCCTATTCCTGCCGCGGCATGAACGGCAATTCGCGCGCGCATATCTCCGAACACGCGTTCGGCAACGCGCTCGACATCGCCTCCTTCACGCTGGCCGATGGCCGCAAGATTTCCGTCAAGGATGGCTGGAAGGGCATGGCGGAGGAGCAGGGCTTTCTGCGCGACGTGCAGGGCGCGGCGTGCCAGGTGTTCAACACCGTACTCGCGCCGGGCTCCAACGTGTTCCACTACGATCACATCCATGTCGATCTGATGCGCCGTTCCAGCCGCCGCATCATCTGCCAGCCGGCCGCGGTGTCCGGCGAACAGGTCGCTGCCCGTGCCATGCCGCGCAGCGGCTATTCCGGCCGCGATCCGGCATCCACCGGCTCCCTCGGCAGCCGCGCAAAGCCGGGCCGCAAAGCGGCCTATGACGACGCGGAAGATTACAAGAACGAGTAGCGCACGTTCCGTTGCTCTGAACGCGACGTCATACGCCGTATGGTTTCGCGGATCCGGGGCACGATCCCTCAGTCCTGTCGGACCCGATACGCCGCCAAAAACATTCGCGTCGCGCTGTTGACCACCCGTGCGATTTCCGCGGAGGAGGGCGCCGGAGCCGCCTGGAAGATGAACGGCATGAATAGCGATGCCTGGCAGGACATCATGAATTGCGAAGCTGCGAGCTGGCAGTCATCGGTCACGAGTTCGCCGGCGGTCACCCGCGCTTCGAGATAGGTGGCGAGCCGGCCGATCGTCAGCGCGACCACGTTGTTGTAGAAGCGCTGGCCCACTTCCGGCATCCGTTCCGCGATCGCCATCACCGTCCGCGTCGATGATCCGCCGCCGGGGCGGCACAGCAGTTGGATATAAGCGGTGCCGAATTCCTTCAGCGTAGTCTCGGCATCGCGCGACAGATCGAAGTTGAACGCCAGCTTGCCCTGCTCAAGGACTTCCTGCTCCACGATCGCTTCGAACAGCCGACACTTGTCGGCGAAGTAGACGTAGAGCGTCCCCTTCGACACGCCGGCGGCGCGGGCGATCTCGCCCATGCTGCCGCCGTCGAAACCGAGATCCATGAATACCGAACGCGCACCGTCGAGAATCTGGCGGCGCTTGGCGCTGTCCTCATCACCTACCACCGTGAGCGCGACGTGAGGGGTTGCAACCATTGGTTCAGCCTGTCCCGGGAAATTTCAGTTTTCGAAACCCTTCTGAAACGGCGGAAAGCTAGGGTTCCATAGCCGCCAATATAACTTGACCGAACCGTTCGGTCAATGTAAAAGCGGCATATCAGGTTGGACGGATGTCGTTTCCGGCATCGTTCCGTATCCCGTTTTTGAGGAGGCCTCGATGGCCGGACCGCGCGACCACGCTGCCCGTATTGTTCGCCCCGAAGCCGAGGCTGCCGATGCCACGCCGGTCCGCGTCGTCTCTACGGCCTCGGCCGAAGCTCATGCTCATTCCTCCGATGACGCCGTGGCGCGCGGTCCTGCGGATGCCCCTGCCGACAAGCCCGCCGCGCCGGCTGTCGAAGCCAAACCTGCGGCTGCGCCGAAATCCGGCAAGAAGAAAGCCATCCTGCTCGGCGTCGGCGCGTTGCTCGCAGTCGCCGGCGTATATTATGGCGTGCACTACTATCTGGTCGGGCGCTTCATCGTCGCCACCGACGATGCTTATGTGCGCTCCAACAACTCTACGCTGGGCGCGCGCGTCGCCGGCCACATCGCGCAGATTCTGCCCGGCGACAATACGTCGGTGAAGGCTGGCGATGTGCTGTTCAAGATCGATGACGGCGACTATCGCATCGCCGTCGATTCCGCCCGCCGCAAGATCGCCACCCAGCAGGCCACCATTGAGCGCATCGGCCGTCAGGTCACGGCCATGCAGAGCTCGGTCGAACAGGCCAGCGCCCAGATGGTGTCAGCGGATGCCATGTCGAAGCGTGCGCAGCTCGATTTCGACCGTCAGGACGCACTCAGCACCAAGGGCTTCGCGTCGCGCGCGATTTTCGAAACCTCGCAGGCCACGCGCGACCAGACGGCGGCGGCCGTGCTGTCGGCGAAGGCGGCGGTGGATGCCGCACGCGACAACGTTGAAGTCACCAGGGCGCAGCAGAACGAGGCTCGTGCCCAGCTTGCAGAGTTGCAGAGCGCGCTCGACAAGGCCGAGCGCGATCTGACCTTTACCGAGGTCAAGGCGCCGGTCGATGGCGTGTTTTCCAACCGCCTGGTCAACACCGGCGATTTCATCGCGGTCGGTCAGCGGCTCGCCAATGTGGTGCCGCTGGATGCCGTCTACATCGACGCCAACTTCAAGGAGACGCAACTGCGCCGCCTGAAGCCGGGCCAGCCGGTCAGCATCGAACTCGACGCCGACTCAAGCCGCGCCATCGAAGGCACCGTCGACAGCCTCGCGCCCGCCGCCGGCTCCGTATTCACGTTGCTGCCGCCGGACAATGCCACCGGCAACTTCACCAAGATCGTGCAGCGCGTGCCGGTGCGGCTGAAGGTCCCCGCCGACGTCGCCAAGGAAAACCTGCTGCGCGCCGGCATGTCGGTCTATGTCCGCGTCAACACCAAGCCCGGTGCCGAACCCGCGCCCAAGTAGTCAGGACAGCACGATGGCCGCCTCGACCACTGCCACGCCGGGCGCGATCCCGGCCAGCGCCGCGCCGTCCGACAAGATTGCGCCGAAGCGGTTGTTCGCGTTTCTGATCATGGTGTTCGGCATGTTCATGTCGATCCTGGACATCCAGATCGTCTCCGCATCGCTGTCGGAAATCCAGGCGGGCCTGTCGGCTTCGTCCAGCGAGGTGTCCTGGGTACAGACCGCCTATCTGATCGCGGAAGTGATCGCGATCCCGCTGTCCGGCTTTCTCTCCCGGGCGCTGGGCACGCGGATGCTGTTCGCGATCTCGGCGGCCGGCTTCACCGTAGCCTCCCTGATGTGCGGCTTCACCTCGTCGATCGAGCAGATGATCCTGTGGCGCGCGATCCAGGGCTTTCTCGGCGCCGGCATGATCCCGACCGTTTTCGCCTCGGCCTACACCGTGTTTCCCCGCTCGAAATTCCACATCGTCGCGCCGATCATCGGCCTTGTCGCCACCATGGCGCCGACGGTGGGGCCGACCGTCGGCGGCTACATCACCGACGCGCTGTCGTGGCACTGGCTGTTCTTCATCAACGTGGTGCCCGGCATCGGCATCACCATTGGCGTGCTGGCGTTGGTGGATTTCGACAAGCCCAATCTCGCCCTGCTCGATCACTTCGACTGGTGGGGCCTCGGCTTCATGGGCGGCTTTCTCGGCACCCTCGAATATGTCCTGGAAGAGGGGCCGCGCAACGACTGGTTCGGCGACACCTCGATCGCGATCTGCGCGGTGATTTGCGTGATCACCTGCGTGCTGTTCTTCTGGCGCGTGCTGACCGCGCATGAGCCTATCGTCGATATCCGCGCCTTCACCGACCGCAATTTCGCACTCGGATCGATGTTTTCTTTTTGCATCGGCATCGGCCTCTATGGCCTGACCTATCTCTATCCGCGCTATCTCGCGGAGGTCCGCGGCTACAGCGCGCTGATGATCGGCGAGACCATGTTCGTCTCCGGCGTCGCGATGTTCCTGATGGCGCCGATCGTCGGCCGGCTGATGACCAAGGTCGATCTGCGCTACTTGATCGCGCTCGGCCTGGTGCTGTTCGCCACCGGCACCTGGCAGATGACCTGGATCACCAAGGACTTTGACTTCTACGAGCTCTTGGTCCCGCAGATCCTGCGCGGCATGGGCATGATGCTGGCGATGGTGCCGGTTAACAATATCGCCTTGGGCACGCTGGCGCCGGAGCGCATCAAGAACGCGTCAGGCCTGTTCAATCTGACCCGCAACCTCGGCGGCGCGCTGGGTCTGGCGCTGATCAACACCGCGCTGGATGACCGTACCGATTTCCACATCTCGCGGCTGCACGACAAGGTCACCTGGGGCAACGCCATGGCGGTCGAGACGTTGAACAACTTCACGCAGAAATTCCAGGGCATGGGCGACGCCCCGATGATGGCGTTGAAGCAGCTCAACCAGATCGTCCATCGCCAGGCCACCGTGATGGGCTTCGGCGACGCGTTCTTTCTGTTGTCGTTCTTTTACCTCGCGCTGAGCACCCTGGTGCTGCTGCTCAACAAGCCGAACAACCCGGCGGCGGGTGGCGGCGGGCACTGAGGCGCGGCATATTGTTCGGGCCAGGGATTCGTGGTTGAACGGTTGCATGTTCAGCCGCCACTCGCTCGATTCTGGTACATTCCTGCTGGGAATTCAAACTACGTCGGTCCGCTGGATCGTCGGTGCACTTGCCCTCACTGCCTTGGCGTGGCTTGCGGGCCTTGCAGGACTGCTCGCAATTGCCAATCGCGTCCACGACGACGTGCCGATGGCGCTTGCCGTGAAGCTGCCGCTGTTGAAGCTGCGACCCGAGCTCATCTTCGCCGGCGACAGCCGTACCCACTATCAGGTCGATCCCGCTTTGGCGGCCGAATTGACCGGCAGGCCGCAGGGATCAGCCATCAATATCGGCTATGAAGCCGGCGAGCCGCTGGCGGTGCTGGCAACGATCGATCTGGCGCCGGAACGCTTTCGGAATTCCCATCTGGTCATCAACCTGACGCCGCCGATCCTCAATGACGGGGTGCGCACCGCGGGATCCAACACTCAGGATGTCACCGCGCGGATGGGCGTCGCGGGCCAGATCGCGACGTTCATGCCGCTACGGTTGGGAACGCTGATCCGCTTTATCCGCGAGGCGTTCAACTCACGGCTGGCCGCCAGCCAGGGCCTTGCTGACGCGGCCCCGCAGCCTGCGGAGTTTGGTCTGATCCGGCTCGACACCAACCCGCGCTACAAGTGGCCGGACGATCTTAGCTCGCATGCCTTTTACGCGGGTTGGGACCTGTCAGGCCCAAAGGTCAAATACGAAATGGGTGCGTTGTGCGCCATGGTCGGTCGGGTTCGAAAACTGACGGTCGTGTCCCCTCCCTGGGCGCCGCGCTACGATCGCGCCGTCGATGTCGCCTGGGCGAAGATGGACCGCGAGCAGGTCGCGGTCACGGCCGAGGCAGGCCGTCGCTGTGGCTTCGATGTGCTCGACATTCCCTCCGTGCCTGGCTTGCTGCAGTCGCACTTTTCCGACGAGGCGCATCTGAACCGGGCCGGCATTCCGATCTACACGCGGTATCTCATGACCCAGCTAAAGAACTAGCCGGGATGCTGTTCAGCTCGTTCACCTTCCTGTTCCAATTCCTGCCGGCGACCGCGCTGGCCTTTGCCGCCGCGCGAAGGCACTCTCCCCGGGCGGGGATAATGGTGCTCGCCGGCGCGTCGCTGGTCTTTTACGGTGCATGGAAGCCGATCTACCTAGTGCTGTTTCTCGCCTCGATCGGTTTCAATTTCAGCCTGGGACTGCTGATGGCCGATCCGGCGCGGCGCCGCGCCGTCGGGGTCTTCGGCGTCACATTCAATCTCGCGGCGCTATGCTACTTCAAATATACCGGCTTTGCGCTGAACAGCATCGCCGCCCTCGGCGGCCCGCAATTGCCGTTCGACAGCGTCATTCTGCCGCTCGGCATCTCGTTCTTCACCTTCCAGCAGATTGCCTATCTGGTCGACGTGATGCGCGGCGCTAAGGTCGAGCGAGACATCGTCAGCTACACGCTGTTCGTGTCGTTCTTCCCGCATCTGATCGCGGGTCCCCTAGTGCATCACGCCGAGATGATCCCGCAATTCAAGCGTGTAGGCGCGGGGCGCACCGCCGGGATGGCCGCGCGTGGCGTGGCGATCTTCGTCGCCGGCCTGTTCAAGAAGGTGGTGATCGCCGACAATCTGTCGCAGTTCGTGACGCCAGTGTTTGCCCATCTCGATGCCGGCGGCGACGTCACCGCGCCCTGGGCATGGCTCGCCACGCTCGGCTACACGCTGCAGATCTATTTCGATTTCTCCGGCTATTCCGACATGGCGCTCGGGCTGGGCCTGATGTTCGGCATCCGGCTGCCGGTGAATTTCCGCTCGCCGTACCAGGCGACCTCGATCATCGAGTTCTGGCGGCGGTGGCACATCACGTTGTCGCGGTTCCTGCGCGACTATCTCTACATCCCGCTCGGCGGCAACCGCCACGGTGAGATCAGACGCTACGGCAATTTGCTGCTGACCATGTTGCTCGGCGGTCTGTGGCACGGCGCCGGCTGGAATTTTGTAGTGTGGGGCGGGCTGCATGGTTTGTACCTCAGCGCCAACCACCTTTGGCGCGGCATGGCCTCGCCAGCGAACGGCGATTGGCCGACATCGCTGATCAAGGTCGCACGGTGGGCCACGACCTTCGCGGCGGTGGTGATCGCCTGGGTATTCTTCCGTGCCGACACGATTGGCGGCGCGTGGCGCATGCTGGCCGGCCTCGTCGGCGCGGCTCCTTCCGGCGCGGCCTATGTCTCGCCGGGAATTTTGCGCGTCATGGATCTGCCGGTCTTGCTCGACGCGGAACGGCTGCAGCTCGTCGGAAGCATCGCGGTGGCGCTGGCGCTGGTCATCGCTTTGGCGCTGCCCAACGTGCCGCAGATTTTTTGCTACCGCGAATATCGCCGAGCGCCCGAGCCCGCCGTTTTCGTGCGCTGGCGACCGAACGCCGCATGGGCGCTGCTGGTCGCCATCGCCTTCACCATGGCGCTGTTCGGCATGTGGCAGCGGCTGGAGTTTCTGTACTTCCAGTTCTGAGCCCAGCTACACTGGCGGCGCCGGCAATTTTCGCGCCCGCGTGCGCGAGCTGATGGCGACCACCGCCACCACGGCCGCGGCAAACAGCAG
>NZ_JAQGJD010000313.1 GCF_028290785.1 Tardiphaga sp. | reverse complement strand
GCTGCTGCGGTCCGGTTGGCCCGCGACCTTCAGCGCCACGCGGTACTTGCCGGGCGGCAGTTCCAGCGTCGGGCCGTTCGGCGTCTTCGGTCCGCCGACTCCCGGCGCAACCTTGATGGTCTTGCCGTGGACGGTAATCGCGGCCTGCGCGTCAGCCATGTTGCCGAAGGTCAGCCGGACCTGCCCGGGTTGCGGCGCGATGCCGGCCTTGGCGGCCTCGGCGGGGTTCTTCAGCACCAAGTGGACGGCGGTCTCGCCATTGCGGCGGTCGAGTTTCAGCAGCGCGGGTCCGTCGGGCGCGGTGAACGCCAGCGCGACCTTGTCGGCCTTGACGATCGCGCCCCGCGATTCTTCCTTCCACTGCCGGCCGGTCAGTTCGCGGCGATAGAACGCGAGCACGGTATTGAGGTCGGCCGGGATGCTGGCATCGAGCTCGCGTCGGAACGGGCTGCCGCCGCCCTGCGCCTTCCAGGTGCCGGGCGCGCTGAGCGTGTGCTGTTTCGGCACCGGCAACGGCGCATTGCCTTCGGCTTCGAGTTCGACAGTGGCCGCCACCGGCACGACGGCTGCGGCCCTGAGACCGGCGCCATCGGCGGTGACGCGTGCTTTCGGGCCCATCTGCATGATGGTGAACGACACCTTTTGCTTCGCCCTGGAAAAGTCGAGCACCACCATGTTGGGATTGTTGATGACGGAAGGCGTTTCCTTCCAGCCCAGCGGCTTCATGGCGCCGCGATGGAACGCGGCCAGCGCCTTGACGCTGGAGGCGCTGGAAAATTCCAGGTGGCCATCGGCGCCGTTGAACTGGACCTTGTCGGCGGTTTCCGGCAGCGGCACCGGCGCGGCGTTGCCGTCCAGGGTGCGCAAGGTGGCATCCCGATCGGGCGACGTGGCCGCGGCTGCCGTACGCTGCGCCTCGGAGGCGGCAATCGCCACGCGCGCGGTCGCTTCGGCGTCGCGCAGGAATTTGGCGCTCTCGTCGCGCCTGGCCTTTTCGCGCGCGGCCAGCACGGCCTCGGACACCTGCAGCACGAAACCGATACTGGTGAGATCGTACTGGCGGGCGAGCCTGAGCGTGCCGCTGCCTTCGGCGGAGGTGAAGGTCAGCGTCACCGCATCGGCAGCGATCGCCGCGCCCTTGCTCTGTTCGGTCCAGCCGCGCTTGCCGAGCTCGCGGCGATAGAATGCCAGTACCGGGCCGAGTTCGGCGGCCAGGGTGGCCTTGAGTTCGCGCCGTGCAGCGCCATCGGAGTAAGTGGCACTGGAAACCGATTTCGGCGCCAGCAGGCCATAGGTCTCCTGGCCGGCTTGCAGATCCTGCGGCAGGGCGAACGGCGCAATCCGGATTTCGACACGGGTGCCGTCGCCGCGGCGCTGCAGCGTCATCATGATCGGCTTCTGATACGCAAGCCCGGCATTGACGAAATAGGCGCGCACGCCGTCCTCGTTGATCGCCTCGGGCTTCGCGCCGGGCCAACGCTCGGCAATGTCCTCGGCGGTCAATCTGGTCCAGCCCGACGCGGCAAGCCTGCTGACGATTTCGTCGCGCGTGGTCTCGATGGGACGGGCCGTCACGCAGCGCAGATAGGGCCGGTTGCCGTTGAACAGGATGTCGCTGGCGGCCTCGGGCAGCGGCAGATCCACATTGATCCGGGTCGCGAGATAGGTCACGCGGGATCGCTCCAGGCTGGAGCCGGCGCGGTTGAACGAAACGATCAAGCCCTGACCCGCCCGCTTGAACAGCAGCCCGTCGCCGTTGCCTTCGGCGAGGGGATCGAGATAGGGCGTCCAGCCCGCATCGACCAGCAACTTGTGCGTCGCAGCAGCATTGCCCGCCACTGGCCCGGCAACGGAATAGACCGCCATCTGCGAGATTGCCCGTTCGGGCTCTTCGCGGGCGCCGGCAAGCCGTGGCAGACCCGCGACATCGACAATGCCGTCATCCGCCCGGCAGGCGATCGACCCCGCCGCCAGCGCCGCACACAGGATCCATACCGACAGGCATCGCCGTGCCAGGGGCCGCGCCCCGCGCCTCGTCGCCAATATCATGAATGTCTCCGGGGGCTGCCGACGCACGCGCACATCGTCATAGGGCTGCGACGACATGGCCGCTCAGACTAGTCGTTCCGGGAGACGCCGCGGTTCAAGCCGGCACCGGCCGCCGCGTGACCCGTCCGTCCGCCACATCGAAAATCTCGCCAGACGGGCCGATGTCGGCAAACGCCGCGGGATCCGCGCCGGTCATCCAGACCTGGGCGCCGAGCTTTGACAGTTCGCCGAACAATGCGCGGCGACGGTCGGGATCGAGATGTGCCACGACTTCGTCGAGCAGCAGTAGCGGCGTGATACCGGTCATCTCGGCGACCAGCGTGGCGTGCGCCAGGATGAGCCCGATCAGCAGCGCCTTCTGCTCGCCGGTGGAGGCGTCGCGCGCCGGCATGTTCTTCGGCGCGTAGATCACCTGCAGGTCGGTGAGATGCGGGCCGTCGAGGGTGCGACCGGCGGCGGCGTCGCGCGGGCGGCCATCGCGCAGGATCTGGCGGTAGCGGTCTTCCACGGAGGTGGCGGGTTCGCTGACCAGCGCATTCTCCATCCAGCCGTCGAGCATGATCAGCGCGGAGGGAAACGGCGAGGTCTCGAAGCGCGCGCGCAGCATCGCCGCCAGTCGCGTCACGGTCTGGCTGCGCATCGCTGCGTCAGCCACCGCGAGTTCTGCGGTCTCGCGCTCGATGGCATCGAGCCAGTGGCCGTCATAGTTGC
>NZ_JAQGJD010000287.1 GCF_028290785.1 Tardiphaga sp. | reverse complement strand
CGCCGCGGCGTTAGGCAGCCTTCGCCCGCAGCGCGTACAGCACGATCGCCAGCACCGAGGCCAGCACGAGAACGATGCCGAGCGCCAGCATCGCCTGCGGCACGATCGTAGAAGCCAGCAGCACGCCAACCGCCGCGCCCATCATCTGCCAGAAGCCGAGCAGCGCCGAGGCCGCGCCCGCGTGGCTGCCAAACGGCGACAGTGCCTGCGCGGTGCCGAGCGGATTGACGACGCCCATGCCGAGCAGGAACACGCAGGTGGCGATGACAAACGAGACGATATCGCCGTTGAACCACGCCACGGCGAGCACCGCGAGGCTGCCGACGCCGGCGAGCCACAGCCCGATGCTGATCGCGCGATCAAGTCCGATGCGGGGCGCCAGCCGCGCGGCCAGCATGCCCGAGCCGAACACCACGATCACGGTGCCTGCGAAGAACAGGCCGAGCATTATCGGTGTGAAGTGGAAGCCTTCGATCAGAATCCGCGGCGCCGCTGAGAAAATCGAGAACAGCCCGCCCAGAATCAGCGCGACCGTCGCCGCGGGCACCAGGAAGTGCCGGTTAGCGGAGAGTTTGAGATAGGTCTTGCCGATCGCCAGCGGGTTGAGCGGGATCCGCGTCGACGAATGGGTTTCGCCGAGCACGTAAGCGAAGGCCGCGGCGGAGAGCATCGCGAAAATTCCGACGAATACGAAATCGGCGCGCCAGCCGAAGTAGTAATCGAGGCCGCCGCCGAGCAGCGGCGAGAAGCCGGGCGCTGCGGCCTGCGCGATCATCACCAGCGTCAACGCGCGCGCCAGTGCGGGCCCGGTGAACAGGTCGCGGGCGATGGCGCGCGACAGCACCGAGGTCGCGCAGGCGCCGGCGGCCTGGATCGCGCGACCGATCAGCAGCGACGGCAGGTCGGTGGCCACGCCGCACCAGATGCTGCCGGCGATGAACACCGCAAAGCCGGCGAGCACCGGAATGCGGCGGCCGTAGCGATCGGAGATCGGGCCGACCAGCAGTTGCCCGAGCGCGAATACCAGCAGGAATACCGTGATCGATGTCGTCACCGCCGGCGTCGTCACCTTCAACGACACCGCCATTTGCGGCAGCGACGGCAGCAGGATGTTGGTGGCGAGCGTGCCGATCGACGCCAGCGCTGCGAGCACTGCAATTTGCAGCGCCGTGGACGAAGTTTGCTGTGGCGCGCTGTCTGCGATGCCGTCGATGGCGTGGTCGGTCATAATTCAGCCTCAAGATTTTAAGGATGATATACATCATACAAAGAGGCCTGAATAGATTGGAATGGCTGGCGAAACCGAATTCGCAGTTTCCGTTGACGGTATTTGCCTTGGTTTTGCCGCAAGACCCGTCAGGCGCGTGCGGGTTCGCCGACTATCTCCGGCTGCCGCGCCAGCGCCACCGCGGGCGACATCAGGATGACCAGCGCCTGGCCGGCGAAGCCGAACACCGCGAGATACAAGCAGGCCTCGGCGTTGTAGAAGCCACCGACCACGGCCGCGATGCCGGTGCCGATCGGGCGCGCGCCATAGCTCAAAATGTTGATCGCGGAGACGCGGCCGAGCAGGCTGGGCGGCGTCACCGACTGGCGCAATGTCGCGGTGGAGATGACCCAAAGGATCGGGCCGACGCCGAGCAGGAAGAAGCTCAGGCCGGCGAGCGCCGGCGAGGCGATCCAGGTCGTCAGTGCCATCACCAGCGAGCCGACGAAGCCGGTGACCGGACCGAGCGCAATCACCGTGCCGAACGGCAGCCGTTGCATGATCCTGGTTGCGACCAGCGCGCCGACCACCATGCCGACGCCGTACAGGCCGAGCGTCAAACCGACGCCGGCGGCGCTGAGGCCGAGATGGCGGACGGCGTAGGGCACGAACACCGCAAGGATCGGGAACGACGCGACGTTGAAGATCAGCTGCGTCACGAACACCGGCCGCAGCAGCGGATGATGCGCGACGAAGGCCAGCCCTTCCGCGGTGTCCTGCATCGGCCGGCGTCGCGGCAGCGTCGCGCGGGCGGGCTCAAAGATGCCCGACAGCAGCACCACCGCGACGATAGACAGCGCCGCGGCGACGCCGAACGCCGGCGCCGCGCCGACCAGGCCGACCAGCACGCCGCCGAGCGCCGGACCGCTGGCGAAAGCGACGGTGCGCGCCAGTTCGATCCGCGCGTTCGCGGCGGAGAGCAGCGGCGCGGAGACCAAAGACGGCACCAGCGAGGGCGCGGCGACGCTGTAGACCACGGTGCCGCACACCGCGACAAAACCGAGCAGCGCCAACAGCGGCAGCGTCAGCAGACCGCTCCAGATCAGCGCCAGGGTCGTCAGCAGCGCCGCGGCGCGCAGCGCTTCGGCGGAGGCCATCAGCGCGCGGCGCGAAATGCGGTCGGCGAGCAGTCCGGCGGGAATCGCGAACAGCACGAAGGGCAGCGTCAGCGCGGTCTGCAGCAGCGCGGTCTGGCCTTCGCCGACGCCGAGCGCGAGCACCGCCACGATCGGCGCCGCGGCGAGCGCGATCTGCTCGGCGGACTGCGCCGCAAGGTTCGACCAGGCGAGGCGGTTGAAGGTCGCGGGCAGGCGATCGGGCGAGGAGGCGGTCATGACGGGTTTCCGGTGTTGGCGCCCAGCATGGCGCGAAGGCGCTGCCGGCAGCCACCCGATTCCCGAGCCGCGCTGGTTCTTCCGCGAGCGGCCCGCTGCAGGACAAGGGCGCGTCCGGAGCGCCCCTGTCGATGCCATCATGGTTCGCCAGGGGTGATGGAGCGCCCGACCGTTGCCGGATCTTCGGCGCACTCGACCAGGAATGCCGCCAGCGATGTCTTCGACGTGGATTCGAATGACGACCAGGCGGCGCTCTTGTCGATCAGTCGAACGTCGGTCGCAGCGTCCGTCAGCCCGGGCGGCTTCACGATCGTCCATGCGACCGTTGACGCCTTGATCGCCGCCTCCGCTGCGGCGTGATCGACATAGGCATCGTGAATGCTGCTGAGACGCAGCACGAGGCGAAAGAACATCCTGTGCTTGGGCATGTCCTCGCCCACCCCGAAGGCGCTGAGATAGATGAGACGCTGATGGCGATCGCTGCCGATGGCCGCAATGGTGGCGCGGGCAACGTTGCGCAACAGGTCCGCCGGCGAGGTCCGTTTGGCAAACAGACTCTTCGATGCCCGGTTCTGACCAAGACAGGAGATCACGCCGTCGCAGCCGTCGATCGCGGTGGCGAGGAAATCGACGGAGGTCAGGTCGCCGGTTTTCACGGTGTAGGTCGTGGCCGGCTCGCGCGCCGGCGCCGGCGATCGGCCGATCGCCACGACGGCATGGCCCCGCGCCAGCAGCCTGTCGATAACAAGCGCGCCGGTGCTGCCGGTGGCGCCGATGACAGCGACCTTCATGGGCGGCACGCGGACGGGGAACGGCAGTAGGGGTCGAACAGGGTCATCATGGCGCTCCGGTTTCAGGAGCCACCGTGATATAGATCATGTACCAGGTATCAATTACGCACTTGGATGTGACTAGGTATATTGGGACATACCGCGATGCCCGACGACGATATGCAGATCTTCAACAGCGAATGCCCGAACCGCCACGTTCTGGATCTCATCGCGGATAAATGGTCGGTGTTGATCCTGGGCGTGCTGTTCGACGAACCGACGCGATTCAATGCCTTGAAGCGTCGGTTGGGCGGGATCACGCAGAAGGCCTTGGTCGATGCGCTGCGCCGGCTGGAACGCAGCGGGATCGTCGGCCGGCGGGTGCTCACCGGTTCGCCCGTGGCCGTCGAATATTCGGTGACGCCGCTCGGCCGGACCCTGGGCGAGCCATTTGCGGCAA
>NZ_JAQGJD010000271.1 GCF_028290785.1 Tardiphaga sp. | reverse complement strand
CAGAGGGCAGCTTCATGTTGCCGGTGCCGCGCAGGATCGCGGCGAAGGTGTTCGTCAGCCATGGAAGCACGCAGCCGCCGAAGAAGATCTGGATATAGCCGGTGGCCTGCGCCAGCACGCCGCCGCGGCCGCCGAGCGCTTCCAGCAGCGTCGGACCGAACAGCAGCATGGCCACGGTGAAGCTCAGCCCGAAGCCCAATCCAAGCAGCAGCGCATGGGCTGCCAGCTCTGAGGCGCGGTCGCGGTCGCCGGCGCCGAGGGCGCGGGCGATCGCCGACGAGATGCCGCCACCCATGGCGCCGCCGGACATGGTCATGGTTAGCATCACGAACGGAAACACCAGCGCCATCGCCGCCAGCGATTCCGTGCCGAGCCGGCCAATATAGGAGGTCTCGGCGATGACCACGAGGGTGCCGGCGCTGAGCGCCACCACATTCGGCCACGACAGCCGCAGCAGCGTCGGCAAAATAGGATGATCGAGCAGCGGGTTTTTGGACGCGCCTGTGAGGCCGGGCAACCGCGGCTTGTCGGCGTCGGCCCGGGGCAGTTCGGCGACGGCAATATCGGACATGCGTTTCCCCACCCTCCGGTCTTGAACGCCGGAAGCCCCCTGTTCCTACCATCGATTCCGGGACGCACCATGCCGTCGCACGCATGGGCGGGCCGCAACAGCGATGCCGCAGCGCGGCGAACGGGGAGCCCGGAATTGCCGCGTCAACTCACATGAAATTCATGAGCACGAACTGAACGTTCGCGCATCCGCTGCATTTGCATCCCGCAATCAGAGGATTTTTCATGCGCAACAAGTTTCTGCTCTCCGCCTGTCTCGTCGCTGTGGCGCTGCCGCTGGCCGCCTGCAACGAGCAGGCGACCAACACTTCAGGCGAGGATTTCGGCGCGTCGCCAAAACTGGTCGAGCCGGTCAAGTCGCTGATCCCCACCGTCAACATCGCCACCGCCACCGGCTGGCCGCAGGGCGGCAAGCCGACCGCCGCCAGCGGCATGGCAGTCAACGCCTTCGCCACTGGGCTCGACCATCCGCGCACCCTGTACGTCCTGCCGAACGGCGACGTGCTGGTCGCCGAGACCAATGCGCCGCCGAAGCCTGACGACGGCAAGGGCATCAAGGGCTGGGTGATGAAGATGGTGATGGGCCGCGCCGGCGCCGGCGTGCCCAGTGCCAATCGCATTTCGTTGCTGCGCGACGCCGACGGCGACGGGGTTGCTGAAACCAAGACCGCGTTTCTCGAAGGCCTCAACTCGCCGTTCGGCATGGTGCTGGTCGGCGATGAATTCTTCGTCGCCAATGCCGATGCCGTGGTGAAGTTTCCCTACAAGACGGGTGACACCAAAATCACCGCTCCTGCCGTGAAGGTCGCCGACCTGCCCGGCGGCACGATCAATCACCACTGGACCAAGGACCTCACCGCCAGCCCCGACGGCACCAAGCTCTATGCCACGGTGGGCTCCAACAGCAACGTCGGCGAGAACGGCATGGAAGCCGAGAAGGACCGCGCCGGCATTCTGGAAATCGATCGCGCCACCGGCGCATCGCGGGTGTTCGCCTCGGGCCTGCGCAATCCCAACGGGCCTTCGTGGCAGCCGCAGAGCGGCGCGCTGTGGGTCACCGTCAACGAGCGCGACGAAATCGGCAGCGACCTGGTGCCGGACTACATGACTTCGGTGAAGGACGGCGGCTTCTATGGCTGGCCGTATAGCTGGTACGGCCAGAATGTCGATGTGCGCGTCGAGCCGCAGCGTCCGGACCTGGTCGCCAAGGCGATCGTGCCGGACTACGCGCTTGGCGCCCATACGGCGTCGCTGGGCCTGACCTTCAACACCGGCGAACTGTTTCCCGCGAGCATGAAGGGCGGGGCCTTCGTCGGCCAGCACGGCTCATGGAACCGGCAGCCGCGCAGCGGCTACAAGGTGATCTTCGTGCCGTTCGAAAACGGCAAGCCTGCCGGAAAACCTCAGGACGTGCTGACCGGCTTCCTCAACGACAAGGGCGATGCCCAGGGCCGCCCGGTCGGCGTCAAGATCGACAAGCAAGGCGCGCTGCTGGTGGCCGACGACGTCGGCAACGTGGTGTGGCGCGTCACGCCCGCCGGCGCAAAGGCGGCGTCGGCGCAGTAATGGCGTCTTCTCCGTTTCCCGGACGCGGTGCGGCCTTCATGCCGCTCCGCAGATCCGGGATCCCGGTTTCTCTGTCGCAAGCAACCGGGACCCCGGCTCTGCGGAGCACCACGCCGCGAAAACGCGGCGCAGTGCACCGCGTCCGGGGAACGATCCAGCGAGCTGGCACGTAACGAATCCCGTTCTCACTTCGGGTGCGAAAAATCTTCCGGCGTCAATTCGATCGGCATGCCGTGCGGCGTGCGATCGGCCGCGTGATCCCAGGCATTGCGGTAGCGATGCAGCGTATCGGCCGTCGCCACGCCCTTGTCGGCGATGAGATTTTCCAGCGTCGCCAGCCAGTGGCGGTAGTAGGTCTCGCCGGTATCGGCATCGCCGGCGGCCTGGGCGCGCTTGATTTCGGCGGCCAGTGACGCCGCCCATTCGGTCCAGGTGAACAGCCCGCGCGCATGCAGCGCCACCGCCATGGCGAAGGCCTGCGCCTCCCATGGTTCGCGAAACACCGGACCATCATGATCGAGCGGCACGCCGGGCACCGCGGCCGCGGCGTTCGGATCGAGCGCCATCATGCCGGCTCCAGATACGAATCCCAGGCATCGACGGAAACCGTCAGCGCCGGATCGCCGTCCTCGCCCCACAACTCGCGCCCGTCGAAGCCGACGGTGTAGAGCCATTGCGGGTCTTCGCCCTTGCCCATCGCATTGCTGTCCGGAAAGACGTGCGTGCCGTGCAGCAACTCGATGACCCCGAGATGGCCGCGGACATAGCGCGGCAGCCGCGTATGGGTTGGCGGATCGATGGTCTTCATGCGGACGCGGTCACCGACCGCGAAGCGCGCCGGCTGCGTGGTTTCGCGCACGCTCGGGCCGCCCCGGCGCAGCACCGCTGCGACCTCGTCGGCTTTCAGCACCGGCACATCCCGCCGCGGCAGCAATGCCTTGCCCGCTTCGATCTCCTCCGGCGCGACCAGCCCGCGCTCGGCCATCAGCTTCTCGATGCCGGCCAGCCAGATCTGAAAGTAGCTCTTGCTGAGGTAGTCCGGCTTCGGCCGGTTCTCGCGCGCGAAGCGCGACATGTCGATATTCCACTGGCCGGGCCGGGACATCGCCATCGTCAACGCAAAAACGCGGCGTTCCCATTCGGCATGAAACACCGGTTCGTTCGGCTCCGGCTGCACCGGGCCGAAGCCCGCCACGCCGCCCATGTCCTGCGCGCCGTCCATCACGCGGCCTCGGCGGGTTGCCGGGCGAGTCCCGTGCCGATCATGCTGTCGCGGGTGACGAGTTCGGCGAGTTGCTCTTCGCTCATCCCCGCGGTGCCGTCGGGCCGCATCGGCACCACGAGGTAACGGATCTCCGCGGTGGAATCCCACACCTTGATTTTGGTGCCTTCGGGCAGCGCGACGCCGAAATCATCCAGCACACCGCGCGGATCCTTCACGGCGCGGGAGCGATACGGCGCCGCCTTGTACCAGACCGGCGGCAGGCCGAGCACCGACCACGGATAGCAGGAGCACAACGTGCAGACGACCATGTTGTGGAGCTGCGGCGTGTTCTCGACGGCGACGATGTGTTCGCCCTGGCGTCCGGCATAGCCGAGTTCGAGAATCGCCGGCGTGGCATCGGCCAGCAGCCGCGCACGATAGGCCGGATCGTTCCAGGCTCTGGCGATGACCCGGGCGCCGTTGCGGGGACCCACCTTGGTCTCGTAGGTCTGGATCAATTCATCGAGCGCCGCCGGATCGACGTAGCCCTTCTCGGTCAGGACGCTTTCCAGCGCCCGGACCCGCAGTTCGGTTTCCGACAATTCCGAATGATCGTGATCATGATGGTGGTCGTGGTCGGTCATGCTGTCTCCTTCGATGAGCCAGTATACCGCGGCCTGTAGCGCATGCATGAAAAATGCGCGAGCCGGGGATCGGCGCCGTCAAAGGTCGCCTCGGCAAAATTACTGAGGATATTGGGACGCGCTGCGCTGGTGTCTTTGGCTGAAGCTCACGAGAACCGCAAGCACACGGCGCAGTGGCTCACCTCCCTGTAAACCCATGCCTTCCCATTCATCGGTGAAATTTCAGATCCCACGGCGGGTGAACAGAGCATTGGTCTCACTTGGGAAGGCGCAACTGCCGCGCCATATCTGCATGAAATGTCGCCACCCGATTATTCGATAGGGTACCGGTAAATTTGTATGCTAAAATATGAAGATCAATCGGCGGTACCACCGATTGTGAATCTACAGCAGCTCTGTCATGTTATGTCCGCCTTGTGACACAACAGTAGGAGTGCGAAATGCCCGGTCAGCTAGAACCTGCCGCAAATGATCGCGATCTTCTCCTGCGGGCAGCCCAAGATGAAATGTCGGCTTTTGAGAAGCGCGAAGCTGAATTTCGCAAGAAGGATCGCCAGGAACGCGCTGAGCGACTGCATATTCCGCTACAAGCAGACTCCTAGTCCGGCCTTGAAGCCGCCAGCCAATCGTCATTAAACGGCAGTTTCGGCTTTCGCCGCTGCGGAGCTTCTCAGGCTCACGACCTTAGCCATTGGATTGATGCTCCAACCAACTCGCCGCGCGTTGCAAGCGGCAGAACGACGTCCAATGTCCCTCATTGTGAGCTCGCGTCGCCGCTGTCCGCGCCAACACGTTGAGCATTCCAGTAGCTTTCAATTTGCTGAACGAGCGCCGGTGGCAGCGACACATAATTAAGCGCCTCGGCGTCGGTCCCACCCTTCTGCAAAGCCCACTTTATGAAGTCAATCGCGCCCGCAGCGGCAGTCGGAGACTTCGGGTGCCGCGGCAAAAGCATGAAAGTGGTAGCAGTGATAGGTACGCCTCCGCCCCGGGTGCGTTCGTGAGGATCAGAAAGAAGTCATTCTCGCTATCCCAAGCTGCACTAGAGGCTGCTGCCTGGAAGTTACTTCTTGACGGACTGACGAAATTTCCCGAGCTGTTTTCCACGACGCCGAATGAGATGCGCTGAAATTTCTGCAGGGCATAAGCGTATTCGAGATATCCTATGGCCCCGGGGATCATCGCAACGAGCGACGCGACGCCATCATTGCCTTTTCCGCCTAAGCCAAGCGGCCAGTCAACTGTCGTGCCTTCCCCTACCCTTGCCTTCCAAACGGCACTGACCTTCGACAGGTAGTTGCACCAGTTGAAGGTTGTCCCTGAGGCATCGAGGCGATGGACAACGGTGATCGCGCTATCAGGCAATGACAGGGTGGGGTTGATCTGCCGAATGGTGGGATCATTCCATTTTCTGACTTTTCCCAAATAGATGTCTGCGAGCAATTGACCGGTGAATTTCATTTCGCTGGGCTTCACACCCTCAATGTTGACCACCGGCACCACCCCGCCGATGACTATTGGAAATTGAATGAGTCCATCCTTGCGGAGTTCGGACGGATCGAGCGGTTTATCGCTAGCACCGAAATCGACTTCTGCGTTCTTGATGGCCTTGATGCCCAGACCGGAACCAATAGGTTGGTAATGGACACTATTTCCAGTCGCCGCAAAGTAGCTCAAGCTCCATTTATTCATCACCGGCGAGGCGAACGTTGAGCCCGCCCCGGTTATCTTACCGGCCCAAGCCGAACCGGATACAAGCAACGTCAATGCCGTAAGCGCGCTTATCGGATACCGACACCGCATCGTTTCACCCCCCGAACCAGAGAATGCGTCTTGATCAGTTCGTCGAGCAGGGGGCTCTATGGTTCAAAGATATTTGGTGGCAGGCGCGACCATCTTTAATGCTCCATAGGGCACCGGCGCTGTAGCTTCGCCATCGCGCGATGTCCGCTCGTTCCGGCTTTGGCGGGCGAGGTTTTCCGCCCGCTCGATTAGAGCGTCGCCCTTCCTCCGCAATACGTCGGCCTGAGCTGCCAATACCTTTTGTACGACGTAACTCGATACGCCATAGCGTTCGACGAATGCGGCAAGAGCCTCCATCCGTCCAAAAGGCAATCTCGGGATTCGCGCGAAATCGGCCGTTGCCATTAAGATCGTGCGGGCTTCGTTTATCTACCCAAGCATTTGGACTAGCGCGTCCTGTTAGCTTTGTCGGCTGTGCGGACGTCGGCGATAAGGGGAAAAAGGAGCATCGAAAGCTCGCACGTCTACGAAAGTGTGCGGTCATCTATGGGCGAAAGATGGTTACGCCCCAACACATTGAGAATTTAGCTAAAATTAGTTTTTTGGCGGAGAGGGGGGGATTCGAACCCCCGATAGGCTTGCACCTATGCCGCATTTCGAGTGCGGTACGTTCAACCACTCTGCCACCTCTCCAAGGCGCCAAGAACCCGCGGTCGCCCGCGGGTGGTTGGGCGAGTTCTAGGCGAGGTTGGCGCGCCAGACAAGCCGGACGGGGGACAATTCCGCAATCTGTGGCGCGGCAGGTTGCCAAACGGGGCCAGGGCCCCGGCTTCCTTTGAAATTAGCCTCGCTCAGGCGGAATGGGCCTCGCGACGACGCATGGCGGCGGGAAGGCACTGGCGAAACAGGCCCTGGCCCTGCGGCGTTGATTCGCCGGCAGGTCGCCGCCGCGCATGGCGGAGGCGCTGGGCCCGCCGACCGGGCTCAGTCCTTGCCCTTCTTCTCTTTCTTGTCGTCCTTTTCCTTTTTGTCTTTCTTCCGGTTGGTGAAGCGGGCGTTGCCGAGCCCGGTGCCGATGGTCAGCACGCCCCAGCGGTCGAAATCCTGCATGAACGGGATTTCGCTGAGGCCCTGCGCCACGCCGTCATTGTGCATCAGCACCGCGGTATCGTGGCCGCCGATCTCCGGAATGCCCTCGGCGATCAGCGTCGGCAGGTTGAACTTGCTGCTCTCCCAGTTGCCCGGCAGGTTCTGCGCGCCCTTTTCGATGGAGCCGTCGTGGTTGATCACGCCCGGGCAGGAAATCCCGATGAACGGCGCCAGCTTGAAGCCTTCGGCCTCGGCGGCGACGATCAGGTCCTTCAGCATCTTCACCAGGCGCTTCACCGCGCCCTCGCGGGTCGGTTCGTCGTCGGCATGGCGCCACAGATCGGATTTCCAGACCGACGCCTTGGACAGGTCGGGCGTCTTCTTCCAGCCAGTTTCCACCACGCCGCAGCGGATGTTGGAGCCGCCGATATCCACCGCCAGGATGCTGTCATGGCCCTCGAAGATCCACGACGGCGCCAGATGCAGGCAGCCGATCAGCCCGGCCTCGTCGGGGTGGAAGCGGATCGGGATCATATCGACCTTGAGGCCCTCGGCCTTCAGGATCAGGTCGGTTCGGGCAATGGCGAGTTCGCCGATCCGGCTCTGCCGGAAGCCGCCGCCAACCACGATGCATTCGGTGTCGGCCCAGGCCTTACTCTTCAGGATCCGCCGCGTGACATAGACCAGCTCCTGGGCGAAATCCTCGATCGCGCCATGCACCAGCGCCGCGGCGGCGATATCGTCGCCAAGCAGCGCCTGGTCGAGGGTGGATTTGCCGATCTCGGTGGTGGCCTTGTCGCCCAGCGGGTCGTCGCCATTCTTCCTGAGCGGCTTGCGCAGCCCGTCGAGGATGCGCTGGAACGCGCCCTTGCTGGCGCGATCGCCGAGAAAGCCGTCCTCGTCCTTCAATTCGATGTTGAAACTGTCCACGTCCACCGATGGCAGGCGCGTCGCGCCGTGCCGGCCGATGCCGGTGGTCGTCAGTGTGTCGTCAGCCATGTCTGCCCCTGCTCTCCAAAATCGTGTGACAATGCGCAGGGAACCGGTTGGTTGCATGGCCGGATAACAGGCGTGCCGCTCGCCGCCAGATCGGCAAAATGCCTGATATGAACGCCCTTTCCGGGACCTTTTCCTTGACTCCCGACCTTGGCCGACTATAAGTCCCGCATCCGGCGCAGGTTTTCCTCGCGCCGATTGTTTTTGCGCGATTGGCGGTAACATCCCCAGGATCGCAAAAATCCGCCGAAGTCCTTCGGGATCAACGCGGTGCCCCATCAAGAACAACAAAAAGCCGGCCCGGATGCATCCGAGGTTGGAAGAAGTCGAAGGAATATAACGATGTTCGCAGTCATCAAGACCGGCGGGCGGCAATACCGCGTTGTCGCAGAAGACGTGCTCGAAGTAGGCAAGATCGAAGGCGAAGTTGGAACGATCATCCAGCTTGGCGAAGTTCTGGTGCTCGGCGGCGATACGCCGGTGCTCGGATTGCCGATGGTGGCCGGCGCCACCGTGGCGGCCGAGGTGCTGTCGCACAAGCGCGGCCCGAAGATCATCTCGTTCAAGAAGCGCCGCCGCAAGAATTCGCGCCGCAAGCGTGGTTATCGCGACGAGATCACCGTGCTGCGCATCACCGAGATCCTGGCCGACGGCAACAAGCCGACCGTTGGACCGCGTCCGAAGCGTGAGAAGGCCGTTGCCAAGGCTCCGGTCGAAGCCGAAGACGCCGCGTAAACATCTTTTATCTGGCGCGGCATGAGGCCGCGACAAGTTGAAAAAATGTGAGATCATTCCGTCAAGGAATTGATCTAGATCTATTCGAGATTGGAGACGGGCTATGGCTCATAAAAAAGCAGGCGGTTCATCGCGCAACGGTCGTGACTCGGCAGGCAAGCGCCTCGGAATCAAGGCGTACGGCGGCGAGCGCGTGATCCCCGGTAACATCATTGCGCGTCAGCGCGGCACCACCTGGCACCCCGGCCTTAATGTGGGCATGGGCACCGACCATACCCTGTTCGCCAAGGTCGAAGGCCACGTACAGTTTCGCGCCAAAGCCAACGGTCGCACCTTCGTATCGGTTCTGCCGATTCTCGAAGCCGCGGCCGAATAACACGGTGGACACATTGGAGTCCGCCGGGTCCTGTTGAACCCGCGGATGGCCAAAGAAGGCTCCAGGGGGAGGCGGGAAACCGGCCTCCCCCTTTCTTTTGGTGCGTCGCTTCGGGGCGCATACAGGAGCCGACGATGCTGCAGGATATCCCGACCCCGACATCCAGACAAAGCAGAGGCTGCGTCCTCGAGACCGAACGGCTGGCCTTGCGCCGGCCGACCCTCGCGGACGTGAAAGCCATCGCGCAGCTCGCCAATGACCGGCGCATCGCCGAGATGACCCGCCGCCTGCCGTTTCCCTATTTGCCCGACCACGCGGTCGAATTCGTCAATTCGCTCGGCGAGGCGAGCGGCGACACCGTGTTCCTGATCGAGCTCGACCGCCAGCCGGTCGGCATGGTCGGCGTCGACTGGCGCGCGCCCGAGTTGCCCGAGCTCGGCTACTGGCTCGGCGTCGAACATTGGGGCCAGGGCTTTGCCACCGAAGCCGCGCGCGCGGTGATCGACTTCACGTTCGAGGAGTTCGACGTCGAACACCTGATCTCCGGGGCCCGTGTCGCCAATCCGGCGTCGCGAAACATCCTGGAGAAGTGCGGCTTCCAGTGGAGCGGCGTCGAACTGCACCGCTTCGAGGCGATCGGCTCGTCCACCCCGGTGGATTGCTTCAAGCTCAACCGCAGCGTCTGGTCGTCGTTGAAGAACTGGGGAACGTCGACGAGGAGGTAGCGCGCTCGCTTACTTCCTTCCCTCTCCCCTTGTGGGAGAGGGTGGCTTCGCGAAGCGAAGACGGGTGAGGGGTAGCCACGCACGTCGGCGATCTGCATTTCCCCTCATCCGTCGCGGCTGCGCCGCGCCACCTTCTCCCACAAGGGGAGAAGGAAGAAGAGCTTGTGGCGATGACAGCGTTACACCGGCGGGCTGACCTCGGGCACGTAGCCGAGCTTCTGCTCGCGCAGAAAAATATAGAGCCCGGCGGCGACAATGATCGCGGCGCCGATCAGCGTCGCGAGCGACGGCAGGTCGCCGAATACGGCGTAGCCGAACAGTACCGCCCAGATGATCATCGTATATTGATACGGCACCACCACGCTGGCCGGCGCCAGCTTCAGCGAGCGGTTGACGCATAGCAGCGCGCATACCGAGGTGACGCCGCCGAGCAGGAACATGCCGGCGTCGCTCAGGCTCGGCGTTACCCAGCCGATCGGCGCCATCACGATGCCAAAGCCCAGCGAGCCCGCGAATTGCGTGGCCGCCAGCACCACGTCGGGTGCGGCGCGCAGCGTGCGCGTCAGCAACATCAGGCTGGCGAACGCGGCGCTGCCGCACAGGGCGATCAATGCCGGCCAGGTGAAGCTTTGCGCGGACGGCTGCAGCGCGATCAAAACCCCGCAGAACCCGACCGCCACCGCGCTCCAGCGCCGCCAGCCGACGGGTTCGTGCAGGAAGATCGCCGAGCCCGCGGTGACGAAGATCGGCACCGCCAGATAGAAGGTGATGACGTCGGCCAGCGGCAGATACACGGTCGCGGCGAAGAACGCCGCGACATCGACGGTCGAGAGCACCATCCGCACCAATTGCAGCCGCGGCCGCTCCAGCCGGAAAAACTCCGCGCGATACCGCCAGATCGACGGCGACAGCACCAGCAGCGCGGCCAGCGCGCGCAGCAGCAGCAACTGCCCGACCGAGTGGTCGCGCACCAGGTATTTGCCGATCGCGTCGCCGAGCGAGAACAGGCAGATCCCGGCCAGCATCAGCCCGATCCCCGCCATCCTCGCGACGCGATTGTCCGCTGCGGTCGAAATGGTCGCAAACATGCCTAGATGAGCCTGTACAGAACGCCCCATCACGACAGGGCTTGGTTAACAGCGGCACGCGTCGTCTACGACGCGGTGAAAGCGGCAGCAAGGCCCGTAAATGCGGGCTTTTCACGGCTTTGGAGCCATGAAGTGGTTGCCGCCACCACCCCCCTGCGATACGGGTACGACATGAAATTTCTGGATGAAGCCAAGGTTTATATTCGCTCCGGTGACGGCGGCAACGGCTGCGTGGCGTTTCGCCGCGAGAAGTACATCGAATTCGGTGGCCCCTCGGGCGGCAATGGCGGCCGCGGCGGCGACGTCATCATCGAAGTCGTCGATGGCCTGAACACGCTGATCGACTATCGCTACCAGCAGCATTTCAAGGCGCCGAAAGGCACCAACGGCATGGGCAAGGACCGCCACGGCGCCAACGGCAAGGCCGTGACGCTGAAGGTGCCGGTCGGCACGCAGATCTTCGACGAGGATCGCGAGACCCTGATCCACGATTTCACCAAGCTCGGCGAGATCTTCGTGCTGGCCGAGGGCGGCAATGGCGGCTTCGGCAACGCGCACTTCAAGTCCTCGACCAACCGCGCGCCGCGCAACGCCAATCCCGGCCAGATCGGCGAAGAGCGCTGGATCTGGCTGCGGCTGAAGCTGATCGCCGACGCCGGCCTCGTCGGCCTGCCGAATGCCGGCAAATCGACCTTCCTCTCGGTGGTATCGGCCGCCAAGCCGAAGATCGCCGACTATCCGTTCACGACGCTGCATCCGCAGCTTGGCGTGGTCGATGTCGATGCCCGTGAATTCGTGCTGGCGGATATTCCCGGCCTGATCGAAGGCGCGCATGAAGGCGCCGGCCTCGGCGACAGATTCCTGGGTCATGTGGAACGCTGCCGTGTGCTGCTGCATTTGATCGATGCCACCTGCGAACACGCCGGCAAGGCCTACAAGACCGTGCGCACCGAACTCGATG
>NZ_JAQGJD010000252.1 GCF_028290785.1 Tardiphaga sp. | reverse complement strand
CCGGCATAGCCGATGCTGTTGGCGGTCGGCGCCATCAACAGCAGGATGTCCATCCGCTCGGGATCGAACGCTTCGGCGAGCCGCGCGAGATTCGGCCGCACACCGTCGATCCACATGGTGTCGGCGTTGAGATGATAGAACGGCTCGGCGCCGAGCAGCGGCAGCGCTTTCACGACCGCGCCGCCGGTGCCGAGTACCTGGTCGCGTTCGTCGGAAATCGTGACGCGGGGTCGCGGCCGCGTCGCGACGTGGTCGATGATCTGGTCGGGCAGATAGTGCACGTTGACCACGGCCTCATCGACGCCGGCTTCCGCCAGCTTGTCGAGCACGTGATCGAGCAGCGCGGAGCCCGCGACCTGCACCAGCGGCTTCGGCAAGTGATCGGTGAGCGGGCGCATCCGCAGGCCGAGGCCGGCGGCGAGAACCATGGCTTTGCGGGGTTTTACGGGCATCTTGAAATCGGTCTCGACATCGGATCGAAGGTCTTGGGATCGAAGGTCTTGGGATCGAAGCTTTTGGGCTCTAGGATCTTGCGGTTCGAACATCTTGCGAAAAGTGTAGCACCACCTTGGTGCGCGTGCATGAATCGATCAAGCCATAATGTGCCGGTATGACGCGAATGCGACGAACTCCGGGTTGTCCCTCGCTCAGGCGTCGGCGTCCTGGTTCTCCGGGCGTCGCGCAATTTTCTTTTTCTTGTCGCCCTGCTTGAGGAAATTGACCCCGATCTGGTCGCCGTTGACCCAGGCCAGTTCGCAGCGGCGATAGGCCAGTCCCGTCGATGACAGCAGCAGGAAGAATTCTTTCAGGTTCAGCCCCTCGACCGAGCCTTCGACCGTGAGCTTGGCGCCGATCTCGGAAATATCTTCCATGATGCAGGCGCGGCGCCAGGTGCCGTCGATGCTCATCATATGGGCGGGGAAGCCGCGTTCGAAAACGATCCGGTCGCCCTTGCGCCGCTCCGGTGCCAACGCCATGCCGCTTCCTCCATACCGCAGGCCCCGCGCCGACGCGCGGTCATGGCTGGTAAGATACGACGCCCCTGGCTAACAAGCGGTAAAAGTCAGCCGCGCGGCGGCGGCACATTTGCGGCGTACCAGTCGCGGAACGGCGCCAGCGTCGGATGCGCCAGCGAGCGGTTCAGATAGGTCCAGATCCGCGGCTGGTGCTTGAGGTAGTGCGGCTTTCCGTCGCGGCGGTTGAGCCGCGCGAAGGTGCCGAGCAGCCGCGTGTTGCGCTGCGCCGACATGATTGCATAGAGCTCGGCGAAAGCGGCGGCGTCGAACCCAGCATCGGCCGCGCGCCGCGCCTGGACGTAGCGCGAGAACATCGCCAGTTCGAGCGGCTCGGCCACGTCGATGCGGGCGTCCTGCAGCAGCGACACCAGATCGTAGGCGGCGGGGCCGAGCACGGTGTCCTGAAAATCGATCACGCCGACCTTGTGGATGCCCTCGCGGTCGTCGAGCCAGATCAGGTTCGGCGAATGGAAATCGCGCAGCACCCAAGTCCTTGGCGCCGCGGCGGGCTTCGCCAGCAGCGCGCGCCACATCGTAAAAAATTCGCCACGAACTTCGTCGCTCGGCGTCGCATCCCGATCCGGCAGATACCATTCCGGCATCAGCCCGACTTCGATCAGCAGCGCCTCGGTATCGAACACCGGAATTGCGTAGCCGGCATGCGGCAGCAGCGGCAGCGTTTCCGGCAGCGACTGCTGGTGCAGCGCCGCCAGCATGTCGGTGGCTGCCTGGTAACGCTCCGGAATAGGCGTCGCAGGATCGCCTTCGATAAAGCCGGCGGTGCCGAAATCCTCGGTGATGAGGAAGCCGGCGTCGAGATCGGCGTGATGGATCGCCGGCGCCGAGATGCCGTGGGCGCGCAGCCCGTTGGCGATGGCGACGAAGGGTTTGACGTCCTCGGCCAGATGCACCGCGGCGCTGTAGGACTTGCCGTCATAGAGCGCCACGCCATCGGGCCGTCGCGGCGCGTTCATCAGAATGAAGACGCCGTCGTCGCGGATCAGCCGCGCATAGGAGCGCGTGGAGGCGTCGCCGGCCATGCGCTGCCGTGTCGCATCCAGATAGCGCGCGCCGTCGAGAAATTCACGCAGCGCCTTCAGTCGCGCGACCGTCGCGGCGGATGTGCCGTGGCCGGTGATCTCGGCGGCGCGCGCCGACGATCCCAGCGCCGGTCGATGGCTCAGCGTGATGTCGATGCGATCCTCGGGCATCAGGCTTTCGGCGCGCTCCGGCCATTCGATCAGCACCACCACGCCGTCGGGCAGCGGCGACAGGCCGATCTCTTCCAGCTCGCTCGCGTCGTTGGTGCGGTAGAGATCGGCATGCACCAGCGGAAACGACGGCAACTCGTAACTCTGCGCCAGCGTGAAGGTCGGGCTGGGTACTTCCAACTCGTCGTCGCCGGCGAGATAGCGGATCATGGCCCGTGCCGCGGCGGTCTTGCCGGCGCCGAGGTCGCCGGTCAGCGTGATGACATCGCCGGCGCCGATCAGCAGCGCGAGATCGGCCATCAAATGCGCGGTGGCGGTTTCGTTGGCCAGCGCCAGCGCGAAGGTGAAGGGCGCGTTCATTCCGCGGCGTTGCGATGCGCGGTCTGGTCGATCGGGAAGTCGCAGGTGACCGTGGTGCCCTTGCCGACCACGGAATCGACCCGGACCTTGCCGCCGTGCAGTTCGACAAAGGAGCGCACCAGCGACAGGCCGAGCCCGGCGCCGCGATGCCGCGAGCCGTTGGCGTGGCTCTCGAACCAGTCGAACACCTTGTCCTTGACCTCGGGCGGAATGCCGGGGCCACGGTCGGTGACCATGAAGCGCACGTTGTGCTCGGTGCGCTCCGCGGTCAGCGTGATCACGGAATCCTGCGGCGAGAAGCCGACCGCGTTGGCAAGCAGATTGTACAGCACCTGCACGACGCGGCGCTCGTCGCCGGTGAAGTTGCCGATGCTCGGATCGGCGTTGACCTGCAACGTGATGCGGTCGCGCGCCAGCCGGTCCTGGATGCCCTCGGCGGCGTCTTCGATGGTCTTGCGGATATCGATCGGGCCGAGATTGAGCGTCATCGCGCCGGCGTCGATGGTGGCAAGATCCAGGATGTTGTTGATGATCGCCAGCAGCGCGCCGGTCGAGGTGGTGATGTATTCGAGGTATTCCGCCTGCTTCGGCATCAAGGGGCCGGTGACGGGATCGCTGAGCAGATGCGCGAAGCCGATGATGGTGGTGAGCGGCGAGCGCAGTTCGTAGGAGACGTGGTGGACGAAATCCACCTTCATCTGGTCGGCGGCTTCTAGCGCCTCGTTGCGTTCGCGCAACGCGCGCTCGACGTTCTCGGCGTCGGAGATGTCCTGGAACGTCAGCATGGTCGCGCCGTCGGGCAGCGGCATGGTCATGCAGTCGAGCACGCTGCCGTCTTTGCGCTCCAGCTTCAAGGGCACCGCGACGCGGTTCTCGATTCCGGTGATGGCGCCGCGCAGCGTCTGCCAGGTCGATGCATCGTCGAACAGCGGCCGGCACCAGGATTCCACCATCTCGATGTGCGGATGCTGCTGCATCGCCTCGTCGGACAGCTTCCACATCTTGGCGAAGGCAGGATTGAACAGCTGCGCGCGGCCGTTGCTGCCGAACACCGCAACCGCTTCGGCGAGGTTGTCGAGCGTCTCGCGCTGCACCCGGATCAGGCCGTCGAAGCGCCGCGCCAGTTCCAGGCTCTCGGTGACGTCGTCGAACAGATAGGTGACGCCGCCTTCGGGATTCGGCGTGGTGACGATGCTGAGCGCGCGGCCGTCGGGCAGATACCAGACATCCTTGGCCGGCTCGACGGCGCGATAGGCCTCGTGCAGCTTGGCCTTCCACTCCCGGAAGTTCGGCTGCTCCGGCAATTTTCGTGCGGCGCGGAGCTTGTCCAGCACGCTGGAATCGTCCGGGGTGTTGTCGAGAAAGGTGCGGTCGAGGTCCCACAGCCGGCGATAGGAATCGTTGTAGAAGGCGAGCCGCCGTTGCGCGTCGAACACCGCGACGCCCGACGATAGCTGATCGAGGGTGCGGCGATGCGCTTCGGCCATCCGCACCAGCGCGGCTGACAGCGCGGCGGCCTCGGAGGCGTCGATTGCCATGCCGGCGCTGCCGCCGGACACATTCAGCGCGTGAACGTCATAGATGCGGCGCTCGCCTGAGATCACGATCGGCACGCGGGCGGCGAACGGCTGGTTGTCGTTGAGGGCGCGGGCCAGGTTGTTGCGGTCGTCGCTGTCGAGCAGTTCGAGGTTGCGGTCGATGGCATCGTTCGGGCCGCTGGCTTCCGTCGCGCGGGCATAGGCGGCGTTGGCGAAGCTCAGCGCGCCGCTGGTGCGTCGGGTCCAGATCGGCCACGGCGCGGCGCTGGCGAAGCCGCGCAAGGTCTCGGTCTCTTCCGAGAGTTCTTTGTGACGCAACGTCATCTCGGCCAGTTCGCGACGCAGGCCGCTGAGTTCGCGGATCCGCACGATGGCCTGGCCGCCGATGGCGCGGCCCATTGCCTCGATGGCGCGACCGGTGGAGGTGGTCAGGTTGAGCACGAAGCCTTCGCCGGCGTCGAGCAGCGCATCGACCGCGTGATCGATCTGCAGCGCCGGTTCCGGCGGAAGCCAGGTGCCAAAAGCGAGAATGCGTTGCGGCTGATGCTGCTGCGGATCCTGCGACATCACCAGCGAGGTATCGCCGGAGATTTCCGGGCGGCTGTCGCCGGCGGCCCAGCAGATCAGCACCTGCGGTTCGGCAAACAGCAGCGCGCGAAAGCGGTCGGCCTCAACCTGCAGCGCGTGCAGGTCGGTGCGCAGCCGCGCTTCGGTCCGCTCGGCGCGAATCCGCGTCCGCATCAGGAGGATGGTGGAGAGCACGGAAAAGCCGAGCACCGCCAGCGCCAACGTCAGCGCGGCGAGTTCCTGGCGGTCGAGATTGAAGAAGCTGGCCAGCGCCTGGCCGATGAAGGGATCCTCGGCGCGCGCTGCGGAGGTCGCCAGGACGACGGACGCGCCAATTCCCACGAGCCCGTCGCGCACCAGTGAGGTGCACGACAGCAAGGTCCGACGTATCGCCGCGATCACGCCTGACATCATTCGCCCCAAACCACGTCTTCCCGAACGGCCCCTCACCGCTCGCGAATCGTCTGACAGTATCCCCTTCGGGAGTCGGCGGGTAAGAGTCCAGACCGTGAACGGGACTCGCATGGTGAAAAAATGGCGAGGTGAGTCTTTGGTGCGCGCCGGACGCTGCGCCAATGCGCCTCTCTCGTTCCCCGGACGCTGCGCAGTGCGCCGCCTGACGATGCGAAGCATCGTTGGGGCGGCGTAGTGCGCTGCAGAGCCGGGGTCCCGGTTATGCAAAGAAACCGGGATCCCGGATCTGCGAAGCGGCGTTGCACGCCGCACCGCGTCCGGGAAACCCTACAGCTAGCGCAAGTAAGCTAGCTTCCGGTGGAACCAAACCCGCCGGCGCCGCGATCGGTTTCGCTGAGCGCGGCGACCGTCACGAGTTTCGCACGCACGACCTTCGCAATCACCAGCTGCGCGATGCGTTCGCCGCGTTTGACCGTGAAGGCGGTGGCGCCGTGGTTGATTAGCAGCACGCCGATCTCGCCGCGGTAGTCCGCGTCGATGGTGCCCGGCGAATTCAGTACCGTGACGCCGTGCTTGGCGGCGAGGCCCGAGCGTGGCCGCACCTGCGCCTCAAAGCCATCGGGCAATGCAATGGTCAGCGCGGTCGGCACCAGCGCGTATTTTCCGGGCGCGAGAATCACCGGTGCATCTTCGGGCACGGCGGCGAGCAGATCGAGTCCGGCGGCATGCGACGTCTGATAGGCGGGCAGCGCGAGGCCGGCGCCATGGGCGAGTTGCTGGACGTCGATGGTGATGGCGCTCATGGATTTGCTTTCTTGAATTGTTCGGCGATGCGCGCGACCAGAGCGGTCGCGACGCCGTCCTTGCTCATCGCTGGCCAGGAGTCGACATCGATTTCACTATCGCGGCGCGTGAGCAGATGCACGGTGTTGTCGTCGCCGCCCATGATACCAGTGGATGGCGAAACATCGTTGGCGACGATCCAGTCGCAGCCCTTTCGCAATATTTTCGCCTTGGCATTGTCGATCAGATGCTCGGTCTCGGCGGCGAAGCCGATCACCAGTGCCGGTCGATTGTCTTTCGATTTTGAAATGGTTGCGAGAATGTCGGGATTTTCCGTGAGCTGTAGCGGCGGCAGCGCGGCGCCGGTCTTCTTCAATTTCTGCGCGCCTTCGCTGACGACGCGCCAGTCGGCGACCGCGGCGGCGAAGATCGCGATATCGACGGGCAATGCCGCTTCCACAGCGGCGAGCATGTCGCGCGCGGATTCGACGTGTTTGACGATGACTCCGTGTGGCTCATCGAGATCGACGGGGCCTGAAACCAATATTACTTCGGCGCCGGCGGCGCGTGCCGCAGCAGCAATCGCAAAACCCTGCTTGCCCGACGAGCGATTGGCGATGTAGCGCACCGGGTCGATCGGCTCGTGGGTCGGGCCTGCGGTGATCAGTACGCGCTTGCCGGCCAGCGGTTGCGCTTGCGGCGGCCGCAAAAATGCTTCCGCGGCTTCGGCAATCTCCGTCGGCTCGGCCATGCGGCCGGTGCCGGCTTCGTTGCGCTCCGCCATCTCGCCGGCATTGGGGCCGATCATGACAACGCCGTCGCGTTGCAATTGCGCGACGTTGCGGCGCGTCGCGGCGTTATTCCACATCAATGGATTCATCGCCGGTGCGAGCAGGATCGTTTTGTCCGATGCCAACAGGATCGCGGTAGCGAGATCGTCGGCGTGGCCGTTCGCCATCTTCGCCATCAGATCGGCGGTGGCGGGGGCTACTACTATCAAATCGCATTCGCGCGCGAGGCGAATATGGCCGGCATCGAACTCGCTCTGCGGATCGAACAGGTCGGTGTAGGCGCGCTCGTTGGACAGCGCGGAGGCGGCGAGCGGGGTGACGAATTGCTGCGCGGCCCGAGTCAAAACCACGCGCACATGGAGGTTTCGCTCCTTCAAACGGCGGATCAGGTCGAGCGCTTTGTAGGCCGCGATTCCGCCGCCAATAATGAGGGTAACCCGTTGAGTTATATCGCTCTTTGGTCGCTGCCCTGATTTTGCCGCAAGAATCGAATTTTCGTGCGGGAAATCAGCCTTTGGCAGCGCGTCTGGCCGCGCCGCCTCGCGCAGGATGACGCGGACTTCGTCCTCCACGGAGCGGCCATTTCGGGCGGCGCGCAGCCGCAGCTCGTCGCGGATCGCGTCGTCCAGTTTGCGGATCGTCAGGCTGGCCATGGTCGTTCCCCGCCCCGGTTGACAGCAATGCTAGCACATTATGCCAGCATTGCAATCATTCGGCTAGTGCATCGAGAACAGGATGCCGAGGAAGGTTAGTGCGATTACCCAGATGCCGATGCTGCGCCAGCGGGCCTGCCTGGCGCGGGTGCGGCCGATCGCGGCAATGGTCTCGGGATCGAGCCGGAGGCCGTCGCGGCTCATGGTCTCCAGCTGTTCGAGCACGGTGACCGCGCGCGACGCCATCGCCGGCAGGCCGGAGACCACGCGTCCGAGTTCGCCGGCGCCGGACAGGGCGCCCTGAATTTTGCCGAGCGGCCCGAGGTTTCGTTCGATCCATTCGCGGACCACGGGATCAGCGACTTTCCAGATATCGAGCTTGGGATCGAACGACCGCGCGACGCCTTCGACCACCACCATGGTCTTCTGCAGCAGGATCAATTCCGGCCGCGTGCGCATGTCGAACAGGCCGGTGACCTCGAGCAACAGCGTGAGCAATTTCGCCATCGAGATTTCTTCAGCGGTGCGATTGTGAATCGGCTCGCCGATGGCGCGGATTGCTTGCGCAAAATTTTCCACCGAGTGATGCGCGGGCACATAGCCGGCCTCGAAGTGGACTTCGGCGACGCGGCGGTAATTTCGCGTGATGAAGCCGAGCAGAATCTCTGCGAGGAAGCGGCGCTCCTTCATGCCGAGCCGGCCCATGATGCCGAAATCGACCGCAACAAGCCGGCCGCTATCGTCGAGGAACAGGTTGCCTGGATGCATGTCGGCATGGAAGAAGCCGTCGCGCAACGCGTGGCGCAAAAAGCTCTGGATTACCTTGCGGCCGAGATCGGGCAGATCGACCTGCGACTCCGCGAGCCGCGCATGATCGTTCAGCGCGATGCCGTCGATCCATTCCATGGTCAGCACATTGTGCGACGTGCGGTCCCAATCGACTTTCGGCACGCGAAAGTCGGGATCGTCTGCGGTGTTCTCCGCCATCTCCGACAAAGCGGCGGCTTCCAGCCGCAGATCCATCTCCATCGCTACCGAGCGGGACATCGTGTGGATGATCTCGACCAGGCGCAGCCGGCGAGCTTCGGCGGAGTGCTGTTCGGCATTGACGGCGACAAACATGAAATCGCTGAGGTCGCGGCGGAATTGCGCGGCGACGTTGGGTCGGAGCACCTTGACCGCCACGGTGTGGCGGACGCCGTCCTTCTCGATTTCGGCGCGGTGCACCTGCGCGATCGAGGCTGCCGCGACCGGCGGGCTGAAGCTCGCATAGAGCTCCGCCACCGGCCGTTCCAGCGACGCCGCGACGACCGCCTCGGCCTCGGTCATGGAAAACGGCGGCAGCCGGTCCTGCAGGCTTTCGAGATCGCGCGCCATCGCGACGCCGACCACGTCGGGCCGCGTGGCGAGAAACTGTCCGAGCTTGAGATAGGCCGGGCCGAGGCGCGTCAGGGCCGCCGACAGCCGTGCGCCTGATTTCACGCCGGGGCGTTCGATCAGCCGCGCGATACGCAAAGCGAGCTGGCCGGGCGGCGGCACGAAGGACGGATCGACGACGCCGAACACGCCTTCACGCGCGAACACAAAGCCGGCGCGGGCCAGCCGCGCCATATGCGTGAGAGCAGAGATCACAAACGCCAGCCCGAATGCAGCGCGACGATGCCGCCGGAGAGGACCTGATGGCTGACGCGGGAGAAGCCGGCGGTGCGGATCATCTCGGAGAACGCCGCGGGTTTTGGAAACTGCCGGATCGATTCCACCAGGTACTGATAAGATTCCGCGTCGCCGGTCACGGCCTTGCCCATCGGCGGGATCAGCTTGAACGAGAACAGGTCGTAGATCTTGTCGAGGCCGGGGACGTCCACGGTGGAGAATTCCAGGCACAGGAAGCGGCTGCCCGGCCGCAGCACGCGATAGGCTTCCGCCAGCGCGCGGTCGATGCGCGGCACGTTGCGGATGCCGAACGCGATGGTGTAGGCGTCGAAATTCTTGTCGGGGAACGGCAGTTCCTCGGCATTGCCCTCGATGAAATCGACGCGGTGCTCGAGATGGTGGGTGATGGCGCGCTCGCGGCCGACGTCGAGCATGCCGGAATTGATGTCGCAGACGGTGGCGTGGAAGCCATCGCCCGCCACCTTGGCAGCGCGGAACGAAATGTCGCCGGTGCCGCCGGCGACGTCGAGCAGCTTGAACGGCGCGTCGGAGCGCGGCGGGTTGAGTGCCTGGATCATGATGTCTTTCCAGACGCGATGCAGCCCCATCGACATCAGGTCGTTCATCAGGTCGTAGCGCTTCGCGACGCTGTGGAACACG
>NZ_JAQGJD010000228.1 GCF_028290785.1 Tardiphaga sp. | reverse complement strand
CCGGCATCCATCAGCGCCAATGAGGCGCCGCAGACAGAAGCCATCGACGACGAGCCGTAGGATTCGGTGATCTCCGAGACCACGCGCACCGTGTAGGGGAATTCGTGATGCGGCGGCAGCACCGGGTGGATCGCGCGCCAGGCCAGCTTGCCGTGGCCGATTTCACGCCGCTTGGTGCCGCCCATGCGTCCGGTCTCACCGACCGAGTAGGGAGGAAAGTTGTAATGCAGCAGGAACTGCTCCTTGTAGGTACCCGACAGCGAGTCGATGTACTGCTCGACTTCGCCGGTGCCGAGGGTGGTCACGACCAGCGCCTGGGTTTCACCGCGGGTGAACAGCGCCGAACCGTGGGCGCGCGGCAGCACGCCGACTTCGCAGACGATCGGACGGACCGTGGTCAGGTCGCGGCCATCGATGCGCTTCTTGGTGTCGAGGATGTTCAGGCGAACGATCTGCGATTCCAGTTCCTTGAACACGCCGGCGATGCGCAGCTTGTCGTACTTGGGCTCCTGGCCTTCCGGGAAGTAGTGGGCCATCGCCTTCTTCTTGACGGCGCCGACGGCAGCGTAACGCTCCTGCTTGATCGGCAGCGAGTAGGCTGCGCGCAGCTCGGTCTCGACCAGGCCGAGCATTTCCTTTTCGATCGCGCTGTCGTCGATGACGGCGACTTCGCGCGGCTCCTTTGCGGCCTTCTCGGCGAGCTCGATGATCGCCTTGATCACCGGCTGGAAGTGGCGGTGACCGAACATCACGGCGCCGAGCATGATTTCTTCGCCGAGCTCCTTGGCTTCGGATTCAACCATCAGCACAGCATCGCCGGTACCGGCGACGACCAGGTCGAGCTGGGTGTCGGCCATTTCGTCGAGGGTCGGGTTGAGCACGTATTCATCGTTGATGAAGCCGACGCGGGCGGCGCCGATCGGGCCCTTGAACGGAGCGCCGGAGATGGTCAGGGCTGCGGACGTGGCGACGAGGGCGAGAATGTCCGGATCGTTTTCCATGTCGTGCGACAGCACGGTGACGACGACCTGGGTCTCGTTGCGCCAGCCATCGACGAACAGCGGACGGATCGGACGGTCGATCAGGCGGGAGACCAGGGTCTCCTTCTCGGTCGGACGACCTTCGCGCTTGAAGTAACCGCCCGGGATGCGGCCGGCGGCGTAGGTCTTCTCGATGTAGTCGACGGTCAGCGGCAGGAAGTCGATGCCATCCTTGGCGGTCTTGGCGGCGACCACGGTGGCGATGACGACGGTCTCGCCATAGGTGGCGATGACGGCGCCGTCGGCCTGGCGGGCGATCTTGCCGGTTTCGAGCTTGAGCGGACGGCCGCCCCAATCGATCTCGACGGTATGAATATTAAACATGGGTGTCTTCTTTCATGGGTTCACGAAAGCATGGCGCCCAAATGCAAAAGCCATCGCAAGACGGCGAGACGCTGTCCGCTACATCAGCGAAATCAGCGTCCGGCGATCTTGCCATGGCTCTTATATTCAAAATGGCGTCCATCCTTCCGATGGTCGCGGGGGTCCCAATAGACCTTGCCGCGCGACGGGCACCTTGCCCGTCATCGTCCAGTCGCCGGAGTGCTGCTGGACGTTATCGTGCGGCCCATGCCGGGCCGCACTACAATTGATGCAAAAACGCGCGCAACAAGTGCGCGCGCGATTGGTCTTAGCGACGGATGTTGTGCTTCTCGAGCATCGCCTTGTAGCGCGGCTCGTCCTTGCGCTTGATGTAATCAAGCAGGGAACGACGCGTGGAGACGAGCTTCAGAAGGCCACGGCGGGAATGGTTGTCCTTGACGTGGGTCTTGAAGTGCGCGGTCAGGTTGGCGATACGCTCGGAGAGGATCGCAATCTGGACCTCCGGCGAGCCGGTATCGGTGGCCTTGTTGGCATTGGTCTTGATGACTTCCGCTTTGCGTTCTGCGGTAATCGACATCGTCAGATACTTTCTTTGCGAGGCGAACTGGCGGTCAGTCCGGTCAGGTTGAACACACGCTTGGGGATGAGTTCGCCATTGGCAATCTCGGCGAGGGCCAGTAACCGGCCTGCCACCGTGACATAAACTGTGCCGCTGCTATCGGGCGCATCCCGTCCGCGCAACAAAACGGCCTGGCCCCGATGGAGCCTTGCCGCATCTGCCCGTGTGACGGCCAGTGCCGGGATGTCGTCCAGCGCGGTCTCAACGGGCAGTAGCGCGTCGGCGAGGTTGCCCTCGCCAGACGCGGCTCTATCGCACAAAGCCTCCAACTGTTCCAGCGGAATCATGTCGGCTTCGGCAAATGGGCCGACCAGGGTGCGCCTGAGCGCGCTGATATGGCCGTAACAGCCCAGCAAACGGCCGATATCGCGGGCCAGCGCCCGGACATAGGTTCCCTTGCCGCATTCGGCCTCGAATACCGAATGGCTGTCATCTTCCTGTTCCGTCAGGATTAATTCGTGAATCACGACGGGCCGGGGAACCAGCGGCACGACTTCGCCGTCGCGCGCCAGGTCATAGGCGCGCTCGCCGGCGATCTTGATCGCAGAGTACTGCGGCGGGGTCTGCGCGATATTGCCGGTAAATTGCGGCAGCAGCGCGCGGATCTGCTCGGCCGTTGGCCGAGCTTCGCTCGTGAAGGTGACCTTGCCCTCGGTGTCGTCGGTGTCGCGTTCCTCGCCCCAGCACACCGTGAAGCGGTAGCGCTTGCGGCCGTCCATCACGAACGGGACGGTCTTGGTGGCCTCGCCCATGGCGATCGGCAGGCCGCCGGAAGCCAAGGGATCGAGCGTGCCGGCGTGGCCGGCGCGCTTGGCCTGGAACAGCCGCTTCACCACCGCGACCGCCTGGGTCGAGGTCATGCCGATCGGCTTGTCGAGGATCACCCAGCCATGGACGTCGCGCTTGTCGCGGCGCACCTGGCCCTGCTGCCGCGAATGCTTGCCGCGCGGATCGTTGTTGCCGCGCGCAAACTGCACGGGCGCGAGCTGCGCGCCGTCGGCATTGGGCACATCGGCGACATTTTCGTCGCGCGGAGCGTGTGCAAATTTATTTTCATCCGACGTGTTCGATTCATCGTTTGGCGAATCGATCACGCTGTTGGCGGTGGTCACAATCATCAGTTTTCGTCCGAATCCGTTTTAAGGTCGCGCTGTACCGCGGGTGTTCTCAGTAACTTCTCGATACGTTCCGCTTCATCGAATCGCTCGTCGATGCGGAAGCGAAGATCAGGTGCGAATTTCAGATTAACGCGGCGCGCCGCCTCGGTGCGCAGGAAGGTCTTGTTGGCGGCGAGCGCCTTCAGCACCAGCTCGGTGTTGCGGCCGCCGAGCGGCATCACATAGACGGTCGCGAGCTTGAGATCCGGCGACATCCGCACTTCCGGCACCGTGATCAGGTTGGTCTCGAGCACGGGATCATGCACGCCACCCTGCGCGAGAATGTCGGCAATGGCGTGGCGCATGATTTCGCCGACCCGGAGCTGGCGCTGCGCGCCTGATGGCGACGAGCCTTTTTGGTGATGCTTGGGCATCGGAATCCCTATCGAACTCGAAAACAGAATTCGTCATGGCCGGGCGTGTCCCGGCCATCCACGTTCTTCGTTGCTGATACATTTCAAGACGTGGATGCCCGGCACATAGAGCGAAGACGCGCTTCGCGCTTTAGGCCGGGCAGGACGTCACTCTTCAATATCCTTCTGGCGAAGCTGTAAGACTTGGACTTACAGACTGCGCTGGATGGTTTCGACGCGATAACACTCGATAATATCGCCGGCGCGCATGTCGCCGTAGGTTTCGAACGCCATGCCGCATTCCTGGCCGGACGCCACTTCCTTCACTTCGTCCTTGAAGCGCTTCAGGGTCGAGAGCTTGCCTTCGTGCACGACGACGTTGTCGCGGATCAGGCGCACATTGGCGCCGCGTTCCACGGTGCCGTCGGTAACGCGGCAACCCGCGACCTTGCCGACCTTGGAGATGTTGAACACTTCCAGGATCAGGGCATTGCCGAGCATGGTTTCGCGCAGGGTCGGCGCGAGCAGGCCGGACATCGCCTTCTTCACGTCATCCACGAGGTCGTAGATGATGTTGTAGTAGCGGATCTCGATGCCGTTGCGCTTGGCAGCCGCGGCGGCTTCCTTGTTGGCTCGGACCGAGAAGCCGATGATGGCGGCGTTGAAGCCTTCCGCCAGCGTAACGTCGGATTCGCTGATGCCGCCGACGCCCGCATGCAGGATGCGCGCGGTGACTTCGTCGGTGCCGAGCTTCTCCAGCGATCCCAGGATCGCTTCGAGGGAGCCCTGCACGTCGGCCTTGATGATCAGTGGGAAGTCCTTGCGGCCGGTGGTCTTCAACTGGCTCATCATCTGCTCGAGCGAGCCGCGCATGCCGGAGATGGCCGATGCGGACTTCTCGCGCTTCTGATGGGCGCGGTAGCTGGTGACTTCGCGGGCGCGGGCTTCGTTCTCGACCACGGCGACGCGGTCGCCGGCTTCCGGCGGGCCGTTGAAGCCGAGCACTTCGACTGGCACCGAGGGGCCGGCTTCGGTGACGGTTTCGCCCTGGTCGTTGATCAGCGCGCGAACGCGGCCCATTTCGGCGCCGGCGACGATGATATCGCCCACGCGCAGGGTGCCGCGCTGAACCAGCACGGTGGCCACCGGACCACGGCCGCGATCGAGCTTGGCTTCGATCACGGTACCTTCGGCCGGACGGTCGGTGTTGGTCTTGAGATCCAGCAGGTCGGCCTGCAGCGCGATCATTTCGAGCAGCTTGTCGAGGTTGGTCTTGTTCTTGGCGGACACTTCGACATCGACGACGTCGCCGCCGAACGATTCGACCTGCACTTCATACTGCAGCAGTTCGGTGCGGACGCGCTCGGCCTTGGCGTCGGGCTTGTCCATCTTGTTGATCGCCACGATCATCGGGACCTTCGCCGCCTTGGCGTGGTTGATGGCCTCGATGGTCTGCGGCATGACGCCGTCATCGGCGGCGACCACCAGGATCACGATATCCGTGACCTTGGCGCCGCGGGCGCGCATCGCGGTGAACGCGGCGTGGCCCGGCGTATCGATGAAGGTGATCTTCTTGCCGCTCTCCGGCGAGGTGACCTGATAGGCGCCGATGTGCTGGGTGATGCCACCGGCTTCGCCGGACACCACGTTGGCGTGGCGCAGCGCGTCGAGCAGCGAGGTCTTGCCGTGATCGACGTGGCCCATCACCGTGACGACGGGCGAGCGCGGCTCGGTGTCGGTGGAATCGTCCACCTTGTCGAACAGGCCTTCTTCCACGTCGGATTCGGCGACGCGCTTGACGGTGTGGCCAAGCTCTTCGGCGATCAGCTGGGCGGTGTCGGCGTCGATCACGTCGGTGATCTTGACCATCTGGCCCTGCTTCATCAGCATCCGGATCACGTCCACGGCGCGCTCGGCCATGCGGTTGGCGAGCTCCTGGATGGTGATCGCTTCCGGAATGATGACTTCGCGAATGAGCTTTTCCTTCTGCTCGTTCGACTGGTGGCCCTTGAGGCGCTGGGTACGGCGGCGGAACGAGGCGATCGAGCGCTCGCGCACGTCGTCGGCGGACAGCGCGGTGACCAGCGTCAGGCGGCCGCGCTGCTTGGCAGGCGCGGGCTTGGCGGTGGGCTTCGCGGCCATCACGGGGCGGGCGACGCCGCCGGGACCGCGGCGGATCTGGCGCGGACCTTCATCCTCGTCGGTGGCGTCGGCGGCAACGCCGGGCGCACGCGGCGGCGGCAGGCCGGCGGCCTTGGCGGTCGCGGCGGCAGCGGCGGCATTCTTGGCCTCGGCTTCGCCAAAACGCTTCTTGGCTTCGCGCTCGGCCTTGGCTTTGACTTCCTCTTCGATGCGGTGACGCTCGTCCTCGGCCTTCTTGCGGGCCTCGGCGGCTTCGCGCTCGGCCTGGGCAATGCCTTCCTTGGAATTACGGCGGGCGAGCTCGATTTCCGCCAGACGGCGTTCCTCGATGTCACGGACGCGCGCGTCGGCCAGCGCCGAGGCGCGGGCGTTTTTCTCGTCTTCGGTCAGGGTGCGCAGCACCACGCCGGAGCCTGAACGCGACGGCGGCGAGCGGGTCGGCGCGCGCGACGGCGGAGCCGGCGGCGCGTTGCGGGAGGGCGTAGCGCTCCGGTTCGGCGCGGACGGTGCGGCCGTTCGGGTCGGGGCA
>NZ_JAQGJD010000218.1 GCF_028290785.1 Tardiphaga sp. | reverse complement strand
GACCGGAATCCTGACCGGCTTAACCGGGTTGCCGATCCGTCCAGCTTCAAGAACAGCGAGCAGCGCCTCGACAAGATCCAAATCACGGTCACAGAGTCTCGATTCCCCAAGCCCCAGGCGGGGCGGAAAATCGTCCAGAATCACGACTTCATCGGCGGGATCGTTCAGGCCGCGGGGCCTAATTTGGCTAACTGTCGCTGCTCTCCGGTCGCTGACGGCGGAATCCGTCATCTCCCACCGGTCCGGACCCTGATCCTCAATCCTGCTGGATGCATCTTGCATGGGAGGCTCCTTCGCTGACACTGTTAGGCCGGTTAAACTACCCGCAACCTAAAATTGCTATCCGTACAATTACGGGGCCTCAGTGGGCAGTTGGAGATCGAAACGAAATGGGCTTTGCGGGAGGAGACGGTGCCGAGATCTATGTCGTGGACGACGACCCGGCCATACGTAAAACGCTGACGACCGTCTTCTTGGCCGGAGGCTATCAGGTGGTCTGTTTTGCTGACGGCGCGGCGCTTCTGGCAACGGCCAAAGAGAAGACACCCAGCTGCATTATCCTCGACGTCCACATCCCCGGAAAGTCGGGGCTCGATATTCTGAAAGAGCTCAACGCCGACGACTATCCGGCGCCGATCCTCATCATGTCTGGCCAGGGCGATATCGGTATGGCGGTAGACGCAATCAAAAACGGAGCGCTCGATTTCATCGAAAAGCCGTTTCGCGGCAGCGTGGTGATCGAAAAAGCGCGCGATGCCATCGACGCATTCGCGCGACGGCAGACAAGCGGTCCGCTCTCGGCACCGACGCGGCTTCACCTGCCGGGCCGCGAGCCGCTGACGCGGCGGGAGAGCGAGGTGCTGACCCAATTGGCTGCCGGTGCCTCGAACAAGGAAGCTGCCCGCCAACTCGGAATCAGCCCGCGCACCGTCGAATTTCATCGCGCCCGCATGATGGAAAAAATTGGCGCCAAAAATACCGCGGACCTGATTCGCATTTTCATGGGCGGAGCTCTCTGATCCGGAGGCTTCGGCTCCGGTCAATTGGGAGCGCCCTCTCCCTCCAGGGCCAGTCGAATCATCCGCGCGAGGTCCGCCTTGCGGTAGGGCTTTGCAAGCAGCAGCACGCCCGCGTCGAGCCTGCCATGATGAACGATGGCGTTTTCCGTATAGCCCGAGGTGTAGAGAACCTTGAAGCCGCTATGTAGCCTGCGGACCTCATCCACCAGTTGGCGGCCATTCATGGCGCCCGGCATGATCACATCGGTAAACAGCAAATCGATCGTCGGATCTCCGTGGATGGCGCGAAGCGCTTCGTTCGCGTTGGCGGCAGACAGCGTGCGATAACCCAAGCTTCGCACCTGGGTGATCACGTAGTTGCGAACAAGAAGGTCATCTTCGACAACGAGGATCAGTTCGTTTCCACCCACGGCCTTCTCCGGTGGGGCAACATCGACCCGTCCCTGCGAAAGCTCCTTGCTCCTCGGCAGGTAGAGTTTGATCGTCGTGCCGTGTCCTTCCTCGCTGTAAACCTTGATGTGCCCTTCCGACTGTTTGACGAACCCGTAGACCATGCTCAGGCCGAGCCCGGTCCCTTTGCCGATGTCCTTGGTCGTGAAGAACGGCTCGAACACCTTGTCCAGCAGATTGGCCGGAATACCGGTGCCGGTGTCGCTGATCGCAATCAGGACATACTGGCCCGGATTTACCTCGCTATGCTGGCCCGCGTAGCCTTCGTCCAGAGCGCTGTTGATGGTCTCAACGATCAACTTTCCACCCTGCGGCATGGCATCGCGCGCATTCAGCGCGAGGTTAAGGATTGCCGTCGTGAGCTGGTTGGGATCGACAAAGGCCAGCCAAGGGTCGTCCGCGAGAATTGTTTCAATCTCGACCTGCTCACCGAGCGTCGGCCGCAGCAGTTTGGTTGCATTCAGGATCAAGGTGTTGACGTCGGTATCACGCGGCTGCAGCGGCTGCTTCCGTGCAAATGCAAGCAGATGACGCGTCAGCTCCGCGCCGCGTTCAGCGGCGTCGTCGATCATCTGCGTGATGCCGACAAGGTTGGGACGATCGGCCACGCCTTCGGCGAGGATTTCTATGGTGCCCGTGATGACGGTCAGAATGTTGTTGAAGTCATGGGCGACGCCACCCGTGAGCTGGCCGACAGCCTCCATTTTTTGGGCTTGCCGGATATGGTTCTCCGCCGCGATCTTGTCGGTCAGATCGCGAATAAAGCCATTGAAGACATGCCCGCCGCGCCGCTGGAATGCCGTCACGCTGAGTTCGACCTTGACCTCCGTGCCGTCCCGCCGTTGCGCGTCCATCTCGAAGCGGCTCCCAAGGATCGGGCCCTGTCCCGTTTCAAGAAAACGCTGAAGGCCATCCCGATGATGGGCGCGATGGGCTTCGGGGACGATAAGTTCGCCGAGAGTCTGCCCGATCGCTTCCGCCCGCGACCATCCGAAGATTTCCTCCGCTTGCGAGTTCCAGTCGAGAATGATGCCGACCTCGTCCATTTGCACGAAGGCATCGAGCGCGGTTTCGATAATTCCGCGTGCCATCCGCTCGCTTTCCTGCAGCGCATCCTGAGCCCGATGGATCTCTGTCATGTCGCGGCCAATAAAGAAGTGACGCTTGACCGGCTCCGACCACGTTCCCATCCACGTCAGGACAATGACTTTTCCGTCCTTGTGAACGTAACGCGTGACGAAGCTGCGCAAGGCGTGTCCGTTACGCGCCAACCGCATATTACTGCGGGTACTTTCCAAATCGTCGGGATAGAGAAAATCGACGGCGCTATGGCCGATCATTTCGTCGGGGCGATAACCCAGGATCGATGCAGAGCTCGGACTTACCTGGACGAAATTGCCTTTCGGATCGGTGACCAGGATCAAATCCTGCGATGTCTCGAAGATACGTCGACGCTCCTCGGTCTCTTGTCGAAGGGCGAGCTGCGTCTTTCTGATCTCTCGGATATCGCGCGCAATCTTGGTTGCGCCAATGATGGTGCCGTCGCGTGATTTGATCGGCGAAACGCTGAGGGACAGCTGGATCGGGGTTCTGTCTTTTGCAAGGCGGATCGTCTCGTGGAGATCGACTGCTTCGCCCCGGCGGATCCGCTCGATGATCTCACGCTCGTCCCCGCGCCGTTCTTCGGGGATGATGATGTCGATGCTGTTACCGATGGCTTCGCTTGCCGTGAAACCGAACAGCCGTTCGGCCGCGGCGTTCCATCCGGTGATGACGCCGTCGAGCGTCTTGGTCACGATAGCGTCATTCGAGGATTCTACGGCGGAGCCGAACAACTGCAGCTGCAGCTCGTATCGCTCTCGTGCGGCTTCAGTCTGCCGATGGCCTTCGACCTCGCGCTCGAAGGCCTTGGCTTTTTCTTGCAGTTCATCAACCACGCGCGCAAAGGCACGCGCGAGCACACCGACCTCGCCGCCGATGCTGGCAGGCACGTTGATGCTGCGGCCGCCATTACTGATTCCCTCCACGGCGTGAGTCATTTGGACGAGGGGCTTGGTGAGCGACCGCGCGATCAACGCGGCAAGCGTCCCCGCGCAAAGTATGGCGGCCAGTCCGACGAGCAGGGTCGATCGCTGCACGGCGTTGGCGGGCGCCATCCAAACGGCGTTGGGAACGGTTTCGATGACGGCAATCGGTTCGCCGGCCGCGGGCCTTACGGTGACCAGCGCGGCTCCCCCGCGAGCCCCGGCGTCGTCTCGTATGGTGCGCGATAGCGACTCCACGGAACCCAGCGGCATCGCAAGCTCCGGAAGATCGCCTTGCCAACGTGTGGGCATTCCAAGTTCGGAGCCAAATTCGCGGCGCCGGTCGGGGTGGACAATATAGTCGCCGCGATTGTTGACGGCGTAAATCGCGCCGCCCGGCCGTCCCTCCGCCCGAACACGATCGAAAGCCGGCCGCATATCGACGTTGATGATCACGATCCCGAACGGGCGGCCATCGGTGGCGAATATCGGCATGGCGACGCGGAGCGTCGGGACATGGGGCGTCTCGATGACGCCATTCTCCTGGTTGAGGTCGATCCGTGAAACATAGATCTCTCCCGGCTTCAGCCTGGCCGTTTCCGTGAAGTAATCGCGATTGCCCTTGCTCTGGAGCTCCGCCTGCGGGACGATCCGGATCGTGCCGTCAGGCCCACCATGGTCGACGCGCAGGATTTCCCGCCCGCTATTGTCGAATCCGATGACGCGAAACTGCGAATAGGCAGGTTTGGATCGGAGTTCCGTTACAAATCGCGACGCCATGCGGTCGCGCCACATGGCGAGGGTGGTGCCATCGACCGGGTCGACGCCACCGGCAAAATGCGCCCTGACAATCCCGTTCAGGGCTACCGCCACACGAAAGCCGTCGATATCGGCGCGCGCACCGCGCACATAGGAATCAAGTTCAGACGCAACCAGGCGGGCGTGGGTTTCGGTACGCTCCAGCGCACGCGGCAGAATGGCATCTTCGAGAGTGCGATAAGTTAGGAGTCCCACTGCGGTCGCAGTGGCAGTGACCAGCGCGACCATCGCGATTGTCAGTTTGGTTGAGAGCTTCATGAGTGCAGCCCAGTTTCCTCAGCGAATTCCGGCAATCGGAGAGTGACGCGGACGAACTCAAAGTAATTTCAGGGCCTGGAAGATGCGGCTTCTTGTGTGGTATCCGACGGATTCGGTACGCCGGTCGAATCTAGGAGGCACCCCGCAACCGCCGTCGCGAGCTCGGCCGGCCGGAAAGGCTTTTGCAGGCTGTAGACCGCTCCCAGCCTGGTTGCCATGTGGAGGAAGTCCGGCTTCTGCCCGATCGCTTGCCCAGCGTAGTAGCCGGAGATGACGATGATCGGCGTCCCCGGTCGATGTTTACGCACAAGGCTGATCATCTCCAGCCCATCCATATTGGGCATGAAAATATCGACGACCAGCAGATCAAACTGGCCGGCCCCGAACAGTTGCAGGCCTTTTTGCCCGCCATTGGCGAGAACGACGTCATGCCCGGCACGCTTGAGCACGATATCGATCGTCGCGAGAATCGCAGGGTCGTCATCGATCACCAGAACCCGTGCCACGGGTGCCTCCGTAAAGGCTGAGAAAATCAGCTAAAGGTTGCATGTTCGGCAGGCGGCAGCAAGGGCAAGTCCTACCTTTCGGGAGCCCGCGAGTCCCTCTCAGCCGAAGCTCTGCGCGGCGGCTTCGCCGCCGCCGAAAGCGCGGCGCGACCGCCACAAATCGCCACCTACACAGGGCTTCCGCTGAGCAGTATGGAACGCCGCCAAGCTCGATCAGAGGTACTGAACTCCGCGGCAGTTAAAGCGACTCCATGGAGGTAGCTGGCGCCATAGCACCTCGCCATGACGAACAACAACATCATCCATCACAAGGTGAAGAACCCGCGATCGACACTGTCGTCGCCGGCCACCGTTCCCGGCGTCGGATAGCTCATGACAAAATCGTTGCCGGGGATCTGCGGGAAGCCGCGAAAATTGTCGGCGTTGCCAAAACGGTCGCGGCAGGTCGCGAAGCGCTTGTCGCAGCCGGCGCGGACCGCGAACGCATCGCCCGGCGCGATCGGCTCCGGCATCGCCTGCCACAGCGTCAGCCGGATCTCGCCGGATACGACGCGGTGCTGCTTGATCTCGACGGCGAGGCCGGCATTGGCGCCGCCGGTCCAGTCCAGCCGGCCGGCGCTGAACAGCCCGTCGGCATGGGCGCCGAGGCCATCGGCGGTGAACATCGAGGTGCCCGCCAGCGCCGCGACCGTGCCGCTGCCGCGCCAGGCGGGATTGCCGAGATCGACGCGGCATCTGGCATCGCCGAGATCGACGCCGCATTTCGCGGTGTAGAGCCGCCCGCTCTCTTGCGACAGGAGGTCTGCGAGGCCGCGCAGTTCGGCGGTGAAGGCGGCGCCCTCGCGTCTGATTTCACCGAGCCGGCCGCGCGCGGTGAGCACGCGCCGCGACACGTCGCTCCAGTCCACCAGCCAGGTGTCGACGACGGCGGCGTCATAGCGCCCGGCCGCCAGATCCGCTTCGGTCAGCGTCGCATCGTCGAACGCGCCGGCGATCTCGCCGCCGTCCACCGACAGATCGAACCGCGACGACGCCTCCGACGCGCCGAACCCGGTGCCGGCGCGAAACGTCACGCCGTCGATCACGAGGTCGCGATCGTGGTCGGTGAAGCCCATCACCGCGCCGTCGCGCCGCGTCAGCTTCCACGCTTGCGCCAACGTCGTGACGCCGGAGTCGAGGCTGGTTTGCAATGCCGTTGGGATCGCTCTCACAGCCGGATCTCCACAACAGGAATTTTTGGGATCGCGCCGGCGGCGAAGGCCGACAGATCGACTTCGAGATAGTCGGTATCGAACCGCACCGGCACGTCGAACGAAAAACCCGCGGTGATCGCCGCCCCCGGCGCCGGGATATTCCCGGCGGCGAAGGTCACAATTCCCGTCGCGGCATCGCAGGCGAACGCGCCGCCGTCGAGTTCGCTGCCGCCGACCGCGATGCGCACGCTGCCATCGACCGGCTTGGCGATCGGCCGCGCATAGGGCGCAAAGCCCGCGCCATAGGTCTTCAGCAGCGGGAATGCCGAGGTCACGCCGTCGCCGATGCCGATGCCCTGATCCAGTGGCGACGGCGTCAGGCCCGGCGCGCTCGACGTATGATCGAGCCGGTCGCGCCAGCGAAAGCCGTGCAGCCGGCCGCGCCGTTCCTCGAAGAACGCGACGACGCTTTGCAGCCCCGCCAGCGTCTTGATGCCGTAGCCGGCATCATAACGCCGCCGCGAATCCGCCCAGCGCGCATTGCGCGCCTCGCGCCCCGATCCGAACGACACGATCTCGGTGCGCCGCTCCGGCCCGCCGGCGCTCTTCAGGGCGATGTCGAGCGGAAACAGGATCTCGTGAAAGGCGGTCATGGCGGATTCCCTTACCCTCCCCTGGAGGGGTCGAGCGGGCGACTGCGCCCGCTCTGGGTCGGCGAGCAGTCGCGCGCAGCGCGATGCGAGACGGGGGGGTGAAGCGCCGGGGTGCAATCGATGGGTTCGTCACCCCACCCCGCTCATCGCGATGCTGCGCATCGCCATGAGCGACCCTCCCCCTCCAGGGGAGGGTGAAGGCCTCACAAACTTCTTTGCCCGCGCGCCACCGCGCGCGCGATCTGCCCGGTGACGTAGCTTTCCGAGCGGCGGAAGCTGTCGAGGTCCGGCGTGGCGATCGAGACGTGGATGGTGTTGCCACCCTGCCCGGCGACGCCGAGTCTGCCGTCGGGGCCGCGCTGCAGCGGCATGATGGCTTCGGGGCCGGCCTCGCCGGCGAGGCCCACACCGCCATCCATCAGCGGAAAATAGCTCGGCGTGCCGATCACACCGCCGGAGGCGAACGGCTTGATGCCGCCGCCGGCAAAGGCGCGCGGCGCGCCGGGCGCATTATGCGCGCTGCCGCCGAACAGGCCGGACAGCGCCTGATACACCGCGCCGGAGGCGAACGCGTTCTCGATCGGCTTGAACGCCGCCTTCAGCGCCAGGTCCGACATTTTCAGCGCCAGCGACTTCAGCACGTCCTCGAACTGCTTGCCGCCGACGATCGACGTCGCGAACGCCTGCGTCATCACCTTGGAGAACGCCGTCACCGACGAGGTCAGGTCGAGTGTCTTGGTCCGGATGCTGTCGAGTCTGTCGGAGGTGGCCTGCAGCTCGCTGCCGGTATCGGTCATGTCACGCTCCCCTCACGGTCGGGAAACCGCTGCATCAGATCGTCGAGCCCGCCGCGCTCGAGCGGCGCCGTCGCCGCGCCGCGCACCGCGATCACCGCCTGCGCCAGTTCGCGCGGCGTCATCGCCCAGAACGCCCGGGGCGACAGCCGCAGCACGCCGAAGCCGAATTGCATCGCCTCGTCCCACGGAAACGGTTTCATCGCGGCGCCTGCGGTTCGGCGAAGGTCGCGGCGATCAGCTGGGCGGCGATGCGCACGAAGCCCGCGGCGCCGCCGCCGATCCGCATCATCGCGACCTCGTCGTCATCGACCGGCTCGCCGGCGCCGCGCAACCCGGCGCCGATGATGCGCGTGAGATCGCGCGCCGACAGCCGCCCGGCGCCGAACCGTTCCGCCAGCGCCATCAAATCGTCGGCGCCGAACGCCGCTTCCAGCTCGGCCAGCGCGCCGAGCGTCAGCACCAGCGTCCGCGCGCGACCGCCGATCTCGGCGGCGATCTCGCCGCGATGCAGGTTGGGCATGGGAGGATCCTTTTTCTTACCCTCCCCTGGAGGGGGCAAGCGGGCGACTGCGCCCGCTCTGGGTCGGCGTGCAACACGCGCAGCGTGAGGCACGCCGGGGTGGGGTGACAGCGGTGATGGCGGAGCAGAACATTCACCCCACCCCGTACCGCGTCGCGCTGCGCGCGATGCGGTACGACCCTCCCCCTCCAGGGGAGGGTAAGATCACAACCCCGCAAAGGTCAGCGCGCCGGCACTTTCCAGCGCGAGGTCGAACGTCACTTCGCCGTTGTGCTCGCCGGCAAATTCCAGGCTGGCGATCTGGAACGGCCCCGCGATGGCGCCGAAATCCGGCACGATCAGTTGCGCTGACATCAATGCGCCGTCGAAGAACGCCTGCCGAACCAGCGCGTCGGAGGCGGCGTCCTTGAACAGCCCGCGGCCGGACACCGAGGCGCGGCGCACACCGGCGCCGGCCAACAGCTCGCGCCAGCGGTCGGCGGATTCCGCGTGCGTGATATCGACGATCTCGGCGTTGAACGCGATGCGCTTGCTGCGCAGCCCGGCGACGGTGACGAAGCCGGCGCCACTGTCGATCTTGAGCAGCAGGTCCTTGCCCTTTTGCGCGCCCATGGGGCTCTCCTTAGTCGTTGGGTTCGGTGACGGCGCGAAACCGCACCACGGCGTGATAGGTGCGGCCATCGGCCTCGCGGCGGATGTCGGCGATGGCGAAGCGCAGATTGACCAGGCGGTGGCCGTCAGGCGTCAGCGGCGCATCGTCGAGCGCGGCCAGCAGCGCGCCGGCGATCACATGCGCCTCGCGGTGGCCGCCCTGCCGCGACCACGCATGCAGCGTCAGCTGATGCTCGTGCACCGGCGCGTCGTCCGCTGAAGCGTCGGTGAGGCGGACGTCGCCAAGCGTGACATAGGGAAACGCGACCTCGCGCGGCGGCGCGTCGTAGACGCGGGGCCCGCCGAGCGCCGCGGCCAGCGCGGTGTCGGCGATCAGCGCATCATGAATCGCAGCGCGCAAGGCGACCGTGGCAGCGGGCATGGGGAACTCCTGAAGATTGAACGCCGACGTTCCCCGGACGCGGTGCACTGCGCGGCCCTTGCCGCGTGGTGCGCCGCAGAGCCGGGGCCCCGGTTGGTGGTGCGCCGAACGGACCGGGATCCCGGATCTGCGCAGCGGCACTTGCGGCGATGCAAGGGCATCGCCTGACGTGCCGCAGCGCGTCCGGGAAACGGACCTCGCTACGCGACTCGCAACTCCGCCTCGATCTCGATAAAGCGGCCGTCATCGACCTCGCGGAAGGTGACGATGCGATAGGTCTTCGCGCCGTCGCGCAGCCGGTGCTGCAGCGTCAGCGCCACGCCACGGCGCAGGATGATCCGCACGCGCACAGTTGCGCCATCCGCATCGGCCTCGACGTCGCGCCGCGCGGCGGATGGCAGCAGTGCGGCCCATAGCGTGGCCTGCGTCACGAACGAACGGATCACCCCGCCCTGGCCGTCGTCGATCTCGACCGGGGCCTCGATGATCAGCCGCGTCTTCAATCGCCCGGGGTCGATCATAGCGAGCGCTCCCGATACGGCGCGAGCAATGCAGCGACGCCCATCGGCAGCGGCGCGGCATTCGACGACACCACGCCGCGGTTGTCGTACCAGTGCGCCAGCAGCATACGCATGGCCTGGCGCAGCGGCTCCGGCACATCCGCCGGCGTCGCGCCAAAACCGCATGCGATATCGAGCTCGATGCCCGCGATGCTGCGCCCCGGCGCCGGCAGCGCCCAGCATGGCGACGCGATGACGTTCGCCGCCGCGTTCACCACAAAGCTCTGCCCATCGATGGCATGCGGCATCCCTGCGGCATCGAAGGTCCGCGCCGCCAGCACCGCGCGCAGCGGCCCGATCCGCAGGCTCAGGCGGCCGTCACGCGGCCAGGCATCCAGCAACACGCGCCAGCTCTGCAGCAGCAGCGCGCGGCGCGTCAGTGCTTCGACATGGCCGCGCGCCGCGGCGACCAGCGCGGCGATCACCGCGTCGTCGGCATCGTGCTCGACACGCAGAAACGCTTTCGCCTCGGCGAGCGACAGTGGCTCGGCCGAGGGCGGCACCAGAAGAATGGCGGGCATGGGGTTTTCCTGCATGTGTTGACAACATCTGCGCGGGCTGGCTCACATCGCGCGATGATGCAGCCCCGTCTTCGCAATTTTGTCGTGTCGTTCGCTATCGCCGCCGCGCAGGCCGCGGCCCCCGCCTCCGCCATGGTCGGCGGCGCGCCCGCCAGCGACAGTGGCCTCGGCGCTTCCGTCATCACCGTGATCGGCTCGCGCGGCACGTTCTGCTCCGGCGCGCTGATCGCGCCCGACGTCGTGCTCACCGCCGCGCACTGCATCAGCGCAGGTACCGACTACAAGATCGTGCTGTACGACGCGGCACGCGCGCCGGAGCTGCGCGACGTCAGGCGCGTCGCGGTGCATCCGCAATTCAATGCGCAGGGCATCGCCAGCCACCGCGCCAGCGCCGACGTGGCATTGCTGCAACTTGCGCAACCGCTGACGAAACCGCTCGCCGCATTGGGCATTCCAAGCGAGCCGATCGCCGCCGGGCAAGACTTTGTCGTTGCCGGGATCGGCGTGACCCGCCGCGGCGACGGCAAGAGCGGCGGCACCGTGCGCGCCGCGCAACTGGTTTCCACCAGCCAGCCCGGCCGGTTGCAGATAAGACTGGTCGATCCCGCGACCAACAACCTTCGCGAAGGCCTCGGCGCCTGCACCGGCGATTCCGGCGCGCCGGTGGCGCAAGCGCAATCCGGCCGCGCGGTCGTGGTCGGCGTGGTCAGTTGGTCGACATCCGCGAATAGCGCCGCCGGCTGCGGCGGCCTCACCGGCGTGACGCCGCTGACGCTGTACCGGGACTGGGTGCTGCAGACCGTGCGCGCGTGGGGCGCGAGGCTCTAGCGGTAGGGTGGGTTAGCGCGAAGCGCGTAACCCGCCGCCCGTCGTCGATCGCCATGAAGATGGTGGGTTACGGCGCAAGAGCGCCTAACCCACCCTACGGAACGACGGAACCTCGCCCGATCCAAGAAAGCTGGCCCAAACCGGACGCGCTGTGCCATCAAATAGCTTCGCGATCGCGAATCGCCGGGGAAACGGAAGCGAAACGACGCCATGAAGAACATCGACCGAAAGTGGTGGCTGCTGCTCGCTGTGGTGCTGCTGTGCGCGGTGTCGGCGGGCACCTGGTATTACCGCAGCAAGTGCCACGGCATGGACGCCTGTGCCGCCGCCGAGGCGGAAAGTCACGAGCGCGACCGGCCCAGCGAGCCGCAGTAAGCAAGGCGGCGATGATATCGGCCGGCGGTAACCCGTAGGGTGGGTTAGCGCGAAGCGCGTAACCCGCCGCCCATCGGCTCCATCAAGATGGTGGGTTACGGCGGATCCGCCTTCGCCCTGCGGGCTTCGGCGGACAAGGGTGCGCCGAACCCACCCTGTGGCTTAGTGCCGTGGCCGCGTCACGCTCTCGCAGACTTCGGCGCCGCAATCCTCGCAGGCATAGATCAGGTCGATGCGGGCGGCGCTCCACACCGGCTCGACGGTGTCGATGTGCAGCGGCTGGCCGAAGCAATGCGGACAGTAAATCGCGGTGGGCTCGGCGCGGTGGTGCTGGGTATAGGCTGGCATGGCGCTTCTCCTGTGCAGATCAAGCATGGCCGTTCAGCCCCGATCGGCAGCGCAAGCCTACGCCCGAAACCATTCGCGCGCTGCTCAACTCTACATAACGCAGGCCAAACAGCGGCACTATCTCCGTGACTGTGACTATAATTCAACACTATTGGTATCAAAACGCCGGTGAGCGGCGCCGCACACGGAGAAGCCGCAGGGTGGGTGAGCGCGAAGCGCGTAACCCACCGCCCATCGTCGCCATCAAGGCGGTGGGTTACGGCGGATCCGCCTTCGCCCTGCGGGCTTCGGCGGACAAGGGGGGCGCCTGACCCACCCTGCGATTCTGTGCGGTTTCGACCTCGCATTGCAGCCGCATTGTTTCACGGAATGGACACGTCCGATTCAGACCCTCACCAAACTTCGCGACTATCGGTCGGGTCGCCACCCCATCGAAAGGAACATTCATGCGCAAGTTTACCACATCCGTCATCGTTGCCGCGCTGTCGCTCGCCACGCCCGCTTTCGTGCAGGCCCAGGGCGCCGCGGCGCCGTCCGAGGCGCAGACCCCGGCAGCGAAGTCGAACACGACCATCCGCAGCATCAAGGTGGTCGATCTCAGCGAACTGCAGCCGGAGATGCGCTCGCAGGTCGAGGCCTTTGCGTCGCGCAGCAAGGAAGAGGACATGACGTCGCTGCGGAAATCGCTCGACGCGCTGCCGCAGGCGGCCTCCGCGCTGAAGGAAAAGGGCCTCAGCTCGGCCCAGGTGGTCGCGATCAATATCGACGACGGCGTCCTCACCATGTTCGCCAAATCGGCGTGATATCAAATCGCTTGAACAAGCCGTAGGGTGGGTTAGCGCGCAGCGCGTAACCCACCGGCGGGCGCCGTGATCAAGGTGGTGGGTTACGGCGCGAAGGGCGCCTAACCCACCCTACGGCGTCGTGCCTCGCTCAGCTCGCCGCGAACTTCAAGAGCTTGATAGCGTCAAAATCCTGCACGCCGCCGCCGACGCGCTTGGTGGTGTAGAACAGCACATAGGGCTTGGCGCTGTAGGGATCGCGCAGCACGCGGACGCCGACGCGGTCGACGATCAGGTAGCCGCGCTGGAAATCGCCGAACGCCACCGCCAGCGAATTGGCCGCGACGTCCGGCATGTCCTCGGCTTCCACCAGCGGGAAGGTCATCAGCGTGGCCCGGCCGCCGGCCTGCGACGGCGGCTGCCACAGATAGGCGCCGGTGGAGTCCTTGAACTTTCGCACCGTGGCCTGGGTCTTGCGGTTCATGACGAAATTGCCGTTCTGCCGGTAGCCCGCCTTCAGCGCATAGATCAGGTCCACCAGCAGGTCGGACGGGTTGCTGGCCGGAAAGTCGCCGGCGACGCCGGAAGCGAGATAGCCGAGATTGCCCCACGTCCACGACGCATTGGCCACCGTCGTGGCGTTGAGAAATCCCCGGGGCTTGTTGACGCCGTCGCCATTGATGAAGGCGGCGCCCTCCTGCATCGCAAACACCAGCTCGACTTCGGAAGCGATCCACTGGTCGAGATCGACGGCGCTGTCGTCGAGCAGCGTCGCGGTCGCCGCCGGCATGGCGTACAGCTCCATCGCCGGAAACGACAGCGCGTCCAGCGTCCCCGCCGCGGTCTGGGCGCGCGCGTCGGTCTCGCCGACCCAGCCGGCGGCCGGACCCGCGGTCATGAACGGCTTCTTGTAGACGCTGCCGGAGATCTCGCGCACCGACGCGATGCTGCGGATCGGCGAGATCGGCAGCAGCCGCTGATTGATGCTGTGCTCGAGCTCGACCGGCACCAGGTAGCCGCCGTCCGGGCTGGAGCCCACCGACATCGCCTTGGTCTCGATCTGCCGCAGGCCGTCGGCGTCGCCGCCGCGGATATAGGCCTCGAACGCGCTCTTGTGCTCGCGGTGCGCGGCATCGTGGAGCGGGCGCCGGCCGCCGTCGAGCGCCGGCCGCGCCGCCTTCAGCGCAAAGTCGTCCATCCGGCGGTGCTGCGCATCGAGGGTGCGGTTGATGCGGTCGACCTTCTCCTCCAGCAGCACGTCGCCGCGGCCGTGCTCCAGCCTGGCCAGGCGTTCGTCATTGGCCGACTTGAACTCCTCAAAGGTGTGGCGCAGCTCGTGATAGCTGTCGCGGTCGGCGGCAAAGCCGGCCTTGTGCTCCGGCGCGGCGTCGGTGATATCAAACTCCATGGCGGTCTCCTGGTTCATGGGGGGCTTCGGGTGAAGGGCGAGCGAATGCACCACGCGCGGCGATGCCGCGGGCGGTGCGTTCGATCGGGGTGAATGAGGGACTAGTCGCGCGGCGGCTTCTTCATCAGCCTGCGCACGCGCTCGGCCACCGTCTCGGCGGTTTCCGTGAAAATTGTTCCGAAAATCGGGTCGCGAACAGGTCGGGCAGGAATTCGCGCCGCGCTTGGCTCCGATGCGAAGCGCGCATGATATTCTTAATATCAGTCAAATCTCATATGAGCGAATTCCGAAGGCAGAAACTCTCGGCGCAAGTCGTCGATGATACTGTCAGAGTAAATAAACAGACCCATTCCCGGCCGGCCCCCGTCGGCTGTCAAGCCCTCCACGCGGACCGTAATGGTCCATTCCGGGAGATTCAGCAGCAGAGCCTGCAACGCCTGCACAAGCGAAGGTCGTAGCAGATCGAGATTTAGCAGCTCGATCTGGTTTGTCAGCTGGCCGGTATCTTCGTCCATAATGTACCAGTCGCCTCGACCAGCCCGGTACTCCGTCCCGAGCGTTCGGAGTATGGCGGCGACCGCGTCATAGATGGCATGCCAGCGCGGATCCGGTTTCGACTCCTCCCAGTGCTCCATCATATTGCCCTATTGGTTTCCGCGCCCCGAGCCGGATCTGAAGACCCTGCTAATGTAACGCATCGCTCTGTTATAATCTCGTACAGCGGGATCTTCCGACCTCCTGATCTCAGCCAGTAGATCTCTCGCCTGATCCGGCGTCATCTGGCGCGTTTCCATGATATCGTTTTCTTTCAGAAAGCGATTGCTGAGTTGCGTTACGCCGTCTGTATAATCCCGGTGATAGCTATCCCAGTAATGGCCACGTATTTCGCCCGCAGGACCGCTGACACGCCCTATTGGCAGCCTGCCGGTTGTTGATTCTTCAAATACCTGTCGGGTTTCTGGCGAGAGGTCCCAGCTGTCATAGATCTTCCTTGGAAATTCGTGATGACCGCCCGGCCGATAATATGGCTCGCCGAATTCATTGAGAATTGGTTTCCCGTTATCGGCGATACGAAATGTCCGCGGCTGGTCGCTGTCCTCGCTTTCTTCAAAGAAGTCGTCGTCGGTCCAATCAGCGGTGTCGAAGACGGCCGATGGACTATCATTGGAGAAGGCAGAGAAGGCAGAGACGTCCGAATCATCAGAGCTTAGATTTTCTAAGTATGCGCTTTGCGAGCCCTCATCCGTTGCGGGCGAAATACTTCTGCCATTTCCCCCACCACCCTGCTCCTCATCCGTCCATCGCCCGCCGCCCGGCCTTCCCGCAGGCACACGCCTTTGGCTCGCACTATACTTGCGGTCGAGCGCCGGAAACACGTCGGCCGGGTCGGTGCCGGGCTTGAGAAAGCGCGCCACGTCGGGGCGGATGAACCGCGCTGCATCGGGCCGCATATAGCGCGCCGCATCCGGGCGCATGAAGCGGGCGCGCTGGTGCGCTTCGTAGATATCTTGATACTTCGACATCACCGCGCCTCCGCCCTGCCCTGCAGCGCCTGCTTGCGCCCGGCGCGGCCGCGCAGCGTGGTCACCGCGCGGCCGCTTCGGACCGGCGCCGGTACGTCCGCGGCGCCGTTCGACTCGAGCGAAGTCTTGCCTTGCATCAAAGCCCATTCGCGCTCAGCCTCCGCGCGCAACCGCGACGGCGGCGCCGCCTTCACCGCGCCAACGCGGGCGCCGTCGAGCAGCGGGAAGGTGACGATGGAGATTTCCCAGAGATCGACCTGGTACAGTTTGCGCACCCGCGTGCGCGGCTCGATCACGCCGCGCCGGGTGCGATAGCCGATCGACAGCCCATCGACCGCGCCGGCGCGCAGCAGCGCCAGCAATTCGTGCGCGCGGCGCACGTCGGGGACCAGTTTTCCCCGCGCGCGCAAACCGCGAAAATCCTCTGTCAGTTCGAGCCAGACGCCGACCGGCTCCGCTGGATCGTGCTGAAACAGCATCGGGATTTTTCGCAGGCCCCGCGCCTTCAGCGTCTGCGTGAAGGCGCCGGGCATCACCATGTCGCGGGCCTGGTCGATCTCGCCGAACAGGCTGGCATAGCCCTCGATGGTGCCGTCGGTGGCGAGTGTCAGGCGCGACGGAGACAACGGCGCATGCATCGGCGGCCTCGCAGGATGCGGGGGTGGAAAGGATGTGATGTTCAGCGACGGCGCTCGTGGTCTCCCTCCCCCCGCGAAGCTTC
>NZ_JAQGJD010000163.1 GCF_028290785.1 Tardiphaga sp. | reverse complement strand
TGGACCCGCTCCGGCGTCGCCGGATGCGACGACAGAAAGTCCTGCGCACGCGGATCGAGCGGCGTGCGCCCGGCCTTCATCGCCGCATTGCGCTCCATCGAGGCCAGGAAGCGCGACGCGCCGAAAGGATCGAAATGGGCGCGGGCGGAGATGCCGACGCCGATGCCGTCGGCCTCGAATTCCTGCGCGCGCGAGAAACTCGCCATGGTCAGCTTGGATTTCGCCAGCGCCAGCGCCGTCATGTCGGCGTCGCTGCCCATATCCGTGACCACGCGGGTGACCACGGCGGCCTGCCGGGCCTGCTCCTCGCGGATCGAGGCATGCTTGGCCAGCACATGCGCCATTTCGTGCGACAGCACCGAGGACAGTTCGGAGGTGTCGGAAGCCAGCGCGATCAGGCCGCGGGTGACATAGAGCTGGCCGGTCGGCAGCGCGAAGGCGTTGACCGCGCCGGAATTCAGGATCGTCACCTTGTAGGCAAGGTCGGGCCGCTCGGAGGCGGCCACGAGCCGCTCCACGGTCTTGGTGATCAGCGCTTCCAGCCGCGGGTCGTCGTAGGAGCCGCCATAGGAGGCCAGAATCCGCTCGTGTTCCTTTTCGCCGGCCGGCGTCTGCACCACCGCCGGTTTCGCCGGCGGCTTTGCCGGGCTGGAGGGCTTGAGCGAGGCGGTTTCGAACCGGCTGGCATCGCCGCAGGCGGACAGGGCGAACGCCACGCACAGCAAAACCGGCGCAGCCCAAAGGCGGCGGCTCAAGCTGTTTTGCCGTCCTGCACGTGTCACGTCGTCACTCTCTGCCCGGTGGTCCGTTGTCCCCGACCACCTCAATCTGCCCCACCCGGAGCACCTCGATGCGCGGCCCGCCGCGCCGCTCGATCCAGCCTCGAACCCGAATTCGTCGCCTTTCGAATGACTTAGGCGCGATGCCGGCGGTCTCGAACGACCCCATCATGCGCCTTGAAATAGTCACAGCAAAGTCCTGTGTCCAGTTTCGGCCGAAATTGATGTAGGTGGTGGCGCCGGCCTGCCGGACTGACAGAACCTTTCCCTCCACCACCACGAAGCGCCCGATCTCCGCCAAAATATCGCCCGGACTTTCCGCGTTTTTTATGACGGTGGCGTTGTTCCAGGCGCCGCGTCTGGCCCGGCGCGCCTCGGCTTCGGCGGCGGCCAGTTCTGCCGCGCACGCCTTGTCGCCGACGGTCGCCGACACCAGCGCCGCGCCCTGCGACACGAGCTGGCCTTGCACCGACACAGCCGAGGGATCGACGAACACGAAGGCCGGTTGCCGGCCGTAGCGGTCGGGCATGTCGCTCTCGCTATGCAGCGTGACATCGCGCCCGGCAATCAGCGCCGCGAGGGCGGACGCGCCGTCGGTTTTCGAGGCCGCCCCGATCGGCTCGATGCCGGCAAGACGCACCTCGCGACCGTCGGTCAGGCGAAATGTCCGGAGATCGATGACGTCTTTGACGCGGCCCTCGCCCTGCGATTCCAACCGGCAGCCGGCGGCCGACACTGCGGAAATCGAAACGGCGATACCAACAACAGCGAGCAGCGGACTCGCCGCGCGCCGGATACCGCCTGCTACCATTGCTGCACTCATCGGGGCTGCCCTGCACCGCTTCGCCAACCGCACGTTGATGATAGCAATAAGGCATTCCGCTTTGCGGGAAAAACATCCGCATCCGTGGCTTTTCCTCGCACGCGCGCGGCTTGCCGCTGCGTTGCGGTTGCGGCATGATCGCGTCAACAATAACGAACGCCGCGCACCGCCGCGGACAGTTCACAGGGAGGATGTTCGTGAAGAGACTCGTTTCAGGCCTGCTCGCATCGGTGATGGCGATTTCGGCGACGGCGGCGATGGCGCAGACCAAGCCGTTGAAGCTCGGCGCGATCCTCGATATGTCCGGCCTCTATGCCGATATCACTGGCCCTGGCTCTGAGACCGCGGCGAAGATGGCGGCGGAAGATTTCGGCGGCGAGGTGCTCGGCCGCAAGATCGAGATCATCGCGGCTGACCATCTCAACAAGGCCGACCTCTCCGCCAGCATCGCCCGCGACATGCTCGACAACCAGGGGGTCGAGGCGATCATCGACGTCGCCGCCTCCGCCACCGCGCTGGCCGCCAGCGAAATCGCCCGCGCCCGCAACAAGATCATCATCTTCAACGGCCCAGGCTCTATCCGCCTGAGCAACGAAGCCTGCGGTCCCTATACCGTGCACTACGTGTTCGACACGTTCGCGCAGGCCAATGTCACCGGCCTCGCGACTGTGAAGGCCGGCCTCGATAGCTGGTTCTTCCTCACCGCCGACTATGCGTTCGGCCAGGATCTCGAGCGCGACACCACCGCGGTGATCCAGAAATCCGGCGGCAAGGTGCTTGGCGGCGTCAAGCATCCGCTCAACACCTCGGACTTCTCCTCGTTCCTGCTGCAGGCGCAGTCGTCGAAGGCCAAGGTTGTGGGCCTCGCCAATGCCGGCGGCGATACCATCAACGCCGTCAAGCAGGCCGCGGAATTCGGCCTCACCCGCAGCGGCGGCCAGAAGCTGTCGCCGTTGCTGGCCTTCATCTCCGACATCGACAGCGTCGGGCTCGAGACCGCGCAAGGCCTGATCCTGGCGGAAGCGTTCTACTGGGATCTCAATGACGAGACCCGCGCCTTCAGCAAGCGCTTCCAGGAGCGCACCAAGCGCGTGCCGACCTCGGCGCAGGCCGGCGTCTATTCGTCGGTCGGTCATTACCTGAAGGCGGTCAAGGCCGCCGGCACCACCGACGCGGCAGCCGTGATGAAGCTGATGAAGGATACGCCGATTAACGACATGTTCGCCAAGAATGGCCGGATCCGCGAAGATGGCCGCATGGTCCACGACATGTACCTGTTCGAAGTCAAGAAACCGTTGGAATCGAAAGGTCGCTGGGACGACTACAAGCTGCTCGCCACCGTACCCGGCGAGCAGGCGTTCCAGCCGCTGGAGGCCTCGCGCTGTCCGCTGGTGAAGAAGTAGCGTGTAACCCAACGACCCCTCCCCGTCATTGCGAGGAGCCTTTGCGACGAAGCAATCCAGTCTTCCTGCGTTTGTGGCTTTCTGGATTGCCGCGTCGCTTCGCTAAGGGGAAAGCCAATTGGCTTTCCCTGACCTCGCAATGACGGGGAGAGTGTTGCGAACAAATCGCCGAGAACGACAAGACCAACAATATCAAACAGAGACTTCTTCATGAACGATATCGTCCTCCAGTCCCTCGACCGCGGCCTGCTCACCATCACCATGAACCGGCCGGACCGGCGCAACGCGCTGAATGTGGAGATGACGCAGGGGCTGGTCGCGGCGGCACGGCGCGCTGCCGAGGATCACGAGGTGCGCGCGGTGCTGCTGAAGGGTGCCGGCGGCACGTTTTGCGTCGGCGGCGACGTGAAATCGATGGCGGCCGGCCATGCGCCGCTGCCGTTCGAGGCCAAGCGCGCCAACCTCCGCCGCGGCATGGAGGTGTCGCGCTTGCTGCACCAGATGCCAAAGCCGGTGGTAGCGCAGCTCGACGGCGCGGCTGCTGGTGCGGGCCTCTCGATCGCACTGTCCTGCGATCTGCGTGTCGCCAGCGCCTCGGTCAAGATCACCACGGCTTTCGCCAAGGTCGGCTTCTCCGGCGACTACGGCGGCACCTATTTTCTCACCCAGATGCTGGGCAGCGCTAAGGCGCGGGAGCTCTATCTGCTATCCCCGGTGCTCACGGCGCAGGAGGCCCTTGCGCTCGGCATGGTGTCGAAGGTGGTCGACGACGGCGAGGTCGAGACGGCGGCGCACGAACTCGCAATGTCACTGGCGCAGGGCCCGTCCGTCACGCTCGGCTATATCAAGACGAACATCAACAATGCCGAGACGATGTCGCTGGAGGCCTGCTTCGACGCAGAGGCGATCCATCACACGCGCTGCAGCGACACCGACGATCACAAGGAGGCCGCAAAGGCTTTCATCGAGAAACGCAAGCCGGCTTTCCAGGGGCACTGAGATGGGTGAGATGCGGCTCCGCCAAATCTGTCTGGTAGCGCCGCATCTGGAGCCGCTGGTCGGCGACGTCCAGGTCATCCTGGGACTCGAGGTCTGCTACCGCGATCCCCACGTCGCCAAATACGGCCTCGAGAACGCGCTGCTGCCGGTCGATTCTACGTTGCTCGAAGTGATCGCCCCGACCCAGCCGGGCACCGCGGCCGGGCGCTTTCTCGACAAGAGCCACGGCCACGGCGGCTACATGGCGATCTTCAGTTGCGACGATCCCGACGAGCGCGGCCGCAACGCCGAATCCATCGGCGTGCGCATTGCCAACGTCATAGACCATCCGCCCTATCACGGCGTGCAACTGCACCCGCGCGATTGCCGCGCCGCCTTCATCGAATTCAACCATACCGACGGCAGCGACGATATTCTGGGACCATACCCGCCCGCGGGGCCGGACTGGCAGCAATCGATCCGGAAGGACACGACGCTGGCGCTGATCGCCGTGGAGATGCAGAGCGCCGATCCCGATGGCCTCGCACAGCACTGGAGCCGCATCATCGGCATTCCCGTCGGCCGGGGCGAGCATGACCATCCCGAGATCGCGCTGGTCAATTGCACGTTTCATTTCGTCAAAGGCGCCGGCGACGCCATGAGCGGCCTGACGTTTCGCGTCCATGACGTCGCGCAGGTGCGCGACGCCGCGCGCTCGCGCGGCTGCCCGTGCGGCGGCGACTCGTTCCTGCTCGGCGGCGTGACGTTCCACATCGTCGCCTGAGCTGACGTCAGTAACAATAATAAGAACAAGGACGTCGTCGAATGGCCGTCGCTTCGCATCCGCTCGATTCCTTCTTCGCACCTGCCAGCATCGCCATCATCGGCGCCTCGCGCGATACGCAGAAAATCCCCGGCCTGTTGCTGGCGTTCCTGCGCAAGAACGCCTTTCCCGGCGCGATCTACCCGGTCAATCCCAACTATCCCGATATTGATGGCCTGGCCTGCTATCCGACCGTCACTGCGATCGGCCAGCCGATCGACCTCGCCATCGTCATCATTCCCGCCCCCGCCGTGCTCGGCGCACTCAAGGAATGCGCCGCCGTCGGCGTCAAGAACGCGATCGTCATTTCCTCCGGCTTCGCGGAGGAGGGCGGCAACAGCACGGCCATGCAGGACGCTATCGCCGCGCTGGCGAAATCGACTGGCATGCGGATCTCCGGCCCGAATGCTGAAGGATATTTTAACGAGCTGAAGCGCGTCGCCGCCACGTTTAGTCCGACGGTGGATGTGAAGCCCGAGCAGCCGCGCCTGCTGGCCACCACCAGGCGGATCGGCATCGTCGCGCAGTCCGGCGGTATCGGTTTTGCCATCTACAACCGCGCCAGGGCGCTCGGCATCGCGCTGAGCACGGTGATTTCCACCGGCAATGAATCCGATCTCGGCGCCGGCGAATTGCTCGATTACCTAGTGCAGGATCTCGCCACCAACGTGATCCTGCTGTTCATCGAGGGCATTCGCGATACCGACAAATTCCTCGCCGCGGCGCGCCGTGCGGCTGAATCCGGCAAGCCCGTCATCGTGACAAAGGTCGGCCGCTCCGGCGCCGGCGAGCGGGGCGCGGCGTCGCACACCGCCAGCATGGCCGGCTGGACCGCGGCCTATGACGCGGTGTTTGCCAAATATGGTTTCGTCGTTTCCAACGACCTCGACGAGGCCGTCACCATCGCCGCGGTGCTGACCACCACCCCCTTGCCGAAGGGCAACCGCATCGCCGTGGTGACCGTGTCCGGTGGTGCGGGCATCTGGGCGGCGGATGCGCTATCGGCGCAGGGCCTGAGCGTGCCGGAATTGTCGGAGGGCGTGCAGTCAACGATCCGCGGGCTGATCCCGTCCTATGGATCGCCGCGCAACCCGGTCGATATCACCGCGCAGGCGGTGCATAGCGGCGGCCTGCAGAAGACCATCGAGCTGCTGGATCGCTCCGACGAGGTCGATGCCATCCTGGTGGTGATCTCGCTGTCGAGCGAGACCCGAATGCCGTTCAAGATGCCGGAGCTGAAGCCTGTCATCGATGCGCAGCGCAAGCCGATCGTGTTCTGGTCCTACACGCTGCCGTCGAATTTCGCGCGCACCGGCCTGGCGCAATCCGGCGTGGTGGTGTTGTCCGGGCTGGCCCATGTGGCGGTAGCGTTGCGCCAACTGACGCAATACGCGAAATTCAACTTGCCTGCAGCGACGAAGCTGGTTGCTACCACGCTGACCGACCTGTCCGCATATCTGGAACCCGCGACGTTGTCCGAGCGCGACAGCAAGTCGCTGCTGCGCGCGGCGGGCGTCAGCCTGCCTGATGAGACACTGGTCACCGACAAAGCCGGCCTGGATGGTGCAATCGATGCATCGGTCTTCCCGCTGGTGATGAAAATTCAGTCGCGCGACATTCCGCACAAGAGCGAGGTTGGCGGCGTGCGGGTCAACATCGCGACGAAAGACCAGGCCGCTGCCGCCTACGACGCGCTGCTCGCCAGCGCGCGAACGCATCGGCCGGATGCGGTCATCCAGGGTGTGCTGGTGGGCCCGATGGCGAAGCGGGGCGTCGAGATTATCGTCGGTACGCTGCAGGATGCCACCTTCGGGCCGATGGTGATGGTCGGTCTCGGCGGCATCACCACGGAGCTGTTCAAGGATGTGATCTATCGCCCCGCGCCGGTCAGCGCGGAGGAGGCGGCCATGATGCTCGGCGAGCTGAAGGCCGCGCCGCTCCTGAATGGATTCCGCGGCGCCGCCCCGGCCGATGGGCCGGCGCTGGCGGCACTGATCGCGCAGGTGTCGCAACTGGCGGCGCAGTTCACGAAAGAGATCGCTGAGATCGAACTCAACCCGGTGCTGGTGCATCCGGCCGGCGAGGGCGTCACCATCGTCGATGCGCTGGTGGTGCGGAAGGGCTCATAGGTCGTGTGTCGTCCCCGCCTTCGCGGGGACGACGACGCAACTATCGTCCCTTGAAATTCGCGACCCGTCGTTCTTCTGTCGCCTTGACGCCTTCCTTGAAATCTTCCGTCGCCCGCAATCTCGTCTGTTCGGCGAGTTCATGCGCGGTGGCCTTCGCCACGCGGTCGGCGAGGTTGCCTTTCATGGTCGCGCGGGTCGATAGCAGGCCGAGCGGCGAGCATTCCGCGATCTCTTCCGCCAGCTTGATGGCGGCATCGCGAACCTGGTCCTGCGGCACCAGGATATTGGCGAGGCCCATCTTCAGCGCCTCTTCGCCGCCGACGCGGCGGCTGGTGTAGAACATCAGCTCGGCGTTGTTCTTGCCGACCACCTCCGGCAGCGACACCGTCAGGCCGAAGCCGGGGTGGAAACCGAGCTTGGTGAAATTGGCGGCGAAGCGCGTTTCCGGACAGGCGACGCGGAAATCGGCAGATACCGCAAGGCCAAGCCCGCCGCCGATCGCGGCGCCCTGCACCGCCGCGACGATCGGCTTCTTGGCGCGAAAAATGCGCACCGCTTCCATGTAGAGATGACCGATCGAGCCGAGGTTGTCGGCGGGATCGCCGCTCTTCGCCGCGGCCTCGGTCTCCTTGCGGTTGGGATCGCTGAAATCCGCACCGGCGCAGAACGCCTTGCCCTGCGCGCACAGCACCGTGGCGCGGATTTCAGGATCGGCGTCGATTTCGTCGAGCGCATTGGCGATCTGCTGGATCAGCAGGATGTCGAAGAAATTGAACGGCGGCTTTCGAATCTCGATGATCGCGATGTGGCCGCGGGTCTCGACGGCAATGTCTTTATAGGTGGTCATGTGTTTCCTCGTTTCTGGTGGTCATTCCGGGGCGCACACGGCGCGAGCCGGGTGCGAACCCGGAATCCCGAACTGTTTTTGAACATCTCCAGATTCCGGGTTCGCTCGCGGCTGTCGCCGCTCCCGTCCCGGAATGACTGGTTACCGCAGCCCCAGCCCGCGGGCGATGATGCCGCGCAGTACTTCGGTGGTGCCGCCCTGGATCGTCAGTTTCGGCGCGGTCTTGATCGCAAAGGACAGCATCTCGTCGAGCGTGGCGTGGTTGCTGGCGTCGGCATCGACGAAGGCGGCGAGCTCACGCACGCGGTGCGGCAATTGCTGCTCCCAGAGGGTGCCGATGTCCTTGACGATGGAGGCTTCCACGACGGGCTCGCGGCCGGCCTGCAGCATGCCGGCCACTGACACCGACATTCGCCGCATGGTGTGCAGTTGCGCCACCAGCCGGCCGATGCCTTCGGCGCTGCGGGTGTCCGGATGGTTGCCGACGGCGCGGACCAGTTCGGTTAGCACGTAATAGGTCTCGAGAAAACGCTCCGGGCCGGAGCGCTCATAGGCGAGTTCGCTGGTGGCCTGCTTCCAGGCGCCGTCGAGTTCGCCCAGCATATGGTCGTCGGGCACAAAGTGATCGGTGAACACCACCTCGTTGAATTCATACTGCCCGGTGATCTGCGCGATCGGATTCACCGCGATGCCCGGCTGCTTCATGTTGACGAGAAACTGCGTCAGGCCATGCCGGCGATTTTCCTTGGTGGAGGGCGAGGTGCGGAAGATCGCGATCATGTAGTCGGCGATATGCGCCGAGGTCGTCCAGATCTTGCTGCCGTTGATCAGCCAGCCGCCGTTGGTCTTGGTGGCCTTGGTCTTGGCGGCGAACAGGTCGGAGCCGGAATTCGGTTCGCTCATGCCGATCGAGAAGCACACCTCGCCGCGGCAGATCCGCGGCAGGATATCCATCTTGATGTGCTCGGGCGCGTATTTCAGCAGCACGGGACCGCTCTGGCGGTCGGCGACGAAGAATCGCCGGGTCGGTGCATTGGCAATGCGCATTTCCTCGGTGACGACGTAGCGCTCCAGGAAGCTGCGCTCGTGGCCGCCATATTGCTTTGGCCAGGTCATGCCGAGCCAGCCGCGCTCGCCGACGCGGCGGGAAAATTCGGGCGCGTCGGAGTCTTCGCGCTGCGGCTTGTGCGGATCGAAGGTGCCGGCGGCGATTTCCTCGGCGAGGAAGGCGCGTACCTCCCGGCGCAGCACCTCGCATTCCGGGGGCAGGCGGATCGGATCGAAACGAAGGGCTGCGGTCATGAGGAGTCTCGCTTCTTCAGCAGTCTTGATCGGTGTTGTTCAGCGCGAAGCGACCAGCGGCCACAGCTCATCGGCGCCGCGCGCGGCCACCAGCCGGCCGAGCTCCACCGCCCAATGGCTCTCGCTGCCGAAATCGTCGCGCCACGCCAGCGCGCGCAGCGTATAGCGATGCAGCACGTGTTCCCGAGTGAAGCCGATCGCGCCGTGCACCTGATGCGCGATGGCGGCGCCCTTTTCGGCGGCCTCGCTGCAGCGGATCTTGGCGGAAGCGACTTCAAGGAAGATCGCGTCGTCGTCGGAGGCGCTGCCCGACAGCGCATCGGCGGCGGAGCTCGCGGCGGCGAGCGCGGCCGAGGTTTCGCCGGCGAGTTTGGCCAGGTTGTGCTGCACCGCCTGGAATTTCGAGATCTTCTTCTCGAAGGCGACGCGCTCGCCGGAATACTGCACGCTGATTCCCAGCATGGTTTCCAGCGCGCCCGCGATCTGCAGGCTGCGCACCAGCGCGCCCATCAGCATCAGCCCGTTCTGGTCGAAGCCGGACGGCGCCGGGTGGCTCGCGAGCGGCTTCACATGATCGAAAGTCACGGTGTCGGAGGGATCGTCAGCCAGATTGAGCCCGGCCTCGATCCGGCAGGCATTGGCCTCGATCAGCGCGATCGAAACGCCGCCGATGCCGCTGGCAACCACCGCGATATGCTTCGCCTCGGTGGCGAACGGTACGCCGCGGGCACGGCCGCTCACGGTGCCGTCGGCATTCAACGTCAGGCGGTCCTTCGGGCTTGCCGGGGCCACGGTTATCATGCCTTCCGGCGAGGCGATTTTCGCCTGTGCGAGCAACCAGCCGGCCAGCATGGTCTCGGCCAGCGGCACGGCAACCGCGCTACGGCCGGCGGCGCTTAATACCGCAAAACCTTCTGCCAGGCTGACGCCGGATCCGTCGCAATCTTCCGGCACCCAGGACAGCGGCAGGCCGTTGTCGGCCAGTGCCTGCCACAGCGGCGCCTTCCAGGCGCCGTCCTTGCTTTTCGCAATCATCTGACTGTCGGCGAGATCGGCGAAGATGCGCTCCGCGGTCTCGGCAACAATATTGTCGGTGTCGGTCACGATGTTTCCCCGCTTGCAAGCGCCCTTCTCATGGGGCGGGAATACCGCGCATGGGGTGCTGCCGTTTGTTGCGGATCAACATGCGGAAAAGCGGCGGGGATGACAAGCGCACCTGCCCGCAGGGCGGCCTGCGGTGACGACATGCGGGCGCCGAGGCGTTATTCCGCGAAACGAACTTGCGCTGTGTTGTATACCAGTCCGCTGCCGCCGTGCTAGATCGCGACAAGGCTGGAAAACACATCAGGGGAAATGCAGATGTCGAAGGATGGTTTGTGCGTGGTGATTACCGGGTCGGCGTCCGGTCTGGGGGCGGCGACCGCCGCCATTCTCGCCAAGGGCGGCGCCCGCATCGTGATCAACTATGCATCGAGTGCGAAGGAAGCCGACGCCACCGCCGAATTGTGCCGCAGCCTTGGCGCGGCCGAAGTGGTCGTGGTGCAGGGCGATGTCTCGAAGGACGAGGACTGCAAGAAGATCGTCGCGGCGGCCGAGGCCTGGGGCAGGATCGATGCGCTGATCAACAACGCCGGCATGACCAAGCATGTGCCGCACGGCGATCTCGATGGATTGTCTGCGGAGGATTTTCAGAAGATCTACGCCGTCAATACGATCGGGCCGTACCAGATGGTGCGCGCCGCGCGCACGCTGCTGGAAGCCGGCGCCAAGGCGTCGGGCCGCGCTTCTGCCGTGGTCAACGTCTCGTCGATGGCGGGCCTCACCGGCGCCGGATCGTCGGTAGCCTATGCCGCCAGCAAGGGCGCGCTGAATTCGATCACGCTCTCGCTGGCGCGCGCGCTGGCGCCGCTGATCCGCGTCAATACCGTATGTCCGGGCTATATCGATACGCCGTGGTTCACCAAGGGCCGCGGCGCGGAAGCGGCGGCGAAGGTGCGCGACGCCGTGATTGCCAAGGTGCCGCTGAAGCTCGCGTCCACCGCGGAGGATGTCGCAGGCCTGATCTGCTTCCTGGCCACGCCGCCATCGAGCAACATGACCGGCGAACTGGTCCGCATGGATGCAGGCATGCATCTGGGCTGATTTGAATAGTCATCTCTCCCCGCGAAGGCGGGGAGAGATTAGCAAGTGCTTAGTAGCGCTGACCCGGATCGGAAATCACGCGACGCGCCACCAGCCTGTTCCAGATAAACAGGACGATCAGGGCGCCAAGGGTGGCGGTGATGAAGCCGGCACCCTGGTTCGGTCCGTAGTGACCGATCTGCTGGCCGATGAAAGTTGCGAGAAACGCACCGGCGATGCCCAGCACGGTGGTCAGGATGAACCCGCTGGGATTGTTGGGGCCCGGCGACAGCATCCGGGCGATGATTCCGGCGACGAAGCCGATGACGAGTATCCAGAGCATGGCAATATCCTTCTTACAAAATGACGCGGACTAAACCCAGCGCGACGCGGCTTCGTCTTCCGTCGGCAAGCGGCCGTGCGGCGTGAACTCATTGACGGCATCGGGCAACTCCTGGCTCAATTCCTGGAGAAGCGTTTCGCGCGACATGCCGGTGCGCGATGTCAACTGCTCGATCTGATCGGCGCCGAGTGCAGCGCCGAGATCGTTCGGTGCGATCTGCTTGTTGGGACCGGGGCCGACCCAGGAGTCCGCCACTTCGCCATGGCCGTTCTGCTGGAATTGTTTGAGCAGGTCGCCGAGACCGCCACTGAGCACGCTGCCGGCCGCTCCGCCAGCTAGCAGGCCGCCGAGCGGACCTTTCAGAAGGCCGCCCAGACCGCCGGCCTGGCCGCCGTTTCCGCCGAAAATGTTGCCGAGCATCCCGCCGAGGCCGCCGCTATCGGGCGCGTTGGCCTGAATCGTATTCGGCGCGGGGGCCTGTTGCGGTTGAAGTTGCGGCTGACCTTGCGGTTGCCCCTGTCCTGGCTGATTGCCGGAAAAATGCTTGTAGCCCTTGTAGGCCAGCAGCGCGAGGATCGCCATGGTCATTGGCGACATCCCTTCGCTCTTGTCGTTGGGATCGCTGGGGCCGCGCGGGCCGTTGGCCATGCCGTTCAGAATGTCGAGCAAACCCATGGTGATCTCCTGTGGTACCAGCCCGGAAGGGAACATAGCGGTGCGGTATGACGCTTACAAGCCGCGCTGGTTCCGCCGATAGCCAGCGGCGCGGCATTTTGCTACTAGCGGTCGGCAGATGAACGGGTGATGAAGTGATCGCAGAACGGCCGATCTGTATCGCGGGCGCCGGCAGCATCGGCTGCTATGTCGGTGGCGCGCTGGTCGCGGCGGGCCGCCGCGTATCGATGCTGGCGCGTCGCCGCGTTATCGATGAGATGCACGGCCATGGCCTCCGGCTGACCAGCTTCGAGGGGCTCGACCGCACGATCGCCGCGGACCGGCTGGCGTTGTCCGACGATCCCGCGATCTTTGCGCAGGTCGGCATCATCCTGGTGACGGTGAAGAGCGCCGACACCGCGGCGGTCGCCGAGTTGATCGCCCGGCATGCCCCAAACGATACCGCTGTCGTCAGCCTGCAAAACGGCGTCGGCAATGTTGCCGTGCTGCGGGAGCGGCTGCCGAACCATCGCGTGCTCGGCGGCATGGTGGCGTTCAACGTCATGGCGATGGGCGATGGCCGCATCCACCGTGCGACATCCGGCGACATCGTTATCGCGCGGGACGCCGCGGGCACCGCTGCGGCGCTGTCGGTCGATCATCTGGCGGTGCGCGCGACCGACAATATCGACGGGGTGCAGTGGGGCAAGCTGCTGGTCAATCTCAACAATGCCCTCAACGCGCTGTCCGGCCTGCCGTTGCGCACCCAACTGGCGCAACACGAATGGCGCAGGCTGTTCGCCGACCAGATGGCCGAGGGCCTCGCGGTGCTGAAGGCGGAGGGGATCCGGCCGGTGTCGCCGACGCCGATCCCGGCTGGCCTGACGCCGCATCTGCTGCGATTGCCAAATGGCCTGTTCAACGCGCTCCTCGGGCGCACCATGAAGATCGATGCCAATGCGCGCTCGTCCATGTGGGAGGACCTGCAGCGCGGCCGCCGCACCGAGGTGGACTATCTGCAGGGCGTGATTGTGCAACTGGCCGCGCAGCACGGTATCGACGCTCCGCTGGCGCGGCGGGTCATGGCGCTCGTCAAGGATGCTGAGGCGGGCGGCGGATCGCCCGGCCTCACGGCAGCGCAGATTCGCGGGTAAGATTCAGCCTCAGCTACTGATGCGGGCGTCGGCGACGGCCTTTTGAAACAGCGTATTCATCGCCTGCGAAATGCCATCCGTCGGGCTGACCTCGAAATAGAAGCCGGGGGAGGCGCAGGCCTGCATGTTGGTGGCGATTTCGCTGTTCGGAGACGGGCCGTAAGGGCCTGTATTAAAAGGGGCGATCCAGCTCGAGTACCAGTTATCGACCGGGGGCAGATAGGTCGTGTACAGGACCGCGATCTTGATGCCGCGGTCCTTGAGCGTCTTGCACAAGGCCGGATTGATCGGTGACTGGCAGCGAGTGGCGCCAGACAGCGGCTTGAGACAGGCCGCGTTGCTTTCATCAGCGACGCCGTCAGACACGAAAAACAGATACTTGAGCGGCGCGGAGGACGTGCCACTCCCCGGCGCGCTGATGGCCTTGTCGATGAGAGGAAAAACGTCCGTAAACGGCGTGTCCTTATCGGCAGTCCACTTGTCGTTCTGGCCCTCGACCGACATCAGGTCGATCGTGCCAGCGGCCGTCTTGGCGCTTGGCAGGCTCGTCGATAGCGAAAACAGGTTCCGCAGTCCGATCGTCTTGGAAGATGCGCCGAAGTCGTAGATCGCCATTCTGAACTGGTTCGGATAGATCGCCGTCGTGCTAGCGGTGTCCATCAACTGCTGGGTCGCGGTTCGCAGCACGTCGATTCGCGTTGAAATGTTCCATTTCTTTGCAATATCGTAGTTGCTGTTCGACGTGGTCGTATCGTGGCATGCGAAAGCGCAGCCACCCGTCTTTGCTTGCATCAGGGTTATGTCGGCCGGCGTTGCGGCTACGCCCATCGAGGGCGAATTGTCCAGCAACAAGTAGAAATCGATATAGGGCGGCATCGAGGCGGTCGAGGTCGATGTGCCCGTGACGGTCAGGGCCTTCCAGCCCATGACCGCCGCGAACGTCGTCGGTACCGATGCCGAGAATTGTACCGTCGAGGTGACTTTGCTGGACGCCTTGGCGACGGTGACCGTGAGACTGTTCAGCGTATAGCCGGCCTTGCCGGCCATGCCGCCGTTGAACAGGTTGGTGGCGTCGGTAACGCCCGCCGGAATCGGCCCGTCCGATGTCATGGTGCCGGCTGCTACATATCCCGGCGACGCCACGGCGATTGAACCCACGCTTGCGGCGTCGACCGCGTTCTGCAGCTGGCTGCGGATTTGCGCGGCCCGGGTGTAGTCGATGGCGCACCCGACGGCCGACAGCATCGGCACCAGCGCCAGCGCAAAAATAGCGGCCACGTTGCCGCCCTGGGCGCGGCGGAAAAGGCTGATCCTGGATGATGAACCAATCGGCACGGCTGAAAACCTATTCTAGTGAAAATAGGTAGGTAGCATCTTCCGCCTAAGATTCCTTAAACGCGACTTATTGGAGTTGCCGGACTCAATAAAGTATGTAGCAAGCATGTGTTTTGGGTAAACGCCACATAAACGGGGGGGCGAGCGACTCACAATCTAGTCAACTAGCAAATGCGGCATGATACGGGCGGTCCCGGGGAAGAAGAACAAAACAAGTGCAATTCAGAACACTGCACTGTGGCATCAGGGGCTATGTCCTTCTGTACTTCTCTAGTATAGATAGCTGTGTGATTTGACGATGGTGGGCGCATTCGTGCGTCGAACCGGACGTTGGATCCTTTCATTTCATCCGCAACAAGTGTGCTGATCGAATTACTCAACTCAAGAATCGGAGCTACAATGGCCAAGGCAGCAAAGAAAAAACTCGTGCGCCGCGAATACACCAAAGAAGACGTGAAGACGCTGAAGGAGCACTCCAAGGCTCAGACGCCGCTGGAGAAAATCTCCAAGGCGATGAAGCGCACCGGCGGTTCGCTGCGCCAGAAGGCCATCAAGCTCGGCATCCCGCTCGGTCATCGCCGCCGTAAGGTGAAGAAGGTCACAAAGGCCGCCAAGGTCACGAAGACCGCCAAAACCGTGAAGAAGGCCAAAAAGGCCAAGAAGTAAGATTCACTTCTGAAATCTGGCGGCCTGGGGCGCAAGTGCTTCAGGCCGCCAGGCTTTCGCCGAAGAAGCGATCGGCGCCGCGACCCCACAAAATCCGGGCGAAACATTCGAAGGACTCTGCGACCGCAACGTGCCGCTGCGCTCGCTTCGTTACGATCGGGCCATGTATGACTTCGCTATGGCGAGGCCGACGACCCCTCGGTGCGCGGCTATCGGCGCGGTGGCGATGTCCGCTACCCCAGCAACCCGCCTCCACCCCCATTCCCTGAGTGACGCACGCGACCCGCCTTCGCCACGCTCCTTGGATCGAATTGATGCCGCATAACCGCCTGAAAGTACTTGCCCTTGCCGCCACGATGGTCGTCACCGTGCTCGGTCCTGCTATGGCCGACGACTATGCCCGCCAGATCAGCACCTTTCGCCGCGCCCATGGCCTGTCGGCCGTGACGCTGGACAGCAAGCTCAACGAGGTCGCGTTGTTTCAGGCGCAGGCGATGTCCACCAGCGGCAAGGTCAGCCACGACGTGGCCGGGCTGTTTCCCGCGCGCATCGCGAAATTGCGCAAATCGAAGGCCGCCGAAAATATCGCCGCCGGCTTTCTGACCTTCCCTGAAACGCTAAAGCAATGGGAGGACAGCGCCGGGCACCGCGAGAACCTGCTGATGCCGGGCGCTAAAAAAGTCGGCGTGGCTTCGGTGGCCAATGCCAAATCGCCCTATCGCATGTTCTGGGCGATGGTGATCACGGATTGAAGCGCTCAGCCGCCCTTGGTCTTTGCCGGGGCACCGAAGAGCGTTTTCTTCAGATCCTTCAGCCCATCCGACAGTCTCGACCAGCCGCAGGCCAAGGGCTCGGCGGCACAGTTCGCGCCCTTCGGGCGGGGCTTCGGCATGGCGACGACAGGCTTCGTCTCTTTGGTTGCCGCGGGCGGTGGTAGCGGCGCCTCGGCCGGTAGCGCGGCCACCTGCTGGCGCTGCTGTTCGGCGAAGGCTGCGACAATGACGGTGCGGCGATGATCGTCGAGATAACGGGTGTATTGCTCGTCGATCATCTTTTGTTCGGCCGCACTCGGATTGGGCCCGGCGATGTCGAAGCTGCGATTCTGCATGAAGTCATAATAAGCGTAGCCACCGCCGGCCTTGCGGCGTCCGGCGAATTTGCTCTCGCAATGCGACAACGCGGCCGACTTGGCATCCTTCGACCCCACGGATTTTTCCGCGCGCTCGGCACAATCTTCAAAGTCGGCAGGAGCCGCAGTCCACCATTGCGCATGCGCGCGCGAAGGCAGCAGCGCGAGGCCGCTAAGCCCGGCGATTGCCAACAGCGCGAATTTGCGTGATCCAGCCACAAGCCCGTCCCGGTAAAGCATCGAAATCAATTCTCGCCATTTTCAGACCTTTTTTCAACCGTGCCAGCTCCACTTTTCCAACAAATCCAACTGCATCCAAGTAAGGCAAAATGCTCACTTATGTTCCGCATCGTTGTTCTTGAACGCGGCTCTCATCGCCCGTTCGTCACTATACTTTGCTTGCCGATTGCGGATTCGAATCCCGGTATCGACCGTGGATCACCAGGGCAAGGACGTTGTCGGGATGTCGGCGGCTTCCAACCTTCGAGCCAAGGCATCGCAGCTCCAGGCCGCGGGCGGATGAGTGGAAAGGCTGGCCGCGGCGTTGGAAAGGCTGGTGGCCGTCACCTCGGCCGGGCTGGCGATCACGGCCGTGCTCTGGTATGGAGTCGCCAAGCCCCGCTTCATCCGCGGGTCTTGCGGTCCCGTAGCTCAGCCGGATAGAGCGACGGTTTCCTAAACCGTAGGTCGCATGTTCGAGTCATGCCGGGATCGCCAACTTCATCTCCGGCACTCATTGAGAATGGTCGGATGCCTCCGGGCGTGGCTTCTGAATCCTCTGTGTGTGTGTGCCCCAACCTTCCTCTTGCGAGTGCCCGACTCGGATATGACATCCGCGAACGGATGTGAGCAGGGCGATCCAAGGTCGTCTTTAAGAGGCGATGCCCGGAATGGATTTTTTGGACCAAAGCGCGGATGACGCGGCGCTCGCGTTGCTGGCTGCGGAAGGCGACGCCGGGACGCTGGGTCGGTGGAAGCTTGAAACCCCTGCCTTTGTCGATCTGCTGGAGAAATCTGAATCGCCGGTATTGGCGCTGCGCCAGTTCGGGGTGATGTGCCGCAGGTCGGGCGATCAGCAGCGTGCTATCGCGGCATTCCTGGCGGCGCTGTCGCTAGCGCCCGATGAAGTCTGGCTTTGGCGCGACCTCGCGGCGGCCTATCAGCAAATGTCCCGGACGGCGCTGGCCGTGGTCTGCGCGCGCAAGGCACTGGCCATGGATGCCACGCATGCCGCGACCTGGCTGCAATACGCCATCCTCGTCGACGGAATGGGGCCTGCCGAACGCGCCGAGCATGCCTTCCTGCGCGCGCTTGCGCTCGATCCCGGTCTGACCGACGCGAGCTTCGGGCTGGGTCTGCTATATCTGAAGACCTTTCGCTTTGAAGAAGCGGCCGTCCGGCTAGGTGATATCGTTACGCGCGGCGATGCCGATGCGATCGTTTATGTCTCCCTGGGCAACGCGCAATATACGGCCGCCAGGTTCGCTGAAAGCGCAGAAGCCTATGCCAGGGCGTCAGAGTACGCGCCGCTCGAAGGCCATAGCCTGCGAAAATTCGCCCGCGCACGAACATTTGCCGCCATCATTGTGGGGAATATAGAACAGGCACTTGCCGATTATCCCGCGCTGGCCGGCGCGGAAATCGAATCGCTGGATCAGATCACCCGGGATGGATTCTCGCTGTTCAGCGCCTATGGCTATCCAGACGCGGCTGTAGCGGTCGGAGAATGGCGGCTGTCGCGGGATCCCGACGATCCCGTCCAGCAGTACCTGAACAATGCCGTCGCGGGGAAGCCGATCGACGAGGTGCCGGCTGCCTATGTCGAGACCTACTTCGATTCGTTCGCCGCCGGCTTCGACGACAAGCTGGTCGGCGTGCTCGGCTATCAGGTGCCGCGAGATCTGGCGGGGCTTGTCGGAGGCCAGCGCTCGACCTTCTCCCATATGCTCGATCTCGGCTGCGGGACGGGTCTCGCCGCCGAATTTTTGGCTCGCCTTGGAGACCGCCTTGTCGGCGTTGATCTCTCGGCCCAGATGTTGGCCCAGGCCGCTAAGCGCGGGACCTATCACGCGCTCACCAAGTGTGAGGCTGTCGATTTTCTTGATTCGCAGCCGGGGGCTTTCGATCTCGTCTTTGCGGCCGATCTGCTGATCTACTTCGGAAGGCTCGACGAGTTGATCGCTGCTGTGGCGCGGGCAACCGTGCAGGGCGGAATTTTCGCGGCGAGTATCGAATCGGCGCGCGAACGCGATTTTGAAGTGTTACCCTCGGGGCGGTTCGCGCAGGCCGAGGCCTATCTGGCAGCGCTGACCGCGCCGCATTTCGAGATTGTAGAACAGAAGCCAACGGTGCTGAGGCTCGAAGCCGGGGTAGCGGTCAAGGGCGTTCTGTTCGTGCTTCGGCGCCGGTAGGCGGACCTCGAGCGATCTCGGTTAGGTAAGTTCCCCGGAGCGGCGTTGACGGCGTTCCTTGCTGCGTCCTAGATGACGCTGCAATGCACCATGCAAGGAACGGCCATGGCCATCGATTTTGATTTCGCGACGCTGAGCGCGGCAGAGCGCT